>JBAYHM010000260.1:0-6396 GCA_041666155.1 Treponemataceae bacterium
CCGAGCAGGCCTTCTTCATGACCGGCGGCATAGACGACGTGAACGAGAAAGCCAAGGAGTATTGAGCGATGGCCCGGCTTTTCAGCCTCCAGGTGCACACCCCCTACCGCCTCTTTTTCTCCGGGCAAGTGGAAGCCTTTGTCGCCGATATCGCGGACGGACAAATAGGGGTGAGAGCCGGGCGGTCCCCATTCACCGCGCCGCTGAAAACCTGTATTCTGCGCATTCTGGACGCGGACGGTGTTTGGAAGATCGCTGCCGTGACTGAGGGCGTAATTGAAGTCACCTTCGACGGCGCGGTCGTGCTTTCCGGCGCCGCGGAGTGGCCCCAGGAGATTGACCGCTTGCGGGCGGAAGACGCGTTGAAACGGGCTGAGGAACGGCTGGGAGCATCGATGTTGAAATTCGAGGCTTCCCGTGCCCGATCCTCTCTTTTAAGAGCACAAAACCGGTTGAAAGCGATAAACTCATAGTTATGGACGCTTTTTTCGCGCTGCTGCCGCTCGCATCATCGCTAATCTACTTCGGCGCCGCTCTTGCCGTCACTTGCGACGCGGTGCTGCACAAGCGGAACGTCAGGGCCGCCATCGGCTGGATCGGTATGGCGTGGCTCGCGCCGTTCCTGGGCGCCGCGTTCTACCTCGTGTTCGGCATCAATCGCATTCAACGTTCCGGTGCTTCTTTAGGATTGCTCGATGCTTGGAAAGGTTCCCCCGATACTGAAGTAACGGAAACGACGAGCATAGCCGAAAGTGGTTTCGCCGTAAGTCACCCGCATTTTATCGGTATGGATCGCCTCGCGGAGCGGGTTAGCCGCCGCCCCCTGTCTTCCGGGAATTCCATCGAATTATTGCGTGACGGTGATGCCGCGTTCCCCGCGATGCTTGCGGCTATCGACCGCGCGAAAAAATCCGTTACGCTTCAGACGTATATTTTCGACGTTGACGAAGTAGGCAGCGCCTTCAGGGACGCGCTGGTTCGCGCCCATGCGCGCGGCGTCGCGGTGCGGGTCCTTATAGACGGGCTGGGAGCTCGTTACAGCAAGTCCAGCATGGTCGCCGAATTGAAAAGAGCGGGAATCCGCGCCGCGAGTTTCCTTCCGACCGTGGTTCCCCGCCTGTTCCGTTATTCGAATATGCGCAACCATCGGAAGATCATGGTCGTAGACGGTGAGCTCGGCTTCACCGGTGGGACGAATATCAGGGCGGGGCATTGGCTCTCCCGAAATCCCCGGCACCCCGTCCGCTGTCTTCATTTTTCCGTGCGGGGACCCGCCGTGGCCGATATGCAGCGGACTTTGGCGACCGACTGGGCCTTCGCGACGGGGGAGCAGCTTCTCGGCGAGCCTTGGTTCTCGCGGCTTTCGCCGTGCGGATCGGTGCTCGCGCGGGGAATTCCCGACGGCCCCGATACCGACTTGGATAATATGCCGAAGGTGATGCTCGGCGCATTGGCCGCCGCGCAGTCTCGTGTTCGTATCGTCAGCCCGTATTTTCTCCCCGATGAGGCGCTTTCCTCCGCGATAAAAGTCGCGGCTCTCCGCGGCGTCAAAGTCGATATCGTTATCCCCGAAAAAACGAATTTTTCCGTAATGGATTGGGCGATGCGGCCGCAGTTGATCGATCTTCTGGAAAACGGCTGCAGGGCGTATCTGTCGGCTCCGCCTTTTGACCATTCCAAACTTTTCACCGCCGATGGAGTGTGGTCTCTGATCGGCTCGACCAACTGGGATTCGCGGAGCCTCCGCCTTAACTTTGAATACGACTTGGAGTGCTACGATACGGAGCTCACGCGGGAACTCGACGAGGTGGCCGACGAACGCATCGCCGGCTCCCATCAGGTTCAGCTCTCCGAATTGTATGCCCTCCCGCTTTCCGTCCGCCTACGCGACGGAACGGCCAGACTGCTGACTCCGTACGTGTGAAACGGAAGGCTCCTATTGACGAATCTTCGGTTCTGCGTTATTTTTCTGAATATGTTGTTTACTCGTTTCGATTCCAGCCTAAGCCTACTCCTATCCACCCTACTACTACGTCAGGGCGGGTTAGACGCGCGCGCAGGGCGGAACGACGGAGTTAAACGACCGTAGACGTTCACCAAGCACGCAACGACAGCCCGCCGCCGGTCATCCGGTAGGCGGGCTTTTTTATTTTCCGTGCGGCGTACGCCGCGCGAACGATTGATGAAGGAAATGAGGGTTATCATGCGGAAATACGTCGCGAGTCCGGTAGTAAAGATGCAAAAGCGGATGTGGCCCGATGCGGTGATCTCTAAAGCGCCACGTTGGTGTTCCGTTGATCTTCGCGACGGAAATCAAGCCTTGATCGATCCGATGGGCATTGAGGCGAAACTGGCGATGTTCGAGATGCTCGTAAAAATCGGCTTTAAGGAGATCGAGATTGGTTTTCCCTCAGCCAGTCAGATAGAGTTCGATTTTGCGCGCAGGCTCTTTGACGAAAATCGCGTTCCCGCCGACGTGGCGGTTCAGGTACTCTGCCAAGCGCGCGAGCACTTGGTCGAACGCACGATGGAAAGCCTTAAAGGCGCCAAAAAAGCGGTTTTTCACATTTACAATTCAGTTTCTCCTGCTCAACGTAAATATACCTTCAATATGACCAAAGACGAAATCAAGGCCGTCGCGATCAACGGCATACGGATGGTCAAAGACCGCCTGCCGATGATCCAAGGCACGGATGTCATGCTTGAGTATTCTCCGGAAAGCTTTTCGCAAACCGAGATAGACTACGCTCTGGAAGTCTGCGAAGCCGTCATGGACGAATGGGGTCCGACTCCTGAGAGGCCCATGATTTTAAATCTCCCCGCCACTGTCGAATGCTCAACCCCTAACGTGCATGCCGATCAGATCGAGTGGTTCTGCACCCACCTCAAACGACGGTCCAGCGCTATCATCAGCCTCCACACGCACAACGACCGCGGAACGGGCATCGCGGCGGCGGAGCTCGGCGTTCTTGCCGGCGCCGACCGGATTGAAGGGACCTTATTCGGCAACGGCGAACGGACCGGCAACCTCGATATCGTCGCGATGTCGCTCAATATGTATACCCAGGGCATCGATACAAAACTTGACTTTTCGAACCTCCCGGCTATTGTGGACGCGTACGAAAATATGACCGGGATGTTCGTTCACGCGCGTCACCCCTACGCGGGTGAGTTGGTGTACACCGCCTTTTCCGGTTCGCACCAGGACGCGATCAAGAAAGCCTTGGACGCGCGGGCCGCGGCCGGCGGCGAAAGTGTATGGGACGTTCCGTATCTGCCCATTGACCCCAAAGATGTCGGCCGTTCCTACGAGGCGATCATACGCATCAACAGCCAATCGGGAAAAGGCGGCGTGGCGTACATCATGAGGGAAAAGTACGGTTTCGATCTGCCCAAAGCCATGCATGCGGAAATCGGCACCATCGTGAACAAAAAAGCCGATACCGTCGGGCGCGAACTCAAGAGTGAGGAAATATTGGACGTTTTCACCCATGAGTACCTGGAACAGAAGGGTCGCCTCCATCTCGACTCGATACGGGAGACTTCCAACGACAAAGAAACGAAGAAATCTACCTGGGAAGCGCACGTTATCGTCGACGGTGTCTCTCGACTCGTCTCGGCCGTTGGGTCCGGGCCCATCGAAGCGTTTGTAAAAGCGCTTAAATCTATTGGGATCAACGGCTTTGAAGTCACCGCCTTCCATGAGGACGCGCTGACTCGCGGCGCCGATTCCTCCGCTGTCGCGTATGTGCAGGTGGAGCGTAAGGACGGCAAACGCTTTTGGGGCGTCGGCATAGATCCGAGCATCGCCGACTCGGGAGTGCGGGCCGTAGTGTCCGTGGTCAACCGCATGGGCTTATAGGTAGTTTTTACGGAATAGGGAACATGAATAGGTTCATTGAACCTATTCATGTTCCGCATCTTTACGAATATCGAGGAGGATGATATTATCTTTCGATCGATATCCGGTCGAAATGGAGTAACCGTTATGGAACAACTGTTCATTGGCTTCACGTCGCTTACCTGGCAGGCCGTCGTGATGATTCTGGTCGGAATTTTGCTCATTTGGCTCGCTGTTAAAAAAGAATACGAGCCGATGCTGCTTTTGCCGATTGGCTTCGGCACGATTCTGGTTAATTTGCCGCTTTCGGTTGTCTTCGAGCACGAAGGCGCCGCCGGTTTCCTGAAGATCCTCTTCGACGCGGGAATCGCGACCGAGCTCTTCCCGGTGCTCATCTTCATCGCGATCGGCGCGATGTGTGACTTCCGGCCGATGTTCAAGAACCCCGTCATGATGTTCTTCGGCGTCGCGGCTCAGTTCGGCATCTTCGCCACCGTTATTCTAGCTTTGCTCCTCGGCTTCCCCCTCAAGGTAGCCAGCGCGATAGGTATCATCGGCGCAGCCGACGGTCCCACATCGATCTTCGTCGCGACCCGTTTCGCTAAAGATCTGCTGGGTCCGATTTCGGTAGCCGCGTACTCATACATGGCGCTTGTACCGCTTATCCAGCCGCCTGTCATCAAAGCGCTCACCACCAAGCATGAGCGGATGATCAAGATGACCGCCCATGAGACCGCGATCCCCAACTCCCTGGTCGTCGCGTTCCCGATCATCGTAACCATCGTTTCCGGCCTTGTGGCCCCGATGTCCGTGCCGCTTATCGGTTCGCTGATGTTCGGCAATCTCGTCCGGGAATGCGGCGTTCTTGACCGCTTGTCCGCCGCCGCCCAAAATGAACTGGCCAACATCGTTACGCTGCTTTTGGGAATTACCATCGGTTCTTCCATGAGCGCCGATAAGTTCCTCAACGTCACGACTCTGATGATCCTCGGCATGGGCCTCATCGCCTTCGTGTTCGATACCGCGGGCGGCGTTCTGTTCGCCAAATTGTTGAACCTTTTCCGCAAGGAAAAAATCAATCCGATGGTAGGCGCCGCGGGAATTTCCGCGTTCCCGATGAGCGCGCGCGTCATTCAGAAAATGGCGACCGCCGAAGATCCGAACACCTTCATCATCATGCAGGCAGTCGGCGCCAACGTGTCCGGCCAGCTCGGGTCCGTCATGGCGGGCGGTATCGTTCTTGCCATCGTTCCGTTGTTAGTGGGGTAATCTAAGATGAATATTCTTGAGTCCGTCAAAGCTGGCAGCGATATCGGCAAGGGATTGTTTCTCATGGTCTGCGGCATGAGCTTCGTTTTCGTGGTTCAGGTGGTTTTCTACATGATCATTGCCTTGTGGCCCAAGGGGAAAAAAGCGTAATAGCTACGTCCCTCCTATTGGATTAGAAACCGTCCCAGGCTGCGTTACGGTTCAAATGCCGCAATGCCGCCCAGGGCGGTTTTTTTATGCCCGCGTTTTCTTCATGAATGAGTCCCACAAAATCCTGGAAGAATAATCCACATAGATTTGCTCGCCATATCGGGAAGATCGCCGTATACTGCGGTAGGAAGGGATCGCGTTATGGTTGGATTGCTGGAAATACAGGAATCGGTACAGAAGATATCCGAGGCAATCGCAAGCGTTCTGAATATGGACGTTGTGATATCGGATAACGAATTCCATAAGATCGGGGATACGAAAAAGCATTTCAATCTTGAAGTTAAATACATAAAAGACACGTACGTACTCGGGAAAGTTATCTCGACGGGAAAGACTCTCGTTATCTCCGGAAAGGAGGAAAGCGAGAACTGCAGAGTATGTAAGGAACAAGACAAGTGTAACCTCAAAGCTATGATCTGCGTCCCTATTCCGCACGAGGGTCGAGTGCTCGGCGCGATCGGCCTCATCGCGATAACGGATGCGGCCCGAACGATGCTGCTGGAAAACCAAGACAACCTGGTTGAATACATTGAGCGCATGGCCGACTTGATTGTCAGCAAGCTTTTGGAAAAAGAATCTTCCGATAAATTAGCGGTGGCGAAAAACCAGCTGATATCGATCATGGACTCTATTGAAGAGGGAATCACGGCAGTCGATGAAAACGGACGTATTGTGTACGTCAATTCCATCCTTGAAGAAATCATGGATGAGAAACGCGAGTCCTTGATCGGCAAGAATGTGGTCGATATTTTTGCGGAACCGTATGTGGCGATGTTGTTACGCGACGGCACGCAGTTCAATAATATAGAATTACGGATACGAGGCGCCGGCGGAGAAATTCATACTCTCATATCGGGACGCCCGGTCTCGCTCGGGGCGAAGAACGCGGGTTCAATCCTTGCATTGAAGAAAATGGAAGACGTGTACGAGGTCATCAACAATTTAACGGCTTCCAATCGTTCAACATCCTTTGACGAGATAATCGGCAAAAGTCCGCAAATCGCGCAATTGAAAGAAAAGTCTCTGAAGGTCGCGGCAGGGGGTTCTACCATCCTCATCACCGGGGAGAGCGGGAC
>JBAYHM010000261.1:0-6392 GCA_041666155.1 Treponemataceae bacterium
CGGAATGGCCGCGATAATCGTATTTCATTTTCTTATTAACGTAGGCATGACCATGGGAGTTATGCCTATTACCGGAATCCCGTTGCTCTTCATGTCCTATGGTGGCTCTTCTTTGGTCGCTGCTATGATTGGGATAGGTCTCACACTCAGCGTACATACAAGAAGGTTTGAACATTGAAATCGAATGATCGTATTAATCCTTGTGTTCAGTTGAAAAATGTTTTATTGCAAGTAGAGAAACCAGCTCGGTACGTCGGCGGTGAATTTGGGCAAATTCAAAAAAGTTCATCTGTTCTTAATATGGCAATCGCTTTCCCTGATTTGTACGAAATCGGGATGTCAAACCAAGCTTTAAAAATTCTTTATAAACACTTAAATGATATCAATGGGGTGAGTTGCGAACGCGTTTTCGCACCAGCACCCGATTTTGAAGCTGAATTAGAAAATGTACGAGTTCCTCTTTTTACCTTAGAAACCGGTATACCATTAAATAGTTTGGATATTCTCGGCTTTACTTTAGGTTATGAACTCGGTATCACTGGCATGCTTTCTATTATGAAAGCCGGTTATATCCCGTTATTGTCCAGCAATCGTAATGAAGAGCATCCTATCGTGCTCCTGGGAGGTCCTGCCGCTTCGAACCCTGTACCTTTTTCGTCCTTTGTTGACGGGGTCTGGATAGGTGAAGCGGAAGATGATTTTTTTTCGCTCATCGAAGATATTGTAGAAATGAAAAGGACTGCTATTTCAAAACAAGATATCTTGGAGCGAATTAGAAAATCGCCGTCACTCTGGATCCCGGGGAAAAAAACAATCAGATCGATGGATCGTCGTTTTTCTGAGAAAGCCGCTGATGCATGCGTGTATCCCATTCCAAACATGAAGATCATTCAAGATCACGGCGCTGTAGAAATAATGCGCGGTTGTCCAAATGGGTGTAGATTTTGTCATGCGGGCATTTGGTATAGGCCGATGCGGCAGAAAACTATTGAAACAATTGAAAAGGAAGTTGAGCTTTTTGTAAAGAGGGGAGGGTACAGAGAAATTTCCTTATCGTCTCTTTCTTCAGGTGATTATTCCGAAATATCTCCGCTAGTGATTCGACTCAATGAAAAATATAAAAAGCAAAATATATCTTTTCAGTTACCATCCCTAAAAGTTTCAACTTTTTCTCTACCAGTTTTGGAAACTATATCAGAAGTACGAAAAAGCGGCCTGACTTTTGCCATTGAAACCCCAGTTGATGCTTGGCAGCTTTCAATAAACAAAGAAGTATCAATTGACAACGTAGTTTCCATTCTGCGGGAAGCAAAACTCAGAGGATGGAAACAAGCGAAGTTCTACTTTATGATTGGGCTTCCGGTACATCCGGAATGCGATACTTCAGAAGAATTGCAAATAATAGAGTTTTTAAAAAAAATTAAGAAAGCGGTAAATATTTCGATAAATATCAACATAGGTACTTTTGTTCCAAAACCACATACACCGTTTCAATGGAGTTCTCAGATCCGGGAAGTAGAATCTTCTCAGAAATTAAAATTTATTAGAGAAGCACTAAAGGATTCCGGCTTTAAAGTAAGTACTCATGATTCATTCGTTTCAACGCTTGAAGGTTTGATTTCTAGAGGGGATGAACGAATCGGTGTGTTGATATTGAAGGCATTCGAACAAGGCTGTCGTCTTGATGCTTGGGAAGACCATATCCGTAAAGATATTTGGCGTACGTTAATCGAATCTGAAGGTGCTGATCTGATTGAAGAATTGCATGTAGAACGATCTCTCGATTCTTCTTTGCCCTGGGATGATATTAATGCTGGGGTTGGGAAAAAATACTTAAAAAACGAATACGTGAAATCGATCGCTCGTAAATTAACATCTCCTTGCTCCCGTGATTGTGGAAATTCGTGCGGTGTTTGCCATGATGGTATAACAGTAAATAATGCCGACGCATATGATGTTCATGAGTTGATCGATGAGAAGTTGTCTACAAAAGTACTATCAGTTGACATTCCACGTGAGGCATTTACGCGTAGGATCATGTTTTCGTTTTCAAAAAAAAATCGGGCTATATTTTGGCCCCATCTATCTCTTGTAGAAATATTCTCAAAGGCATTTGTCCGCGCATCATTGCCTGTTAAATATTCGGAAGGATTCAATCCTCTGCCTAAGCTTGATTTTGCATCTCCGTTATCTCTAGGCATACAAGCGGATAACGAAATCGCCACTATCGATGTAGCGGAAGATATTCAGGTTGATGCGTTCTTAAGTGTAATAAACGCAGCATTACCCACTGATTTATGTGTTCTTCAGGCAATGAGTTTCATAATACCCGAGGGTGTTAAAAAAGTATCAGCAGCCGCAATTCTTTGGGGTTATTCCTATAGTTACAACGGAATTGCATATACACATTCGACTCATGAGGATAAAGCCTTTCGCGATCGTCTGAAAAGTGAAGTGCAACGTTTACCGTCTGGTTTGATCCGGTCAAACGTTTTTGCTAAAAATTCAATAAATGAACCGATTTCGTATTTTGAGGCTTTTGAGGAACTTTACAAAGAAGTATCGCAAATTTGACCTAGAATCTTTGCATAGCAATAATATTTGCAATCCACTTTGGTAGACAGAATATACATTATGAGTAGTTATAATATTATGTTTAACATAGCAGTACTTGGTTGGTTATTAGTAGTTGATCTCTGTCAGTCGGAAAACTCCCAACTGGCAGGCAGTGCTATGTAAGGTTGAAAGACTTGAGTCATGCCCTGAAGCTACAATAACGAGCTGAACGTGCGCGTATTGGTACACGGCTCTCGTATACCCGGAAATTGGATAGAAATCCTTATCTATATTTGTAAGTGAACTGTACGTAAGTGAATCGTAATACAACAAATCTTTATATTTATCATCGAGCGTTAAATCGAAATTTCGAATTAAACGGTATTGCCCGTTAGAATCATTTACGACTAAACTTGGATAATCAAGATTTGAAAGATTGAAATCAATGACGAATGAATTGATAGAATTTGTATTGATATTAGATGATGATAATGGGTTGCCAAGTCTGGAAATAGAAGCGTTTTGAGTACTCTTAGCAAAACCTAAAACCTTAAATGATAGATTTTTAAGTACGGTTTCAAGGGTTGCCGGGTAATTTTCGTTGGCATTATAGATGGTTGCCCAATTTGTTGCTGCTACCGAATTAGCGCTCGATGTCGTCGATGGGTATATTCTATAATATATCAAATATTCATCAAAATAGATGGACTGAGACGACGGTAAATTCACCGTAATCTTTTGCAAGTCGGATGCGGATATCGTAACACTGGTTATTGGCTCCAGGTAGATGTATTCATCTATGCCACATGAGCTCAGCAATAACAAAAGTGGAATAACTCCTGAAGTGAGTAATTCTCTTGCTCGTCTTTTCATGGTCCTTTATCGTTTTTCGCCCTTAGCCAGTGGCGGTGGATCAATAGACCCGATGCAATCGACTAACTCGTATATGAGGACCGGTTTATTCTTACCCTTCACGCGAATATTATCAAGTTCTCGAACAAGAAAATAATCCTTCACTAAGCCGTAGGTGAATTCACTAATAATGATGTTCGTTCCATATTGCTTATTGGTTCCTTCGAGACGCGCACCGAGGTTTACATTGTCCCCCATCAGCGTGTAGTTCATGCGTCCGGGAGAACCCATATTGCCAACAGTCATTATACCGGAATTAAGACCTATCCCGATATTTATACGTTTGGATTCAGGCCAGCCTTCGTTGAGTTCATGCAACTTTTGCATCTGGCGTATTGCGCATTTACACGCGAGTATCGCGTGGTCCTGTAACGGCAACGGGGCACCCCAGAAGCACATAATTTCGTCACCAACATATTTATCAAGCGTTCCACCGTATTCCAGAATAAGGTCAGTCATCGCGGTGAGATACAAGTTTAAGTGATTTACAAGCTCCTGAGGCGTCATATTTTCTGAAAGAGTAGTAAATCCACGAATATCTGAGAATAAAACAGTCAGTTCCTTATCCACTCCCCCGAGTTCCGGCGGTTGCTCTAATATTTGGTCTACAACTTTGGGGCTTACATATTTTCCGAAAGTAGCACGGATCATTTTTTTATCGCGTTCTTCGGTCATTGCACGGTAAGAAACTATCGCGATGAATGACAAAACCATCCCTATTGCAGGTTTTGTGAAATCAAGAATAAGTGAATTATTTTCAAAAGTAAAGGTTAAGGCGAAAAACAAAACAATAACGGATACTATAATGGTTAAAAATGCCCATAACGTAGAAAAACGGGCGGTTAAAAAAGAAATCGCAAGAACAAGAACAATAAGAATGATTGCGTTCAACCAGAACGGCGCGGTATGAAGAAAATTGCTCATCAAGATTGTATTGAGAGCATTAGTGTGGATTTCAATTCCGTACATAAGGCCGAAAGGCGTCGGCTTTTCATCTTGGGCAATACCATCGGCAAATGGCCCGACCATAAGTATTTTTCCACCGACAGCTTTTGTTTTCGGCCAGGTTTCTGGGTCAGGGCCTGGGACGCGATCAGCATACCCGGCGTACGACCGCACTGGAAAGGTCTGGTATCCATCCACTGAAGAGGATGATCGATAACCCATGAAGTTAATCAACATTTCGCCGTTTTGATTTATCGGAATTGTAACCTTATCCATCGTCTTTCTCGGAGCTTCTTTAACTAATTTGCCGTCTTTATCGTAATCATCTTTCCCCTGGACGATGGTATACGGAACACGTTTTCCTGTCTGACGATCGAACTTAGTTGGATTCGGAATTATAATATTCTTACCTAATTCAATCTCGACATCTTTGGGAGATACTCCAAAATAGTTTAGCGCGAGAGATAGTGTTATTGAGGGAACAAAATAATCTTGGAACTTCCTAACAATGAAATATTCATCTTCCGGAACTCCGTTGGAGTCGGCGTCTACAATTACCGGTGGAGCCGATTTTTTCATAAGCACCGCGAGTTTGGTAATATCGTCATTATTTAACGGTGTTTTTATATTATGGATTGCGCCTTGACGATCAGTCCATGCAAGGCGTTCAAATTGGGAAATACTTACGGAAAAGTTTTCCTTGATCGTATCAAGCCGAATTTGTTCAATTTCGACACTCAACTTTGCTATCAATGCTTGTCGCCTATAGATTTCGTCGGAATCCTGAGTATAATTTGCGTGGCCATACCCGGATACGGCTTTCGCATAGGGTATCAAAGGAGCCTGAACCCCAAGGAATTCCGGTACTTTTTGCCATTCTCCAGATACCTTCGTGAAAGTATCTGCTTTACCGAACAAAGTTTTTTGACGCGCAAGCATTCGCGGGAAAGACTCATAATCAGAAATCCCTACTTCTAAGACTGTTTCCATGAATACATGCTTAGAGTCTTCAATGCTTTTGACAAAACGAGCATCGTCGGATGGTCTTCTGTCCGGCTCTATTATGAAAACGTCGAGAAATAAAGCGCTTTCCCTATCGTTCTGGTCCTTTATTCGACTAAAAGAATCAATCAAATTTGCATGTATTGAACGCGGGAACGGCCATTTGCCGAAACGAGCAAGGCTCCGAGAATCGATTCCCACAATAGCAATATCTTCTGAAATTTTGGGATTATTGGCCGTAACGCTTACGCCCTCTTGGATAGATGTGGCGGTCGCTAAGCTTTTTAGAATGAAGTGCAAATCAACGGTTTTTGTATTCATCTGCTCAAAAAAATTCGTACTGACGTCCATAAGTAGAAACAGTCCGATGATCAAGGCACCGATGACTAGACCGAAATACCTCGATTCGAATATTTTAGCCCGTTTTTTAGCCATATTGGTCCTCCCGCTCACCGAATAAAAAATGGCCCGCTTTAGCGGGCCATTTCTATGTTAGTAGGCTATTTGGCGCCTTTTTTAGCCGCGATGCTAATTATACGGCTATGTGCCAACTTTGTCCAACTATCGTTCGGCCACTGTTCAATTATCTTTTTGTAGGCTGCGTTTGCCGTAGTGAAATCCTTCAAATCCTCGTTGATGCGGCCTGTGGCGAAAAGAGCACGCGGCGCAAGCGGGAAGGAATCTTTGAATTCCCCAGCACAACGATTATAGAGTTCCAGAGCTTTTTTGTTGTCTCCTCGTTCCTCAGCCGCGGCGGCAGCGTTGTACAGGGCAATTGGCGCCAGATAAGACTTAGGATCAACCTGTGCCGCTTCAAGCCAGTTCTTTTCGGCTTCGGCCCATTCTTTTTTATCCGCGTAGACAGAAGCCGTTATCGAAAGAGCTCTGGCGGCGGCATACCCTTTTTTTATTGAAACTTTTTTTAGGTCCGCAATGAGCGCAGTAACATTTTCGTTTTTTTTCGCATCATCAGTTAC
>JBAYHM010000262.1:0-6340 GCA_041666155.1 Treponemataceae bacterium
TTGATTTGCAAACCGTTCAAAACCTGTACGGCGGTATTGAAAATCGCATGATTAAAGCTCGATTTATACGGATGAGCCAAAATTATCGATGCTTTCAATTTTTACTCCTTTACGGAACGGCGCGTACTCGCGATGGACGAACCGGTGACCGCCGCAAGGATGATGGCTCCTCCGGCAAGAGCCGAGGCGGCAGGTTGTTCTCCGGTCACGAGGAACACCCATACCGGGTTGAGAACGGGTTCCACGACCGCCGCGAGCATCGCTTGAACAGCGGGCACTCGCCTGATTCCGTACGCGAACAAGAGCGATGCCGCCCCGATCTGAACCAACCCGAGAATAAGTATGCCGGACACCGCGGTGAACGAGAATACGGGAGGCGCGATGAACGCAAAGGGAAGTCCGATCGCGGCAGCTATAAGGTGTGAAAGCAGAATCGAATCTTCAGGGTGCCCGTCTTTCTGCATACGCATGAAAACCGAAAAAAGTGCGAAGGTAACGCCGGATACAAGCGCCAACCCGTCTCCGATGAAAGAACCGGCTGAGATTCCGTCTTTGAAGAAGACATAAAAGCCGACCGCAAGCGCTCCCAGCGCGACCCAGTGCTCTTTCTTAGGTTTTTCTTTTACCAAAATCCAGCCGAAAATCGCGGCGTAAATCGGAGCCGAATACTGGAGGAGTATGACATTTGCCGCCGTGGTCAGTTTATTCGCCGCGACGAAAATGAGCATGGTCGCCGCGTTCATGAGCGCGGCGCCCCAAAGTGCTCCGAAGTTGGTCGGAAAAACAGGGGAAGCGGTAGAAAGACGTTCTTTTCTTGATGTAATTAAACGTATAGTCAACATGAAGATAGCCGCAATAAGGCTTCTGCTTCCCGCGATAACCATCGGGTGCCAATCCACCATTTTGATGAAGAGACCGCCCATGCTCCACAGAGTTGCGCACGCGATGATTGCCAAAAGGCCCTTTGTTGTCCGATTCATAAGACCCCGATAGTAGCGGAACGTGGTTGGGTGCGCAATCTCCCCCAATGTCCTCAACTCAAGTCGGAAGACGGCCGATACTCGGTATGGAGGCACATCCGTGGTTAGAGGCTGGTATACGGGAGCAAGCGGCATGACCGCCCAACAATGGCGGCTCGACGCTATTTCCAACAATTTGGCGAACGTGGACGTGGACGGCTACAAGAAAGACATCGCGGTCCATAAAGCCTTTCCGGAACTCCTCATGCGTCGCCTCTCAGATGACGGCGTCTACAAGCATCCCTTCGGTTCAGGTGACGCGGCCCCGATAGTCGGCAAGATCGGCACCGGCGTTGAGCTGAACGAACTTTTTACTTCCTTTGAACAAGGGGCGATGAAAGAAACCGAAAACGATTTCGATATCGCCTTGGATGGAAAAGGTTTCATGTCGATCGGCACGCCCTACGGCGAAAGGTATACGCGCAACGGTTCCTTCCAGCTCGGTAAGGAAGGCTACCTGGAAACCAAGGAAGGGTACCCGGTCCTCGGCGAGAATGGACCCATCCGCGTGAAGGCGAACAACTTCATGGTGGATAAAAACGGCAAGGTATGGGTGAACGCGGAGTACGCCGACGGCGATCCGACAAAGATGGTATCGAAAGAGAACAACGCGTGGGGGAAAACGGTTCTCCTGGATACGCTCAAAATAGTCGAATTCGACAGCGAACGGACGAGATATATACAGAAGCAGGGTTCAAGTCTCTACAAGGCGACCGAAACTTCCGGCGAGCCGCACGTCATCGACTCGGGACGCAGACCGAAGGTAGTGCAGGGTTTTGTGGAGGCGTCCAACGTGAACGTCGTTACGGAAATGGTGCAAATGATCGAAGTGAACCGAGCCTATGAAGCAAACCAGAAAGTTGTGCAGTCGGAAGACGCGATGCTCGGAAAGCTCATAAACGAAGTAGTGAGGTTGTAATACATGGTTAGAAGTCTTTGGACCGCCGCGTCAGGCATGATCGGCCAGCAGGCCAATATCGATACGATTTCGAACAACCTCGCCAACGTGAATACGTCCGGCTTCAAGAAAATGCGCGCCGATTTCGAGGACTTGCTCTACCAGACACTCAAGACCGCCGGCACGCCCGCTACCGAAGAGACGGTGGTTCCCGTCGGCGTGCAGATGGGGCACGGCGTCAAAGTCGCCGCCACCCAGCGCATGTTCACCCAGGGCGCTCTCCAGAACACCGAGAACAACACCGACCTCGCCATTCAGGGCGACGGTTTCTTCCGTATCCAAATGTACGACGGCTCCTACGCTTATACCCGCGACGGTGCCTTCAAAATCGACGCCGACGGACGCCTCGTGACCTCCAACGGCTATAAGGTGCTGCCCGACGTCGTCATGCCCGAAGGCTTCATTCCCGAGACGCTTTCGGTGTCCGCCGACGGCCGAGTATCGGTGAAGGTTCCCGGCAGGGATGACCCAGTCCTGGTAGCCCAGGTGGAGTTGTACCGCTTCCCGAATCCCGTCGGTCTGACCGCCGTCGGCGAAAACCTCTACAAGATTTCCAACGCCACCGGTGATCCTATCCCCGGCAGGCCCGGTTTTGACGGTATGGGTAAGCTCGTCCACAAGTTTCTGGAAATGTCCAATGTTTCGGTTGTGCGTGAAATGGTGAACCTCATAGTAGCCCAGCGCGCGTATGAGTTCAATTCCAAGGCAATCCAGACTAGCGATAACATGCTCGGTATCGCTACGGGCCTCAAGCGATAAGCGGATAGGAGCAGGCGATGAATATTTCTGAAGTCGGCAGCATGTATCTCAAGGATCGTTCGCTGCCTTCTTTTACCGCAAATCATCCGTCTTCGGGTTTCGCGAATATGATGAAAGCCGCGGCGGATGAAGAGTCGGGCAGGGCTTCGGCCGTACCCGATGTCGGCAGACCTCTCGGTGCCGCCGCGAATTCCGGAGCAAAAGATAAAGCTCACGCGAAACAGGCATCTAAAATAGACCGAACGGACAAGCTTTATGAACAATGCAGAGAAATGGAAACTTTTCTCATAAAGAATTTGTTAAGCGGTTTGCGGAAGACGGTGGAAAAATCCGAACTGTCCGACGGCGGTTTCGCCGGTCAGATGTATGAGGATATGCTTTGGGATAAGTACGCGGAATCGATGTCCAAGAACGCGGGTCTCGGACTCGCCGACCAAGCCTATATCGAATTAAGCGGAAAACGCGGCAAAGTATAACAAAGCCCTAACCTGTTCATACTCCTTGATATAAGAGCCATGACGCCAACAGGGAACCGCTCTTTAGGATACCTAACGCTTCAACGACGCAGAGTCCACCGAGGACAATCAAGGAAATGAAGGTCGAAGGCCGTTTAAGCGCGGTAGTGATCGAATCCTTTTTAAACAAGCGATATACTAAAGGAAACAATGCCAGGAGCGCGTATACAGCTGTAAAGGCTACCCGCAACGCGAATGAATGTGTTTCCGCAGTCTCCGCTACGCTATACCCCGCACGCGCAAACATTCCGTTGATGCCTTGGAAATTTCCCAATAACATGGATACGCCGATAAGGACGAGAAATGAGCCTGAAATGATTTTAATGAGGCGCATTCGTTTCGCCATCGCCTTAAGTACTCCTTCCAGGCGGCCGAAAAAGGCGCCGGTAAGTACGAAAGGAAGAGCAAGACCGAAAGAATAAGACGCAAGCAATAGAACGGAGTGCGCGCTTGTACCTTTACCCGCCAGAAGCAGGATTGAAGCCAGAATCGGCCCAACGCAGGGACTCCAACCCGCGGCGAAAGCCGATCCGAAGGCAAAAGCGCCGAAAAATCCCGTAGGTCGTTTTACCGCGTGGAAACGACCTTCAAAATTGAGAATTTTCAAAAAGTCGAAGACTATATTGAGACCAAGAATAACGATCGCGATTCCCGCCGCTATGCTCCATGAGCGGGACGCGCCGCCGAGCATTGCCGCTGATGATGAAAGCGCAAAACCCAAGAAAATGAAGACGGAAGAAAAACCAAATACGAAGGCGATCGATCGCGACAAAACCCGATTTCGGATGACCGCGCTTGACGCGGAATCTCTTAATTCGCCGAGCGCGCTACCGGTAAGTACGGTAAGGTACGAGGGAATAAGAGGCAACACGCAAGGAGAAAGGAACGAAAGTAATCCCGCGATAAAAGCGGTAAAAAAGCCCGGGACTTCGGTCATTTCTCAAGAATCTCACTGAATGCGTCGATCGCATCGGAAGTGTTCCATTCTCTTCCGCCTACCAACCCCGCGATCGCTCTTCCTTGCGGGTCCAGAATATACGTTGTCGGAATACCTCTGCCGACGAACATCGCGGATACCGCACCATCGGGGTCAAGGGCTATCGGGAAGGAATATTTTTTGGAGGAAAGAAATTTTTCAACCGTTTTCGGGTCTTCGCGTACCGAAACGGCGAGCATCGCGAAATTTTTCTTTCCAAATTTAGCGTACAGCGCTTCCATGGACGGCATTTCCTTTTGGCAAGGAGGACACCAAGTAGCCCAGAAATTGAGGAATACGTATTTTCCCTTCAAGTCTCCGATAGATATGCTTTTACCGTCAACCATGCGAAGGGTGAAAGCCGGAATCGGTTGAGCTTCCGGAAAAACGGAGAATCCGAGAGTCGCCAAAATGCTCGCCGGAGAGGTGGCCGCTTTCGGTACCGCTTCAACTCGTTGTGTGCCTGCGAGAAAGAGCAACGGAACGAAAAGCAGAATAGCAAACCGCTTCATTGTATAACTCCTATATATCATCTTTCTTAATAATAGCGCTGATTTTCGTCGAAAACAAGGGTTAAATTACATTGTCCTCTCTATATGCGCTTAGCCTCGGAGGAATGACGATGGGTGCGATAAAGTGATGGTATACTATATACCTCAGGCTCTTAGCTGGAGAAAGGGAGTAAGTAAATGCCGTTTATCAGTATAAAGGCGTGGCCGGGTAGGACCGAGGAAACAAAACGTGAAGTGGCGGAAAAGATCGCCCTTGCGGCCTCGGAAATAATGAAAGTACCTCTGGAGAAGTTTACCGTCGGATTTGAAGACGTGCCGGAGGAGAGGTGGGAAACGGATGTCGTCAAACCGTTGGTGATAGCCAAGGAAAAGACCATCTACATTAAGGCCGGAAAAAAAACATAAGATATTGATATACAACGAATAAATAATTAACTACCAAGGCGCCAAGGGGGAAGCCCGAGTCTGCTAGTCCTCGGCCGGTTCGGACCTTTGGTCCGCGGCCTTCGGATCCGCATCCCCGGGCTTCCCCCTTGGCGGATTTGCCTGCTAAAACGATTTCATTTGGAGCGGACCAATCAGATTGTTCCGCTCACATATACGAATGCGTTGTACGCGGCGTGCGCCCAAGCGATCGGGTGTATGGAGCGGTAACGTATAAAGGTGAGGGACAGTACAGTTCCGGCGAAAACGGCGTTTATCGTTCCCCAAGGTCCTTCGTAGAGGTGGCAGAGGGCAAAGAGCGTTACGGCGACGGCGATCGTTTGGGGTATCGCGATGCCCAAGGCTTCAATCTTGGAAATGAGGTAGCCGCGAAAATACGATTCTTCCAGGTAGCCGGTCGCGATACAAGAAGCGATGGCTATTAGCCATTCGACCGGATTTGTCGGGGATTCAATGAACGCTTCGGCTTCTCCGCTTGAGAAAAATGAGGCGGCAAGGCCTGTTCCCGTTGATACAAGGGCTAGAACTACGAAGCCGCCGAACGCGACGAGCGTGTCCGAACGTCTCGGCCGTATAAAAGGATCGGATGCGAGCGAACGGCGTGAGAGGTACCATACAAGAGCGATAGCGGGAAGGTCACGCAGAAAAATCCGGGAAAGCTCATCCAGCGTATCGAAGGGTAAGACTTCATTTGCGGTTGCAGGCAGGGACACTCCGGGAAGAAACAGAAGCCAAAACAGCAAAATCGGTTCGATCCATGCGCGAATAGGGTAGCTCCTTTTGACAGCATCGGGCGCCTACGATATATTCGATACAGCGCGATGATAGCTCGCACGTCGGGAGATACGCAAGGATGACGCTCTACTTGTTGTTTATCGCTATTCCCATACTCGGCTTGCTGGCTCTGCTCATCGCGGGCGGTCCCAAGAAAAGGAACAGTTATTCTTGGGTGCAATTCTTTGCGAAAGGCAAGGACGAGGGGTTCAGTCTCAAAGAGATTGAATTGCTCCGCCGTGTCGCGATCCGCTCTGAAGTTGAGGATCCGACGGCTCTTTTTTGGTCGGTCAAGCAATTGGATCAATGCATAAAAGGGATTCTCCGCAAATCACGTCTGACCGGAGACGAGAATTCCCTAGAAACGCAAGATTTTCTTGCAA
>JBAYHM010000263.1:0-6332 GCA_041666155.1 Treponemataceae bacterium
AAAGGGAAAGTTCATTTCCCCGTGTAGAGATGCGTCCGCCGATAACGTCTTCTATGACTCGCAGGTTATCGTCATTCGCGCCGCAGACGCCGGAAAGCACATCGTGATTATCAAGTACGATCGTCAAGCTGCCGCCCAAAAATACCTCTCCCCAAAAGTGTATAGTCGAGTACCAGGAAGGTCAATAACCCGCAACTTTTCATACCCTATTTGACCACAAAGCCGTCGATATCCGAATAGGTCTCTGCCTTGAACTCCGGCACCGGGGTCCATTTGACCAAAAAGGACACTTCGTTTTCGAACTTATACGAAAACGGGGAAGATTTTTTGTCCAAATAAGGGATAAGTGTGTATACGAGCTCAGCAGTCCAGTCGCCAAGATAGTGTTTTGCCTTGATATCAAGACTTTTTAGTTTAAAACCCGATGCGCGCCGTTTACTTTCGTTGAAAAAGTTAAAAGAATCGGCCAGATCAATGAGAGGGTTCGTCTCTCCCGGCAATTCGAGAGGGAGGTCGAACCAAGAGATGCCTTGGAAATACCTAAAAACAACCGAATTCTTGGATGTCGAAGCTAAAGTAAGATCGAAAAATTTATTGATCTTCAGCGTCGCCGAAAGCGCAAACGAGAACGACGATTGTGTATATCGCTGAAAATCAAACGAGAAGCCGGCAGTGACATTATAGGTAAAATTAACACGATTCTTCCACATAGGCGCAAGCGTATCGCTTTTATTAAAACCGAGGGTGAATGTTTGCGCCCTAAGATCCTCGACCGTATCGGAGACGATCCAACCGTTAGCGACATCCAGGGAATAACCGACAGCGCTTTTTGCGGAAAATGCGGCGCTGAGAGCGCCGAAGTTGAGGGTCGAGGTAACCGTCGTAAATTTTGCGGCTTCCGGATCGTATATCAGCGATTGCGCGAAAGAACGAGAGGCCCCGAGATCGACCGTTTCGGTGAAAGTAATCGGATCAAAGGTGCCCCCTTCCTCCAACTCAAGAACCGCGGCGGAAATGGAGGTAGTGGTTTTCCAGACACGAACGATGGAGGAAGCGGAAAGCTCCGACGGACGCGGATATATTGAGGTGCTCAACTTCAAGTTCTGCGTCAGATCCCGGACAAGGGCCGCTAAGCTCAGCGACGCCGAATGGGTGCTGATATTGTCCGCATTCCAGGCCCCGTAATCGAACGACCAATGAGGAATGCCTGCTGTACCGTCAAATCTAGTATTAAGCACGTTGCCTTTAAGCGAATAATCGAAGCTTGTGGCCGACCACATCGGGTCAGCCGTGAACGGCTTGGCGCTGACGGTAAAATCGCCGGTCGATTTTAAATACGTGGAAGAATAGCTTCGGACAGTCGCCGCCGTACGTTCCTCCTCGGTATCGTAGGCGGTCGCTTTTTCGTTTATATACGCGTTCGTTTGCCAAGCCGCGTTGAAATTCAGGGCAAGGGAGCTTGAAAGCGCGTTATCCGGCAACGCGGCGGTCGCGTTTATCGCTCCGCTATTCTGCGCCGAGATCAGGACGGAAGAAAGATCGTTCCAATCGACCTTTGCAGCGCTTGTCCAAGGGGCGGTATTGAAAACAACATCGGAAGCAAAAGAAGGCGTCATAGAATAGCCAAGTTGAAAAGACGGCGAACCAGAGGCCGCGGCGGAAAAAGTCTGAGAAAGAACGGGAGGCCCAATGGTACCTTCCTGTTTTTTTGCCTCCATTTCTTTTTCCGCCGGGGTATCCTTCTTCACCTCTTCCGCAGCCCAGGGAGCTCGCGGTTCACCGAAGGTCGGCGGAGGCGGCGGCGTTCCGGGGGGATTGCCGGCATCTTTTTTTCCGGCTGGAACGGTAGGGGAGACAGTGGCGGCGGATCCGAAAGAGAGCAGCTTCCCGCTTATAGTTCCCGACAGCGACAGTATCGAAAGCTTCTCGGGATAGAAGAAGGTACGGTCAAGCGACGGGTACGAAAGAGTGCTGTCGGTCTGCGCTTTTATGCTCAACGCACTTTTAACACTCGATAGCGATAAGGTGCCGATCCAGGGAGAAAGTGGCTTAATGTCGGGGGTAAATGATCCTGACAGACTTAGTTCATAACTCCCCAGAACGTCAATTTTTGTTTTGGTGTCGGTTGACGACCCCTGTTTGGCAAGATTCATCCAATCCATATTCTCGGAACGATCCAAAAAGTCCTGATCGATATACGGATCAGAATAAAACGGCACATTCCAGGATATTGAACCGATTGGGGCGGTTACTGAACCCGAGGTAAGGAGCCGGTACCGATACGGCACGGTAGTTGAAAAAAGGCGTGATGAATTCCATTTCCCGTTTGGATAGTCCGTAGTAAACGGAGAATAATAATTCGCTTCAAGTTCGTATACATCGCGGGAAAAACCGATTCCTAAGGCAAACTCCGCTTTAGTAAGCACTTTCCCTTTAGGAGCGGAAGCAGTCACACCCAGGTAGTACCCCAGGTTAGCATAGGCATCCATAAGCAAGGAGAGCCGCGGCCCTGAATCATCCGGCGCGCGTTTTCCGGTTCTCCGCAGAAAAATACCTTCTTGGCGACGTTCTTCGTTGGAGTCGCCCTCCAACATAGTCATGATTGATTTTTCGGTGGAGGTCTTCGCGATCGGACGGCCGAGCACGTATGTCGTCGTTTGGACATAGGAACCTTCCCGGGTCCGATAGCCCATTACGGGATGGAAAATGAGTTCGTCGCCGGGGAGATAAAAGAAGGGGATATACAAGAGCGGGATTTCCCCGACTTTGAGAACCGCGTTGGCTACCGCCCATTCGGAGCCAGGTAAAAGCCATATTCGCGTCGCTGCTAAAGACCAGTAGGAGTCCCCCTCCGACGCCGTCGTGACCGTTGCGTCGTTCAGCACGGTGACGCCTTCCGGCGCCCGAGAAATCACATCGGCGGAAAACCGGTATCCCGTCTCCTCGCCTGTTTTCGTTTTCTCCGACAGGCCGCCCAGGAACACGCCGGTCCAGGTATCGATATCAACGTTGAGCGATTCGCCTCTGAAGTATTCACGGGAGTCACCACTTGCTTTTTCGTATTCTACCGCGCCGACCGCGTTGAGCGTGTTTCGCGTCCTGTTGTAAAGGATTTCCCGCGCCTTGATCCGATGCACCGCTTCCCCGTCCTTGAACGATACGACCACCCCGCCCCGCAATCGCGCGTACTCCTCATTCACGACTTCCAGCGTAAAATATTCAGTTCCTTGGGCCGCCTCAACAACGACAGTTCTCCCTTCCTTGCGTTTATCCATCTCAGGGGTCGCGCCCTTCCCGGTAAGTTTAAGATGGTCACGGAGCCGTTTGATCAGTTCGTCCTTAGTCCCGCTTTCGGATAAGCCGAGTTCACGACACCAAGCCGCCAGCTCCACCAAGGTCGAGGTTTTGATGTCCAATTCGAGCGCGGAGATCGGATCCAGGCTTGACTTGTCTTCGGCCGGCGTCTGCTTGGGAGCTTCTTTGACCTCTTCTTGCGGCACGTCTTCTTGAGGAAAAAGAGAAGAAGAGGAACCGCAGAGGAGATAGAAGACGCAGAGAGAAGAGGCAAAGGCCCGGGGAAAGGGACTCATCCCCGGCGATCCAGCATTTCTTTCACGTACTGGCCGGTGTAAGAGCGCGGGCACGCGGCGACTTCCTCGGGGGTGCCGACGACGACAATCTCGCCGCCCCGGTCTCCACCTTCGGGGCCGAGGTCGATGAGCTTGTCGGCCTGCAAGATAACGTCCAAGTTATGCTCGATCATAACAACCGTGTTACCCGTTTTAAGAAGCCGATGGATGACGTCCATAAGTTGTTTCACGTCCGCGAAATGAAGACCGGTGGTCGGCTCGTCAAGTATATAGAGAGTCTTCCCCGTGGGGCGTTTGGAAAGCTCCAAAGCAAGCTTCACGCGCTGAGCCTCGCCGCCGGAAAGAGTAAGCGCCGACTGGCCAAGCTTGATGTAACCCAGGCCCACCGAAAGTAGCGTATCCAGCTTTTTGGCGATATGTGGAATGTAGGAAAAGAACTCCGCCGCTTCTTCAATCGTCATATCAAGCACATCCGCGATGTTCTTTCCCTTATATTGGACCTCAAGCGTTTCCTTATTGAAACGCTTCCCGCGGCAGACATCGCACATGATGTAGACGTCCGGGAGAAAATTCATCTCGATTTTGATCGTTCCGTCGCCCTGACAGTTCTCGCATCTACCACCGCGGACGTTGAAAGAGAAGCGCCCGGGCTTGTAGCCGCGCGTTTTGGCGTCGGGAAGCGTCGCGAAGAGGTCGCGAATGCCGGAAAAAACACCGACATAGGTTGCGGGATTGGAACGCGGTGTGCGACCGATCGGACTTTGGTCGATATTGATGACCTTGTCGATGTGCTCTGTCCCTTCAAGTGATTCGTAGGCTCCCTCGGGATGGGTGGATTTCAACAAACGGTTGGATATTGCCGGATAGAGTACGTCGGAGAGCAGGGTTGATTTACCGGAACCTGAGACGCCGGTAATGCAGGTAAAGGCCCCCAAAGGAATTTCCACATTGATGCCCTTGAGGTTATGTTCCGTTACGCCGCGAAGAATCAGCGCGTTTCCGTTACCCGTTCGGCGCTGCTCGGGTAACGCCATCGTGAGCGTACCGGCCAAGTACTGGCCCGTAAGGCTGTCCTTGTTTTTCATAACTTCTTCAGGAGTCCCCTGCGCCACAATGTATCCGCCGTGGACCCCCGCCCCGGGGCCAAGGTCAACGACGTAATCCGCGGTACGCAGGGTCTGCTCATCGTGTTCAACCACGATTAGTGTGTTGCCGATATCGCGAAGGTAGTGAAGCGTATCGATCAGGCGTTGATTGTCCCGCTGGTGAAGCCCGATAGACGGCTCATCCAGAATGTAGAGCACTCCCACCAGACTTGAACCGATTTGCGTCGCAAGCCGGATGCGTTGCGCCTCGCCGCCCGAAAGAGTGGAAGCTTTACGTTCCAGCGTCAGATAATCGAGTCCGACATTTTTCATAAAACCGAGGCGGGCGATGATTTCTTTGAGAATCTGCTTCGAAATATGTTTTTCCGTCTCATTGAAAGCTACCGATTCGAAAAAAGTCAGAGAATCGGTCACGGACAGGCTCGACAACTCCCAAACGTTCCGGCCGCCGACGGTCACCGCGAGGGCTTCCGGTTTCAGTCGCTTCCCGCCGCAATCATCGCACGGCTTCTGGCTCATGAACTTTTCAAGCCAATCCTTGATGCCCGAAGATTGGGTTTCCAGGTAGCGTCGCTTAAGATCTTCAAGCACCCCGGGAAATTTTGTTCGATATTCGAACTTGCCGGTTTTTTCGCGGTTTTCGTAGGTAACGTCGATCGCGTCGTCCGAGCCGTGCAGAATAGCCTCAATAACTTTCTTGGGAAGATCCTCGAAAGCCGTGTCCAGGCTGAATTTGTAGTGTTTTGAGAGGCTTTCAAAACGACTCCGATTCCACGCGGCCTCAGGGTTGTACGGGATACAGCCGCCTTCGTTGAAGGAAAGCGACCAGTCGGGGATGACCAGATTCGGGTCAAACTCCAGCTTGGCGCCGAGCCCTGAACAGGCGGGGCAGGCGCCGAAAGGATTATTAAAGGAAAAAAGCCGCGGCTGGAGTTCCGGAATCGATATTCCGCAATCGGGGCAGGCATTTTTCTGACTGAAAAATTGTTCGTCGTCACCCGCGCCGGTATGCCGGAGAACAAGCATTATGCCGTCGGAGGCCGCTAGGGCGCTTTCAACCGATTCGGCCAAACGACCGCGCACGTCAGGACCGATAACCAGCCGGTCCACAATAATTTCTATAGTATGCTTCTTCTGTTTATCCAGCTTGATGTCGTCGTCAAGACTCACAGGCACGCCGTCGATCCGGGCCCGTACGTATCCGGCTTTCTTCGCGTCTTCGATAATTTTTTGATGCTCGCCCTTTTTCCCACGGATCGTGGGTGAAAGAAGCTGCACCTTCGTACCCGCTCCCCACCCCATAATCGTGTCGATGATCTGATCCACCGGTTGTTCACGGATCACCCGACCGCAGGAAGGACAGTGCGGCACGCCGATACGCGCGTAGAGAAGGCGGTAATAGTCATATATTTCCGTCACCGTTCCCACAGTGGAACGCGGATTACGGTGCGTCGTCTTCTGTTCGATAGATATCGCCGGAGACAAACCTTCTATATAATCAAGATCGGGCTTGTCCATACGGCCGAGAAACTGACGCGCATACGCGGACAAGCTCTCTACATAGCGGCGCTGACCTTCCGCAAAAATCGTATCGAACGCGAGAGAACTCTTACCCGAACCCGACAAACCGGAAATT
>JBAYHM010000264.1:0-6279 GCA_041666155.1 Treponemataceae bacterium
CCCACCTTGGTCCAGATACTGCTTAACATCGTCCCGACCAACCCGATCGAGTCCTTAGCCAAGGGCGATGTGCTTCCCGTCATCTTTTTCGCGGTCTGCTTCGGGATCGCGATATCCTACGTAAAGGACTCCAAGAACCAGTCGATAGCGAAAGGCGCCGAAACCCTCTTCGACGTGTGCAACGCCGCGGCGGAGTCCATGTACAAAGTCGTTTCAGGGATCATGCAGTATGCGCCCATCGGCGTGTTCGTCCTGATCGCTACCGTATTCGCCCAACAGGGAGCCAAAGCTCTCGGACCGCTCCTGATGGTCACGGTCGTCGTATACCTGGGTCTTCTGGTACACCTGATCGGCACTTACGGCGGTCTTTTGTCCATCTATAAACTCGGTTTATTCAAGTTCCTTAAAGGCGCTAACGAGGCAATGGTCACCGCGTTCGTCACCAGATCCTCAAACGGAACCTTGCCCATCACCATGCGCGTTTCCGAGGAAAAACTCGGTATCCCAAGAAACATCTGCTCCTTTACGTTGCCGCTCGGCGCGACGATCAACATGGACGGAACGGCCATCTACCTCGGCGTTTGCGCGATGTTCATCGGATTCGCGATCGGACAGCCGTTGACCTTCAACCAGCAGATCACCGTGGTGATCACGGCAACGCTCGCGTCCATCGGAACCGCGGGCGTTCCCGGCGCCGGCGCCATCATGCTGCTGATGGTGCTTGAGTCGATCGGACTGAAGGTAGAGGCGGGAACCGCGGTCGCCTCCGCCTACGCGATGATTCTCGGCATCGACGCCCTCTTGGACATGGGCCGCACCTGCCTTAATGTTTCAGGCGACATCGCCGGTTCCGCCATCGTCGCAAAGACGGAAAAAGAACTCGACATGGCCATGTGGAGCTAAAAAGATACTTTGAACCGCCGACGCTTCTAAAAGGGGAATCGGCGGTTTTCGGTAGACGTCCGGGATTTGTTGCCTCCGAGCGTCTGCCATTTCTCTTTTGCAAGGAGCACGCATGAAAAGCTTAAACGACATCGCTTCCCGAAGCGTCCTTTCGCTTGAGAAGCTTGTGCGGATCGAAGAGCATATCGTCAATACCGGCTATATGTCGCCGGAACGCACACGAACCGAAATGGAACGCTTCATAATCGATCTGGGGATCGATGAATACTATTTCAAAACGACGCCGGAAACGGAGATCGCAAGCCATCTTATCGCCCTCAGCTCGTCGGAGCTTATCAATGCGCAAGGGGGCGGCGGGACGGGGATACAGGTCATCAGCGAACGACCCGAAAATGCCGTGTACATCATCGAGGATAGCCCCGAGAAAACGATTGAGATCGAGGAACGGATCGAAAAGAACTATCCGGATTGCCGCTTGGAAAGCTACATAACTCGAAAGACTAACGGAAATCAGCCTTTCCGTTTCTATATAATAACCAAACCCGACTACCCGGTGACGACGCCTTCCGACGCTCCGAGGAACTTCGAATCCGCCGCAAGCGGGGCCTTCCTTGAGCGAGCGGTAAAGGAAACCGTCGCCCGGTATCAAGACGCCTGGACGAAGATGACCGATATGGAGGTTCCTTTTGTATCGGTGTCCTCCAAACCGGAATCTCAAGAAACCAGAATCATGATAGGCGTTAAGGGGACCAGCCAGGCGGCACTCACCGCGTTCGCTCATCTTCTGGTTAAATACGGAGTCGCGGTCCGACGTAAATACGTGGAGCCCTTCGCGGATAAAAAGTGGATCACGAGCCTATATTTTCCCAAATTGTCCGACGAGGTCATCGAAAACCTGAAGCGCGACATCAACGTCGCCCTAATCTTACCCTCGGGAACCGCGACAGCCTTAAGCGATGCGGGGATACTGTCCCCGCAGGTGGCCATGTACGCGTCGGCGGCGGCCGCATTCACGCATCAATTCCTCTCCCTGCTCACCAGCGAATACCTTACCCTCCAACGAGCGCTCAAAGACCAGCCGGAGGCTCGGGGCATTGTCGACAATCTGAAGCTGAACCTGATCAAGTACACCTATTCGACGCATCGTATTTCGGCAGCCGTCGTCAGTTTCCCCAAAGTCGTAGAGATCCTGTTCTCCCATTTCTGCAAACGGATGGAAAGCGGAGATACGGCCGAGCTCGCGGAGTTGGAGGCATATATCCGAAAAACGATAGAGAAGGATGTGCCGAACGCGAAGGAACGAACGATCCTGAGTTATTTCCTGACGTTCAACAAAGCCGTCCAGCGGACCAACTTCTTCAAGAAGGAAAAATCATGCGCCGCGTTCAGGATTGATCCTTCGGTCGTCGAGCCGGTTGATTTCCCGGAAAGGCCGTTCGGCCTCTTCTTCTTAATCGGTCGTGACTTCCTTGGTTTCCATATGCGCTTCAGGGACATAGCGCGCGGCGGTGTGCGCATCGTCAAATCCAGGTCCATCGACGTGTATGCGCAGAATATCGATACCATCTTCACCGAGAACTACAACCTGGCGCTGACTCAACAGAGGAAGAACAAGGACATTCCCGAAGGCGGAGCGAAAGGAACCATCCTTCTCAACATGGGAAGCCAAAACGCGGCCGACCGGGCTTTCAAGGATTACGTGGATGGACTCTTGGACCTATTGGTTGAACAGGATGGGAAGGGGAAAACCGAAGTCCGCGAAATTTTGTTCCTGGGTCCGGACGAAGGCAGCGCGCCGCTCATGGACTGGGCGTCGGCGTACGCGAAGATCCGGGGGTACCCGTTCTGGAAAGCGTTCAGCACCGGCAAGGCTCCCGAACTCGGCGGCATACCGCACGACCTGTACGGCATGACGACCCTCGGAATCCATGAGTACGTGCTTGGAGTGCTCGAGAAGAACGGGCTGAAAGAAGAGAATGTTACCAAGATGCAGACCGGCGGCCCCGACGGCGACCTAGGGAGCAATGAGATTCTCGTATCTAAGGATAAGACGATCGGCATAGTCGACGGCTCGGGCGTCCTGTACGATCCGGAAGGGCTCAACCGGAAGGAACTGGTCCGCCTGGCGAAGAAGCGCGTCATGGTCCAGGAATTCGACGTGAAGCTGCTGTCGAAAGCCGGCTTCTACGTATCCGTCAACGACCGGGATATACGGCTTCCGAACGGGGAGCAAGTGTCCAACGGCGAGGATTTCCGAAACACGTTCCACCTGAGTGCCTATTCGACGGCGGATCTCTTCGTACCCTGCGGCGGCAGGCCCGGCGCGGTGAACATCGGCAATTGGCAGCGGCTCTTGGACGATAAGGGAAAACCGAAGTTCCGCTTCATCGTCGAGGGCGCTAACCTGTTCCTAACCGAGGAAGCCCGGCTCAGGCTGGAAGAACACGGGGTGGTCGTCATGAAGGACGCGTCCACGAACAAAGGCGGTGTCACCTCCTCGTCGTTCGAGGTCCTTGCGTCCCTGGCCTTGAGCGACGGCGAGTACGATCAAAGCCTCCGCGAGGAGAAAGGCGTCATCCCGCCCTTCCGCAAAGCCTACGTTGAGGGAACCATCGCCAACATCAAGAAGAACGCGCGAGCCGAATTCGAGCTTCTGTGGCGCGAAGGATCGGACCGGAAGATTCCGTTCACCACGCTCTCCAACGCGGTCAGCGAAAAAATCAACCGCATTACCGACGCTGTGCGCGAATCCGCTCTGGCCGACGATCCGGAAATCCGAAAACGCATTCTGACCGACTATACGCCCAAACAACTGCTGGACAGCCTCGGCCTGGAGAAGATCATCTCGCGCGTACCCAAAGCGTACCTCAAGGCGATCATCGCGACGAAGATGGCCACTGATTTCGTGTACGGCAGGGGACTGCGCGCCAACGAGGTGGATTTTGCCGATTACGTGGCCAGCCTTAAAACCGAACGAAGGAAGGGAGAACTGGATCAATGAACTCACTCGCTCATGACTTAAACGGCATCCTCGAAGGGACTGTTGCCGATAGCCTTCTTTCCGACCTCGGCCGCCGGATGTATTTCCCCAAGGGAATCATCGCTCAGTCGGCGGAGGCGAAGAAGCTCGCACACCGCATCGACGCCACCATCGGGATCGCCACGGAAAAGGGCGAGCCCCTGTATCTGAAAGCCATCCGCGACGCCCTCGGGGGGCTGGCCCCGAAAGAAGCCTTCCCCTACGCACCGACGGCGGGCATACCGCCGCTGCGGGAAGTGTGGAAACAAGAAATCCTCAAGAAGAACCCCTCGCTTGGGGGAAAGGGAATGAGTCTCCCGGTGGTGGTCACCGGACTCACCCACGCGATCGCTGTTGTCCTTGACCTGTTCGCGAACCCCGGCGACACCGTCATCATCCCCGACTTCTTCTGGGACAATTACGAGCTGATAGCCTCCGATAGGCTGCAGGCGGATGTCGCGACCTTTCCCTTCTTTACCACCGGCGGCAAGCTCAACGTCGATGGTTTGGTTGATACTCTCCGCGAACGGCGCGGAGGGAAAGCCGTCATCATGCTCAACTTCCCGAACAACCCGACCGGCTATACCCTTAGCGGAAACGAAGCCGAACGGCTGGTGAAGGCGATCCGCGAAGAGGCCGAGCACGATACGAAAATCCTGATCGTCTGCGACGACGCGTACTACGGACTTTTCTTCGAGGACGGACTCAAAACCGAAAGCCTGTTCGCCGACTTAGCCGACCTCCACCCGAACGTGCTGGCGGTCAAGACGGACGCGGCGACCAAGGAAGAGCTGGTCTGGGGTTTCCGCGTCGGTTTCATCACCTACGGATCGAAAAACCTGAACGACAAACACTATGACGCGCTTATCCAAAAGACCATGGGCCTGATTCGATCCTCCATTTCCTGTTCGGGAACGCCGCAGCAGTATTTAGTGCTCAAAGGCCTCAGCGACGAGCGGCACGAAGAGGAAAAGAAAGCCACTTTCAAAATGATAGAAACCCGGTACCGACGCGTGAAGGAATTGGTCAAATGGATGCGGGGTCCGCTGAAGCCTTTCCCCTTCAATTCAGGCTACTTCATGACCTTCCGAGTTCCCCAAAACCGCTCCGAGGATCTCCGCCAAGCGCTCCTGAAAAGAGGAGTCGGCACTATTTCTATCAGGCCTGATTGCCTGCGCGTCGCGTATTCGAGCGTCGATGTCGAAAAGCTGGACGAGCTGTTCGGATGTATCGACGACGAAGCGGTGAAGATGTTCGGATAACCGGAAACGGCATGTCGAATACCGTTTTCAAAAATCACGAAATGCCAACGTAATTCAGGAGGAAGATTCCGGTGTGGCCCCCGATAGGGGCCGGAACGCGCTTGGAAGCGATTACCGGATACCGCTGCGATTTCCCGCGATCAAAGAATGCCGCGGATCGTCCGGTATCTTCTTGTCCTTATTTTTTTCCTTGAGCTTGAAGCGGGCGACCATCCCCTTGAGCCGGCCAGATATTTCGCCTGACTATCGCGCGGCCTGAATATCGAGAATCTCCGTTCTCGGCTTGGGGATAAAAATCGGATGTGCCGATGGCGGGAGTCGTGCAATAACGTCGTGCTTTGACGGAATCCACCCGAACGAATCCGGCAAAAACACCATCCTTGGGTCCGTGCTTTCGTTCGTTCGGATAGTCCTCCGCTGACTCAGTGAGGATTTGGAAACGCGCGCGGAAGAGCCCGTCGCGGTGTACACGTCGCTACAAGCAAGGAACGTAGCCTTTGTCGACCGTTTGGAAATGATCAATGAACCAGTCCTTCATCCGCAGGAACGCGGCTTCGTCCAACGGGACTTTTCCGGGCGCAGCGTCGACTGAGTACGAGCGAATCGCTTTTTCGAATTCCCGATGTGTTCTGACGTGAAACGCCGTATCAGGATAGCCGCTTGAAGAGAACATCCGCTCCTCGTCCGCGAAATGGAATTCGGCGTAATCGGCTAGATCCCCAAGGTTTTTCTCCGCGGCCTTAGCCTCCGAACCGACGGCCACCGTAGTGTGCAGCCGGTTCAGAAGGCCCACGAGTTTCCGGTGCTGGTCATCGATCGAAATATTACCGACGGCATAATTGGATTTCCAGGGCATCAGCTCGTTCTCTTCCGCGCGGCCGGACTGAATATTCGAAAAGCGTCGGATATATGAAAGCACTTCCTCGTTCGCGCTTGAAAAATCGGCGAATGCAGTGGCCGCCTCGCGGATCTTTCCCTGATTCCGCAATTCGACTATCCGGCGCGCCTGGGCATGCATCCGCTCATCGGCGATCCGCGCCGCCCGACATTCATCGGCATTGTTCAGCGCCGCCGCGCCGTCGCCGCCCAGCCAAA
>JBAYHM010000265.1:0-6241 GCA_041666155.1 Treponemataceae bacterium
CAAGGCGTGGATCATAGCGGCTGAAAGTACGACCTTTTTCCGCATACATGGCAGCCTCATCGTAGCGTGATAACTGGATCAGGCTCCAGCAAAGAACGGAATACGCGTCCATATTAGACGAATCCTGCTTTATTTCATTGAGGCAGACCTCAATGGCTTTGTCAAAACGACCTGTTCTGAATTCCAGCAAAGCGTCACGGCTTTCCTGCGCACTGAGTACCGAACCGGCAAATACGCATATGAGTGGTAAAAGGTATGAGAAGCGGGTGCGGAAAATCATCAGAGTCCTTATGAAACTGGAGCGGGGCTCGCCATCGTGCATTTGCCGTTGAATGAACATCCGGTTTCCATAAGGATCTCCGGGGCAATGATGTCCCCATCCAATTTACCGGAAGCCTTAACTTCTACCCGTTTTGTAGCGGAAACGTTTCCGGTCAAGGAACCACATACAACAACCGTCGGGGCGCGAATTTCAGCCTTTACCACCGCGCCTTCCGCCACTAACAGATCTCCGGTCGCAAAAATGTTACCGTTTACTCGCCCTTTGATCATAAAAGGTTTATTGAATACAAGAGTGCCGGTGAATTCGATATCGGACGAGAGAACAGTGTCGAAATCATCCTCGTCTAACGTGTCGTTTCTTACATCGATCATCAGTCGGCTCCTTGAACTGAATTTACCGGCGCTACGCCACCCTCGTCAAGGTCAGCTTGGGTACGTTGGAAGGGACGCTGCTCTACATCCTCTATCGTGTCATGGAAGGCCAGCATCACCCGGCGGCGCATTTCCGCCGCGTACGGATTGTAACGCTGCATATCCTCAAATAAGCTTGGCGCGTCACGCACGCATTGGCGTACGACCGCATGTAAATTTTTATACCAACGGGTGGCGATATCCGTATCAGTAAGGCCGACGCGGTGCAGGGACCGCCCAACGAAATGAGTAAGGGCTTGCGAATACGCAGCCTCTCGGTCATGGCGATCGCAACTCATTCTGACGACTGAAATGCCGAAATCGGAAAAAACCTTCGTCCAGAAGGCAGTCCTTTCCTTGTCGCAGCGTATCGGTTCCATCATGAGCGGAAGACCTTCCATACCGTTTTTCGCTGATTCGGGGCCGAACATTGGATGAGTGGCAAGAATATCGATACCTTCAGGAAGAATTTCCGCCATCCATCTGGCCGGTTCAATCTTTACCGAACAGGTATCTACAACGAGAGTCCCCGTTTTTAAAACGCCGCTCAATAAACGAAGCACCTCGGGCATTGAGCGAATGGTGACACAAAGGAAAATAGTATCGCATTCGGCTAGCCCGGCCAAGTCCGTTTTCCGTACGCCTTCGGGCGTCGGACGTCCCGAATCAATGTCGTAGGCACGAACCGAAAAACTATGAGCGAGAGAAGCAGACCAAAAACTTCCGAATCGGCCGAGGCCGAAAATGCCGACTTCCATGAAAGGATTATACAGACAAGACGCTCTGCGGGCAAGGCGCGCGAATGACAGGAATTTTCGGTATTGCGCTAGCACGGCCTTAGGAGTATGATGTGCGTACGTAAAGGCTTAGCTTCTTTTCCAAACATTTTATCGATAGGAGAACCAATATGGATTTCGTAAAAGATGTGCGCGCGAAGGCCCGCGGCATGCAGAAAAAAATTGTCTTTCCCGAAGGTACTGAACCGAGAACAGTCAAAGCCGCACGTGTTGTCGCAGACGAGAAACTCGCCGCGTCCGTTACCCTCATCGGCGACAAATCAGCTGTGTCAGCTGTTGCCGTAAAAGAAGGCGTAAAGCTCGATGGAATCATCGTAGTGGACCCCGCCACCTCCTCCGATCTTGAGAAGTTCGCTAAAGAATTCTACGAAATGCGCAAACACAAAGGCATGACGATCGAACAGGCACGCATTGATATGAAAGCCCCCCTCCGATGGGGTTCGATGATGGTGAAGCTCGGCATCGCCGATGCCATGGTTGCGGGAGCCGAAAGCACAACCGCCGACGTCCTCCGCGCTGGACTCGCGATCGTCGGAACCATTCCCGGATCAAAAACAGCGTCCTCCTGCTTCGTCATGCAGACAAAGGACACAAAGTGGGGCAAAGACGGTGCAATGATCTTCGCCGATTGCGCAGTCGTGCCGGATCCGAATGCTGAGCAATTGGCCGAAATTGCCATGTCCGCAGCCAAATCCTGTTCCGAATTCCTAGGTGTGGAGCCCTGTGTAGCGCTCCTATCCTTCTCCACCAAGGGTTCGGGCGGCGATCATCCGGATGTCCTTAAAGTTCGTGAAGCGCTCGACATTATCAAGAAGCGCGATCCGTCCCTTTTGGTCGACGGCGAATTCCAGGCCGATGCCGCGCTAGTGCCGGCAGTCACCGACAAAAAAGCGCCCGGCAGCCCCATTCGCGGCAAAGTCAACGTCGTGGTATTCCCCGACCTCGGCGCCGGAAACATCGGCTACAAACTGGTGCAGCGGCTGGGAAACGCCGAAGCGTTTGGTCCATTTCTCCAGGGTTTTTCGAAACCAATCAGCGACTTGTCACGCGGCTGCTCAGTCGAAGACATCGTTACGACCGCGGCGGTTACGCTCGCTCGCGTAAAGTAAACTGAACCTATGAGCGACGCGCGGATTCGGAAAAAGCTCGAAGACGCGATCCGCGCGGGCGCTCGGCGTGATTACCAGGAGTCCGTAAGACTCCTGGAAGAAGTACTTGCTCGAAGCGATGATTTTCCGGAAGCGTTCTTGTATTTGGGCAGAGCACGCCACGCGTTAGGCGCATACGGCCGCGCAATTGCATCCTTCACCGACTACCTACAACTTCGCCCTCAATCGGCCACCGCGCGCCTGTTCCTTGGACGGAGCTACCTCGCGGCGGGTATGCCGCGCCGTGCGATTCCGTCGCTTGAAGTAGCTTCAAAGCGACGCCCTAATGATGCGTCCGTATGCGCCATGCTTGCGCTTGCGTTCCTCAAAATCAAAAAGTCCGCAAAAGCGGTTGAACTCTTCGAACGCGCCGTAAATCTGGCCCCGCAAGACAAACGGATATATCGTGCATACATCAATGCGTTATTGATACGAGGAATTCGAACCGCACGTACAGGCGACAGTACCTTGGCCACGCAAATGCTCCATTTCGCGGTGGAAAATGGTGCCGATGCAGTGCTTCCTCGGCTTGAATTGGGACGAATTTATAAAGATTCAGGGGACCTTCAATCAGCGCTTGCCCAGTACGACCGTGCGATCGAACTCTCACCCGACGATCCGCAATTACGCTGGTATAGAGCCTCAATCCTTATGGAACTGGATGAAGTTGAAGAGGTTAAGGCGGAACTTGAAATTATCCGGTCATTCGGATCGGACGTTCCCGAAATGTCTTGGAACTCTGAACTTGTCGACCGCTTCATGGTCCAATCTTTGTTATCAACGGGGCAATGGAGAAAGGCCGCCGCCGCTTGTTCGTCCTGGCTTAAAAAAAAAGGATCCGACTCTTACATTCACGCGATGTATGCCGAATCGCTACGAGGTTTAGGCGAATACGAAACCGCCGAAAACCACGCGCGCCGAGCTATCGCCGCAGCCCCGAAAGAAGCGGGACTTCATTACGGCCTCCTTTTAATACTATGGGAGAAAAAGGATTGGCGTTTATTGAAGGCGGAATTACTCACCGCTCGCCGCTTAAAGTGCGACGGGGATGTCATTCTTCGCTTTACCGCCCTTCTTGCTTCAAAAGTCGATTCCGACGATAAAACGGTTATTGAAATAGTTCAGAGCGCTATCCGAAAAACCGGGCCGGCACCGGAACTTATGTTTGCTCTAGCCTCACGGTATCTCCGACTTGGTCTTGCGGATCTCTCTGAATCCTGGTATCGAAAAACCCTCTCCGTTGAAAAAGAAAACGAGGAAGCCTCACTCGGTTTAATAGCTGCCCTCGAGCGACTTTGCGCCGAACATAATATCGGCGCTCTTGAACGGCTATCCGAAGCTTATGAAGATTATCTTGTTAAATACCCCTCGAATCGCACGATTATGCGTGAATATGCGATGTTTTTAATCAAGCAGCAAGCGTTCGATGTAGCGCTACCACGACTTGAATCCTTAATGGCCTGGGAACCGAGCAATTGGTCGCTCCGGAAGTTGCTCGCCTATGCCTACCGAAAAACTGAAAGATATCGGGAAGCGGTCGTCCTACTTAAAACTCTATTGAAAGAGCGACCAAAAGAAGCGCCGCTGGTAATGGAACTTGCCTATTGCCTAGACAAATGCGGTGCGCTCCCATACGCGGTTGATCTATTAAAAAAAGCAGCAGCTTTTTTCCCAAAAAATGCCGATCCAATCATGGCACTTGGCGTTCTCTTCGCTCGGGAAGGAAAAACGGAGCAAGCTTTGGATGCTTTTCGGGAAGCCGCCTCGCGATCACCAAAAGACCCGCGACCGTTGCGCCGGATGGAAGCCATTTACCGCAAAGGCGGAGCGGACGAATATGCAGAGAGATACGCCGCCGAAGCGAAAAAACATGAAAATGTTGGTCACTAAAAATTGCCTAACCCGTTGCGCAGAATAAGAAATCGACTATAATCGAAATGACGGAGGGATACATGGCTACCAAGGCAATGGACCTGTTCGACGCTTACGCGCACGACAAATTACCTAAAGACGAAGGATACATCGTTTCTTCATTCTTCAATTCGAACTCAACGTATTCCAAGTACGAAGTAGTCTCCTATTCGGGCGTTAAGTCGATCTATCTGACGGAAGAAGGCCTGAGCTTCCAAACCAACGGGAAAAAGCTGCACATTCTTACCGAACCGGCAAACTATGCCAGCAAATCCATCGAACCGTATGTCCGAACGATGGTTGATCAAATTCCGTTACGCTTCAATGAACTTGATCTTGTTATCGCGAAAAACCAAACGCGAATCATGATCGCAAAAAAACCGTTAACTTCATTTTCTTCATTCACGATTCTGAAGCCGTCGGGCATCAACTTTGCCCTCGTTTTCTATCGACTGCCCGATATTTTTGATACTATGTCGATCTTTTTTGAGAAGACTCTCAACAAAGAAGCAGGCGTTCCAATGGTCGATGCCAAGAAAGCTTCAGCAAGAATTGTCGAGACTATGAAAGCAACGATGTTATGGAAAGGTCCTGAGGCATAAAAAAATGACTCGGCGATATGCCGAGTCGAGTTCTTCAATCTTCGTTGAAGAGAACGGCGCTTAAAACTTATCGGTTTCAAGCGCCGTTTTTTATTTCTTTGATGCTCGATCCAACTCCGCTTGGGCCACGGCCAAAAGAGCAATGGGCACCGAGTACGAAGAACATGAAACGTAATCAAGACCTGCATCCATGCAAAAACGAACGTTATCCGGATTCGCTCCATGCTCTCCGCACAAGCCTGCTGTCAAATCCGGTCGAGTCATTTTCCCACGTTCCACTGCCATCGAAATCAACTCTTTCACTCGTGGATCAAGATTTGAAAACGGATTCCCGTAAATAAGATCGTACAAAGTGTAGTCAGGCATAAAACCCGTAAAATCATCACGCGAAATACCAAGAGTCGTTTGAGTAAGATCATTCGTACCGAAACTGAAGAAACGACCATACTTAGCAATTTCACCAGCGCCGATTGCCGCCGCGGGAAGTTCGATCATCGTACCGACAGAATACGGAATTTCTTTAGCTTTTTGCTCTTTCCGGAAATCTTCTTCAACGTCCACAATTCCCTTATATGAGCTGCCTTCTATCTTCTTACCATACGCGATAAGCTTAAGCTCAGAAGCATTCATGACGATGGGAACCATAATCTCAGGCCGTACATCAATCTTTTCGTTCTTCAACTTGTAAGCAGCTTCAAAAATGGCTTTCACCTGCATTTCGTAGATTTCCGGATACGAAACGGCAATGCGGCAACCACGGTGTCCAAGCATCGGGTTAAACTCAGCGAGAGCCTCTATTCGCGCGAGGATTTCTACTTTTGCGGGTTTCTTACCCCTGGATTTTTCAAGGTAAGCCATAAAGAGGCCCATTTCAGCCTCATTATGAGGAAGAAACTCATGAAGCGGTGCATCAAGAAGTCGAATTGTAACTTCCTTACCTGCCATCGCTTTAAAAATGCCATAGAAATCATCGCGTTGCATCGGCCTTAGCTTCTCAAGAGCCTTCGCACGTTCCTCAACCGAATCGGACAAAATCATTTCGCGAAAAACGTTGATTCGAGCATCTCCGAAAAACATGTGTTCGGTGCGG
>JBAYHM010000266.1:0-6214 GCA_041666155.1 Treponemataceae bacterium
CAATAATAACCAATTCCGCACCCTCGTGTAAAATTATTCGCGTCGGCCGGTCAACTTAATAAGATGATAACCAAATTGAGTTTGCACGACATCACTGATGGAACCGACGGAAAGGCGTTTTGCCGCGGACTCGAACGCGGCTACCATCTTGCCCGTACCAAACCATCCGAGATCCCCACCACTCGATTTCGAAGGACAAGTAGAATATTCCCGAGCGAGCGATTCGAAAGAAGAACCTTGCTTTAACCGCTTTTGTAACTCCACTGCCAGCGCTTTATCCCTAACCAAAATATGACTGGTTCTCCACTCCATCGCTAAACTCCTTTACCGAAGAGGATATTGTATATAGTATTGTCATATTACGCACCTGCATTGCAAGCTCGGAATCGAATGGAGAAACACATGGATGTTCGCCGCCTCTTGGGAAACATTCTCATAGCCTTTGGTGGTTTGAATATTTTGAACTTCTACGCTCCAAGGCCAATACCAACCGTAGGTATTTCCGCATTTATTGTCGGAGGACTTTTCATAACCATCGGAATTGTGGTCAGACGTAAAAAAAACGGATCGGAGAGCATTGGGTTTGATTCGGTAAAATCGCTCTTCAAAAAAAGCCGAAATAAAGAAGCAGAGAAAAAAAATACCGATCCGCTGATGGCCGTACGGGTTCTTCGTCTAGCGGCGGAAAAAGGCGGAAAACTCTCTGTTGCGCAAACCGCAATGGAACTGAATATCCCGCTCGACACTGCGGAAAAAGCTCTTGACGAGTGTGCCTCAAAAGGAGGTGCATACATTGATATCAACTCCTCAACGGGAATCGCTTCATATCAATTTCCGGAATTTTCCCCAAAAGATAGCGATTGAACAAGCAAAATTACATCTTCTCAACCGTAAATCATCCGCCTGATCTGTCGCTCGGAAAGAGCCACCGCGGTAAAACGACGGAAGGGTAGTTCTTCAGCGATAATTTGATAAATCTTATCGTTTTTTAAACCTTGTCGCTGGAGAGCGATATGGCGAGAGCGTATCCACTCTTCTACCGTCGAACCAAACGAAACCAGAATACTCTCGATGATACGCTCCGCCTGCGCAGGATCGATGCCGTAAGATGACACCAGACGTGAAATGAGTTCAGTATCTACGCACGAAGCAGCAGGTTCATTGGTATTCATGAATCAAATATGCCGGGTAACGCCTGGAACACGCAAGAGCAGAAATACACAAAAAACGCCGTCCGCGGCAAGCGACCGCGGACGGCTGCGTACAAAGAACGGAACAACGCGCCCCGTTATAACCTGAAGAGAAGATCCTCATACGTCGGAAGTGGCCAAGCTTCCTTGGAAACGAGCATTTCTATCGCGTCGGCGCGGGCGCGAACATTAGCCATCTGGGCATAAACCTTCTCCCGATAGGCTTTTGCCTGAGCAAACGCATCTTCGATATTCTGGGCTTCCGCAAGAACTTTTTCGAGTTTATCGGTTTCATCATACAACTCTGAAGTAAGCTCCGCGATTCGTTTGGCGCGTTTCTCCTGCGGAGCGCTTACCGCACCGATAGCGGCAAGGGAGGCCGATTCACGAGCAAGAGACCCGGCAAAAGCGGTTGCGGCCGGGAAAATTGAGCGCTTGACCATGTCGGCCATGACGCCCGCCTCGATGTTGATCTGCTTGGAGTACTTCTCCAGGTAGATGTGGTAACGGCTTTCCATCTCCGCCTTGGTAAGCACCTTATGCTTCTCAAACAAGGCAATTATATCGCTCTGAACGAGAACAGGGAGAACGTCCACCGTCGCGCGAATATTCGGGAGACCGCGACGTTCCGCTTCTTTGACCCATTCCTCGGAATAGTTATTGCCGTTGAAAACAACTCGGCGGTGCTTGGAATAGGATTCCTTGACGATGGCCTGAATGGCACTCTTCGTATCGGACGCCTTTTCCAACTTCTCGGCGAATTCGCCGAGAACCTGGGCTACCGCGATGTTGAGATAGGTATTCGGCGTCGCGATGGACTGGGACGAACCGACCATGCGGAATTCGAACTTGTTACCCGTAAAGGCGAAGGGACTCGTACGGTTGCGGTCAGAAATATCCCGCGGAAGGCTTGGAAGGCTGGTGACGCCAAGTTGAATCCTCTCGCCGCCTTTCTGCTGCGAGTACGCTTTTCCATCCGCGATTGCATCGAGAACTTCGCTGAGCTGACTACCGAAGAAGACTGAAACAATAGCAGGCGGTGCTTCGTTCGCGCCGAGCCGGTGATCGTTTCCGGCCGTAGCCGCGGAACAACGGAGTAAAAGCGAATAGCGGTCGACGGCTTCCACAACGGCGGCGGCAAACAAAAGGAAACGAGCGTTGGATTCCGGATTGGCGCCCGGTTCCAGAAGATTCATCCCGTCATCCGTGGCCATGGACCAGTTGTTGTGCTTGCCCGAACCGTTTACGCCGGCGAACGGCTTCTCGTGGAGCAACGCTTCCATACCGTGTCGTCGAGCGACTTTCTGAATCGTCTCCATGACAAGCTGGTTGCCGTCGACGGCGACGTTTGTCGTGGTGAAGATCGGGGCGATTTCAAACTGGTTCGGAGCGACTTCATTATGCTGAGTCTTTGCGGCGACCCCGACTTTCCATAATTCGTAGTTGAGTTCGCGCATGAAGGAGGCGACTCGTTCCTTGATAGCGCCGAAGTAATGGTCTTCCATTTCCTGACCCTTGGCGGGCATAGAACCGAATACCGTTCGTCCGGTAAGCATCAGGTCGGGGCGCTTAGCGTAATAAGCGGCGTCGATGAGGAAATATTCCTGCTCGGGACCGACTGTGGTCAGAACTCGCTTCGAAGTCGCATTACCAAGAGCTTTAAGAACACGCATAGCCTGCGTGTTCAAAGCGTCCATCGAGCGCAAAAGAGGAACCTTCTTATCGAGCGCATGCCCGTAATAGCCGATGAAAGCGGTCGGAATGCACAGAGTCGTACCGGTCAGATCCTGTTTGAGGAACGCGGGACTCGTCGTATCCCAGGCGGTATAGCCGCGCGCTTCGAATGTAGCGCGCAAGCCGCCGGAAGGGAAGCTGGACGCGTCGGGCTCACCCTTGATGAGCTCCTTGCCCGAGAATTCCATGAGCACTCTTCCGTCCGCGGTCGGAGAAATGAAAGAATCATGCTTTTCAGCGGTAAGTCCGGTAAGCGGATGAAACCAATGGGTATAATGCGTGGCGCCCTTCTCAAGGGCCCAATCCTTCATTGAACCGGCGACGACTTCGGCTACCTGAAGCGTGAGTTCTTTTTCGCCCGCTTGGACTTCCAACAATTCCTTAAACACATTCTTCGGCAAGCGCTCACGCATGACCGCGTTCGAAAAAAGGTTCATGCCGTAAACGCTGGTAACCGGCGTTTCGGTAAAGTCAATACGTTCGTTCATAACAGCTCCTTGGTGAATATTTATACGACATTCCGACATATATATACAAGACGGTTTCAGCCGATCGCCTCATTTCCCGTCTCGCCGGTACGAATCCGAATGCACTCATCAAGGGTCGTAACGAATATTTTGCCGTCGCCGATCTGACCGGTCCGCGCGCCGCGGATGATGGCATCTATCGTCGGCTGCACGAAAGCCTGGTTGACGGCGATCTCCAACCGGACTTTCTTTAAGAGATTCACTTCTTCGTCGACACCGCGGTACGATTCGTGGTAGCCTTTTTGTTGGCCGCAGCCCATCGCGTTCGTGACGGAGATCTTATAGACCTCGGCTTTGTATAATTCCTGCTTTACGTCGTTAAGCTTATGCGGTTGGATATAGGCGATTATAAGTTTCATCTGCTCCGCTCCTAGAGGTTCGTGAATATCTGGAAACCGGAATACGCTTCCATGCCGTGTTCGCCGATATCGAGTCCGGCGAGCTCTTCTTCTTTCGTGACCCGCAACCCGATCGTCGCTTTGATAATCGCCCAAAACAGAAGTGCGCCGAAGAATACGAAAGCGGCGACGGATACTACCGCGAGGGCTTGTGAACCGAGCTGACCGAGGCTTCCGTCGACAAGGAATCCGTTTCGCAGCGAAGCCGAATCGGTGCCGATAGCGGAGGCGATCGCCTTATTCGCGAACAGACCGATCGCCAAGGTCCCGAATACGCCGTTCACCAAGTGGACTGAAAGAGCTCCAACCGGATCGTCGATCTTGAGTTTATCGAATCCGATGACCGCGAGCACGACGAAAACGCCTGCGAGCGCGCCGATGAGGGCTGAGGCAGGAACGCTGACGAAGGCGCAGGGCGCGGTGATCGCGACGAGGCCGGCCAGACAGCCGTTCATTATCATGGAAAGATCCGGTTTCTTCTGAATTAAGGACGACGCGATCGCGGCGGTTAAAGTCGCCATAGCCGCGGCAAGATTGGTCGTCATCGCGATATGCGCGATGGCTGCCGGATTCGCGGCCATGGTCGATCCGGGATTGAAGCCGAACCAACCGAACCAGAGAACCAAAACGCCAAGAGTCGCCATACCCATATTATGACCGTAGATGGGTTTCGGCGTTCCGTCGGGTTTATATTTGCCGATGCGCGGACCGAGCAGAAGGATACCCGCCAAAGCGCTCCAACCGCCGACCGAATGCACTACCGTTGATCCGGCAAAGTCGAACATGCCCAGCGAGGCGAGCCAGCCGCCGCCCCATACCCAATGTCCGACAAGCGGATATAGGAAGATCGCGAGAATAAAGGAAAATACAATGAAAGAGCCGAATTTGATTCGTTCGGCGACCGCGCCGGAAACAATCGTAGCCGCTGTTCCGCAGAAGACGAGCTGGAAGAAAAATTTCGCCCAGAACGGAACACCGGTCCAGGAAAGCGCCGAATAGACACCCTTATACGCTTCTGCGACAGCCGGAGAATTATCGACTCCCGAAGAGAACCAGATGCCCGCCAAACCGATGATGGGATTCCCGTCGCCGTACATAAGGCCGAACCCTGCTATCCAGTACGCGGCCGTGGAAATTGCGAAAACGATGAAATTCTTGGCAAGGATATTTACGGTATTCTTCGCGCGGCAAAGGCCAGATTCCACCATCGCGAAGCCGAGGTTCATGAAAAACACCATGAAGGCGGTCATCAGAACCCAAACGGTGTCGAGTGCGATCTTTAACGTCGCGTTGTCCATCGATTACTCCTATTTGATAGTCGTTCAGTTCCAAAATCGAACTTCGCATTACGAAAGCAAAATACGATATTTTGTTATAGCAATTTACGTGCCATTTATAAATATTGCTCGAATTTCAACTAGTTTTTTTCTAATTGTTTACCTCAAAAGAAAATATAAAAATGTATACAAAAACAAATATTCATAATATTTCAAATAAAAAACTCCTGGAACTACATTGCGGTAGTTCCAGGAGCCCAATTCTACATTTATGTAGCTTTAAATATATTACCCTATCGCAACTGTTCCAGTTTCTCCTGTTCTGATCCGGATACACTCTTCCATCGGAATAATAAATATTTTTCCGTCTCCGATATCTCCGGACCGAGCCCCTTTAATGATAGCCTCAACGGTCGGCTTTACGAAATTATCATTGACCGCAATTTCGATACGTACCTTTTTAAGCAGATTCACTTCGATATCGATTCCACGGTACGTTTCATGATATCCCTTCTGCTGACCGCAGCCCATCGCGTTAGTCACGGATATCTTGTAAACCTCGGCCTTATACAACTCCTGCTTCACATCATTTAGCATGTGCGGCTGAACGTAAGCGATAATCAACTTCACTTCTCGCCTCCTTACATGTTGCTGAAAATCTGGAAGCCCGAATAGGCTTCTGTCTTATGTTCGCTCAGATCAAGACCCATCATTTCTTCCTTCGCGCTGACACGGAGACCGACGATCGCCTTGATGGCAAGGAATAACAGTAGACTTGTACCGCCCGCCCAAGCCCCGACAGTCACGACGCCGAGCGCCTGCACGCCAAGCTGATGGAATCCACCGCCATGCAACGCACCGACGGCAACGCCTTCGACGTTACCCCAAATGCCGACCGCGAGCGTACCGAACACGCCGTTCACCAAGTGAACTGATACCGCGCCGACCGGATCGTCTACTTTTACCAACTTATCGAAGAATTCGACAGCAAGGACTACTAGAACGCCGGAGATGAGGCCAATTACGATCGCGGCGCCGGGGGAAACCACCGCGCATGGCGCGGTGATCGCGACAAGTCCCGCAAGGAC
>JBAYHM010000267.1:0-6210 GCA_041666155.1 Treponemataceae bacterium
CAGGAGCCGGGGCGGTTCGGCGTCGTCCGAGAAGGGCCTCCAGACCAGTTCCATCATGCCTTCCTTGTCCGCCCGTAGATAGCCTTGTTTCTTGAACCATTTGGATCTCATAAAGAAGGGCAGGGTGATTCCCCAGGCCGCGATCCCCTTCGCGCCCAGTTCCCTACAGTCCTGCTCCGCGGCCCCGAGCAGCGCTTTGCCGATCCCTTTCCTTTGCTGATTGCCGACGCCCTTCTTGTACCCGTGAACCCAGATGCAATAGACGTAGTAGAGGTCCTTTCCCACGACGGGAGCGTTCGCGGACGGAGCGTAATGGATCATGCCCACGATTTCATTCTTTTCGTTCCGGGCCAATTTAACACGCAGTCCTTGAGCCTTCTTTTTTTCAAGCCAGCGCTTTTTGTAGTCTCCGGCCTCGTCCAATTCCGAGGACCAGTCCTCAAGGCATTTGCAATAGGTGTTTTCGTACTCGCTTGTTAAGTCAATGATCTCCATTATTGAACCTCCTCCGACGCGACGTCCGTAAGCTCTAACCGGCCTCGGGTCATTGCGGGACATGTAGATCACTTTATTATAGTACGAGAATCATCGGCCGCGTTCCTGCTTTGGGCTAACGATAGCGGAAGATAGGGTACGCAGAATCCGCAGACGACGAGAATGGTCCCCAAGTTCAAACCCGGCGGCAAGCCGTCCCGCATCGCGCCGAGAATCGCGGCAGCCAGAATCAGATGAAACACGCCCCAAATACCGTTGGCGATGGGCGTTCCGCGGAATCGTTCATAGCTGGAAGTCCCGGCTTTGACCGAGGCCTTCATCCCCTTGAAGCCGTATCCCAAAAAAAGGGAAGGTAATCCGATAGATACGACGAACCCGAGCGCGACATAGAGCGGCAATTGGGCGCCGGTCGCAGCAACCGCTATTCCGAAAACCAGATAGATCAGGACTTGGATTGCCTCAGCGATCATGATTGACGGCATGTTCGATTCCTCCATTATTCTTTCAGAATTTCCATGAGGGCTTCGCTCATCATGTTCCTGCTCCGTTCGATGATGAGATCCTTTGCGTCGCCTTTCTCCAGTTTCTCAACTTTCGGGATGACATAGGCGCGGACCCGGTCGTTGAGATTCCGGTAGACGGCTTGCTTAACGCGCGCGTCCGCGCCAACCAATGCGGTGATCAGATCGGTACCGCTGATCTTCCTGAGCGCCCTCTGGATAGTTTCGTCGTCCATTTCCGGAAGAGACGAAAAATCCGGGACGATCGCCGGATTGAAGGAACGCCGCAGCGTGATTTTTCCTTCGGATACATCCATTTCAACCTCCTCACCGAAGCTCACTTGCTTCAAGATGGCTTGTGGAATCCTGATTCCTTTGGAATTTCCGATGTCGATGATTTGAAGTCGCATTGAGCCTCCTTGATGTTATTACAATAGAATTATAAAGTGATAACAATGGTAGTCAAGCAATTTTTTTCGGAGAAGTCTTTTCCCTCTCTTGCATTCTTTTTCCTAACGAGCTATGGTGAGTAAGTAATTACTTACTTGTTAGTAGCGAGGAACTAATGGAGAATAAGAAAAGCGACGACGCCCAATTGGCGGATGTGCTGCTGTCGATGCTGCCCGAGGGCGTCACCGCGCTCGACGACGAATCCGATTCGTTGGCGGTCCGGCAGCGGAAGAAAGAAATCCTCGACGCGTCGCTTCGCGTCTTTTCCCAAAAGGGATTTGACGGCGGTAGAACAAAGGAAATCGCGCAGGAAGCGAAAACTTCCGAAGCGACAATTTTCAAATATTTTCCTACTAAACGCCACCTTATGTTCGCGGTGATCAAGCCTCTGATCGAAACAATCGCGCGGCCTTTGTTCATGAAGCCCATAGAACGGCTGCTCGAACGGCAGAAAGGCAGGCCGCTGGAAGAGACGCTGACGTTCATCATGATCGACCGTTGGCGGATGTTCGCGGACAACGAGCGCATGATCGCGCTCGCCTATATGGAAGCGTATCGGAACCCGGATCTAGTTGAGGCGATGAAGCAGATGATCATTCCGCAGATACACAAGTACCTTGACCCCTTGTTCTCCGCCGCTTCCACTTCCGGCGAAATTCGATCTGATCTGTCCCCCCGCTTCCTTTCGCGCTCATTTCTGTCCCAGGTTCTCGGTTTCATATTGGTAACGCGCGCGGTTCCCGAACCGTTCGCCTTTGGCGAGCTGGAAAGCGACATCGCGGCTACCGTTTCCCTTTTTGTCCGCGGACTGGCGCCGCGGGATGGAGTACACGCATGAGCATCATTGAAATTCGCGGCGTACATAAAGAGTACCTTTCGGGTGACGAAAAGGTTCCCGCGTTGCGCGGCGTCGATCTGAATATCGAACGCGGCCAATTCATCGCGATCGCCGGCCCGTCGGGCTCGGGTAAGACTACGCTTCTTAATCTTTTGGGTTGCCTTGATTCTCTGGACTCCGGCTCGATTCATATTGACAGCGCGGATGTCGCGGCTATGGACTCGAAGGAACGCGCGCGTTTTCGCCGAGAAAAACTCGGCTTTGTCTTTCAGTCGTACAATCTCATCCCGGTTCTTTCGGTGCTTGAAAACGTGGCTTTCCCGCTCAGGCTGCTCGACCTGAATGAAAAGGAAGTCAAAATGCGGTGTATGGAAATCCTTGCCGAGGTTGGTCTTGCCGATAAGGCCGCGCGGCTTCCAGGCAGACTTTCAGGCGGCCAGCAACAACGCGTGGCCGTGGCGCGGGCCCTGGTGAAGAGGCCCGCTCTGGTGCTGGCGGACGAGCCGACGGCAAACCTCGATTCCGCGACGGGAAGCGCGATCCTTGACATGATGAAGGCGATGAATGAAAAACACGGCACCACTTTCGTGTTCTCTACGCACGACAAGATGGTTATGGACCGCGCTACACGCTTGGTGATGCTTCATGACGGTCTCATCGTTTCCGACGGGAGTCCGTCGTGAACGCTCGGTTTTTTCTGGGTCTCGCCTTCCGCAATCTGACGCGGCATAAACGCCGGACGATACTCACCGCAACGTCGATGGCGGCAGGGCTGGCGATGTTCATCCTCTTCGATTCGCTACTGACGGGCCTCCAAAACGACGGTGTGCGGAGCATGGTCTGGTACGACACCGGCGCCCTGCAGGTGCAGAACGCGGCGTATTGGGATGAGAAGGATTCCATGCCGCTGGATAAAGCGATCGAGCGCCCGGACAAAGTGCTGGCGCTGCTCGACTCTAAGGCTCTGAAGGCCGCGCCGCGCGCCGTCTTTCAGGGCGAATTAGTCGTCAACCAGGATCCCTGGCCGGAATCCGGTTCGGCGCGGGTGCGTGTGGTCGCCATCGACCCGACACGTGACGGACAGGTGTTCCGCCTCAAGGATACGGTAGCCGAGGGTAAGTGGCTTTCCGAGGATTCAGGCGGTATCGTGCTCGGCTATCAGCTCGCGAAGGACCTGGGTGCTAAGATCGGCTATCCGCTGACCGTAGTCGCTCGGACCAAGGACGGCGCCTACCAAACAATGGACCTCCGTGTAAGCGGCATCGTCAATACGCCGAACGCGGCGGTGAATCGACTGAACGCGTATATCTCTTTGGAGATCGCCGACGAAATTTTGTACCTGGGCGGCAGCGTCAACCAGATAGTCGTTGCCTACGACGAGGACGCCGTCACGGACGCCTTCGTTTCAAGGCTTGGGTCTGATCTATCCCAAGCGGAAAGCGGTCTTTCGGTGCTGCCGTGGAAGACAACCGGCGCCGATTTTCTAGCCTTCGTCCAGAGTCGCTCCGGCCTCAGCCGCGTGCTGCTCTTCATCGTGTTCATTATCGCCGCGGTGGGCGTTTCCAATACCATGCTGATGACGATTCTGGAGCGGACGCGTGAAATGGGCATGCTCCGCGCGCAGGGAATGTACGACAAGGAACTGACCGCGAGCCTCCAGCTGGAAGCGGCGGCGATCGGGCTTATCGGGGGCGTTCTCGGCTTGGTCTTGTCTCTGCCGCTCAACGCGTTTCTTGTCAACACTGGGTTCGATCTCAGTTGGATGATAGAAAAGGTAGGGGTCGATCTGCCGATGGCCGGGAGGCTCCGGGGCGCTTGGCACCCGCGGATCATGTTCACGGCCGTGGCGGCCGGCGCGTTCCTTTCCTTCCTTGTCTCCGTGGTGCCGGTCAGACGGGCGGTGAAGATGTCGGTCGTCGAAGCGCTCAGGCACAACTAAGGAGGCCGCACATGAAATTATCGCGCATAGCCGCTCTCAATATCAGGCGCAACCGCCGTCGCAGTTTCCTTTCGGCGCTGGCAATGCTTGTCGTGAGCGCCGCCTTGGTTTTCGCCTTTTCCCTGATCGAAGGTATGAAGGCGGAGATGTCGCGCAACGTGAAGGAATGGTCCTGGGGCGAAATAAAAATCGCTCATGCCCAGTTCGAGAAAAACCGTCTCCTCAATCCGCTCCACCTGAACGTGAGCGACGGGGCCTCTCTCGTTTCCCGGATCGCCGCCCGGCCTGAAACGGAAGCGGCGACGGGTCGCGCCATTTTTTCGGTCATGATCCAAAAAGGGGATCGGCGCTACCAAGCCCAAGGCTGGGGCGTGGACTTCGCTCGGGAGGAATCCTATTCGCGCTTGCCCAAGTACCTCAAAGTCGGGCGCCTTCCTGAAGCGGGGCAGCGGGAAACCGTCATCGGCGCGGGGCTGGCGAAGAAGCTTGGGATCGGCGTGGGTGACAAGTTTACGTTCATGACGATGACCAAGAACCGCGGCATGTACGGCGCGACGCTCAAGATAACCGGTCTCATGGATTTCCCTGTCGCCGCGCTCAATTCCCTCGCGTTCGTCCTGCCGCTGGATAAGGCGCAGTCTTTTTTGCAACTGGACGGCGCGGTCCTTGAAATAGTCGCAAAAGTAAAAAAGGGAAACGACCCGGCCGTCGTCGCCGGCGCCTGGAACGCGGAATTGGCGCCGCTCGGTCTTTCGGCAACCAGCTGGACCGAGGCGAGCGCGGTCTACTACGTCATGAGCTTCATGACCGCTATTTTTAACGTAATCGGCGCCATGTTCATCCTTCTGGGAAGCACGGTGGTTATCAACACGACGATGATGGTCGTGTTTGAACGCCGCACGGAGATCGGTACGCTTGGCGCCATGGGTATGCGCGGGGACGAGCTTGTTAGGCTCTTTTTCCTGGAAGCTTTGTTCATCGCGGCCATCGGCGCGATAGCGGGGACCGCGATCGGCTGCGCCGTCAGTTCGTTCTTTGCTCGGGAGGGACTTGATCTCACGGCTTTCATGGGTGGTATCGATGTGGAATTTCCGACTCTGCTCTATCCGGTTCTCAACGCAAGTTCAGTATTGGGAAGCTTGGTCATGACGGTAATCCTATCCGGTCTTGCCTCGCTCCTACCGTCCTGGTCCGCCGCGCGGATACAACCCGTAGACGCCCTTCGCGTCTGATTCGTACATAAGGAGAAACGCAATGTCGATCAATTTCAAGCGATGCCGGGCCGCGGTCTCGGCAATCGCCCTTTCCCTGGTCGCGGCCGCCGTCTTCGCGGTCCCGACCGCGGAGGAACTTCTCGTTTCGCTCGATAAGTCGCAAACCTTCGACTCAAGCTTCGCGAACGCGATGATGACCATCGTCGACAAGTTCGGAACGCGGAAGACCGAGTTCAAGGTCTGGTCGCGCGGAAAGGACGATACCTTCATGGAATTCACCTCCGCCGCCGAGCGCGGACAGAAGATCCTTCGGAACGCGAAAGAACTCTATCTTTTTTTCCCCGACGCGGAGGAAGTTACGCGGCTGCAAGGTTCGGCGCTCCGGCAGAGTATGGCCGGCAGCGATATTTCCTACGAGGACATGACCGGCACGCGGAACCGCGCGCAGAACTACCACGCGACCCTTGTCGGGACGGAACAGTTGGGCGGCAAAACCGCGTATCGCCTTGACCTCCGGGCCAAGACGCGGAATGTCGCGTATGCCCGCCAGGAAGCGTGGCTGGACGCGTCAAACTACTTGCCGGTCCAGGTCAAATTTTACGACCTGTCGGGAAAGGTACTCAAGGATATGACCTTCTTCGACGTCCGCGTAATTGAGGGCTTTCCCGTGAATACGCGCTTTCTGGTGAAGGACGCGCTCAAGGCGGGAACCAGCACCGAAATGGCGTTTCGGGAGATGACGATCAATAAGCCGCTTCCCGCCGGCATTTTCTC
>JBAYHM010000268.1:0-6209 GCA_041666155.1 Treponemataceae bacterium
GGGCGTGGAAAAAACGCCCAAGGGTAAAGTAGTCGGCATCATCCGGGACGACGCGGCGATCCTGGCGGCGCTCAAAGACGCGGGAATCGACGCCTCGTACGCCGCCAAGCGGTCCGCCGCCCAGGTCACGCTCGTGTTCGCCGGGAAAAAGGTGACGCAGAACGTGTACGGCGCGGACTTGGAAAGGGAACGCTACCTGCGCGAACGGCTCCTGTTCAAGCAGGGAAGCTGGGACAAGATGACCGACCCGCGCGCGCTCATCCTGAGCGAAGGCGTCGTAAAGACGCTGAAGGTTGAAATCGGCGACCGTATCCTGGTCCAGCTCAAAACCATCACCGGCCAGAACAACGTGGGCGAGTTCGTCCTTGCGGGCGTCAGCCAGGACATGGGGCTTTTCAGCGCCATGCTCGCGTATTCTCACCGGGCCTACCTCAACGAACTGCTGAATATCGGCACGACCGACTACCAGCTTTTCGGGATCTTGGTTCCCGATCTCGCCAAAGCGGAAACGACTTCCGTGAAGCTCCAGGGCGCGCTGAAAAAGAACGCGCCGATCTTCGAGCTGACCGCGAAGGATCTGGCCGCGGCGGCAAGCGGCGGGATGATGGATTCCCGCTACCAGAAACTGCTGAAGCAGGCTAAGAACGAGACCTGGCAGGGCGCGAAATACCGAGTCTTCACCATCAACGACATGATCTCTCAGATTGAGGAACTGGTGAAGGTACTCAATATGGTCAGCACCGGCATCCTGGCGGTACTGTTCATCATCATCATGGTCGGCATCTCCAACACCTTCCGCATGATCATGTACGAACGGATAAAAGAGATCGGCACGATGCGGGCGATCGGCACCCAGCGTTCGGAAGTGCGCGCTCTGTTCCTCTACGAAGCGGGTTTTCTCGCCATCGCGGGGACGGTCGCCGGGTGGATCTTCGCCGGTCTTGTGATGGGCGTACTATCGCTGTTCAACTTCGGGACTGATACCTTTTTCGCGCTCTTGATGCGGAACGGCCATCTCTCCTTCGCGATGCAGGCGCTGCCGACGCTGCTCAACTTCCTGCTGGTGCTCATTCTGACGCTGCTCGCGGCTTTCCTGCCCGCGCGCAAAGCCTCGCGGCTGGAACCGGCTGCCGCGCTGCGGACTTCCAAGTAGCCGGACTCTTTTCGGAGGAATCATGTTTAGATCAATACCCGCGGCGCGCAGGCGCGCGCTGCTCAAAATCATTTTCGCGGCGGCTTTCATCTTAATTTGCGGCATACTGGCGAACGCGCAGAGTTCGTCTCCTAGCGGAGCCGCTCCCGACTTCAAGGCGATGCTCTCCAAGATCGACGAGCTGAACGACTTTTCGGGCCGGGACTTCACCGGAGTATTCACCATCGTCTCGGAAAAGCCGAAGGAAAAGCAGGCGGTCACCCAGGTCCGCATGTTCCGGCGCGACGCGAAGGAACAATTCTTGATGCTGCTGCAGCTGCCTGAGGCCAACAAGGGCCAAGGCTACCTGAAGGAAGGAGACAACGTCTGGTTCTACGATCCGACCAGCCGCAAGTTCAACCATTCCAGCATGAAGGAAGCGATAAACGATTCGGAAGCGCGCAACAACGACTTCAACAGGCGCAAGATACTCGAGGATTACGATATCCAGAAAACCGCCGAGGGCACGGTCGGGAAAATCCCCGTTTGGGTCATCACGCTGAAGGCGAAGACGAACGAGGTGAGCTACGATCTGGTCAGGATGCATATCCGCAAGGACCGGCCGCTCATCATCAAACAGGAAGACTTAAGCGTCTCCGCCCGTCTCATGCGCACCACACTCTACCCCAAATACGCGGACGTCGGCGGCGGTAAACTTTTCCCTTCGAACATGCTCCTCATCGACGAAGTCAACGTGGGGGAAAAGAGCCAGATAACGATGACCGATCTTTCCACGGAGTCGCTTCCGGACAAGGTGTTCACCAAGGCGTTCCTTGAGGCGGTAAACTAAATGGCCGGCATCAAAAAAACAATTCTCCGCCTCGCCTTCGCGCTCGGACTCCTGGTCGCCTCGGCGATGGGCGTCTTCGCCGAAGACGTGAAGATTGAAACCGATGAAAGCGCCCTCTTCGGCGACGCCGAAGAGGGCGTGGAAAAAGTCGCCGAGGAAGCCAAAGGCAAAGCGGTGCAGACCTTCCTGAAAACCGAAACCGTGCGCATCGGTGGAACGTATACCGGCACCCTGGAATCCGCGTTCACCTGGACCGACCCATGGTACGGCAACCGGGACCCCCTTGCCCCGGAAAAAAAGACGCTCCTCCCGACCGCCGACGCGAAGGTGTTCTTCGACGCGCGGCCGAACGACTACACGCGCTACTACGGCTCCGTCAAAGCGTTCTGGCCGTACAAGGACTCATCGAACTTTCAACTTTTCGAGCTGTTTACCGATTTCAACTGGAACGACCAGTTCAACTTCCGTTTCGGCAAGCACACCGTGAAATGGGGCGTCGGCTACTTCTGGAGCCCGGCCGACGTCATCAACGTCGCGGCCATCGACGTGACCGACCCCACCGCCCAGCGCGAAGGACCGGTCAACCTGCGCCTCCACGTTCCCATAGCGAACACGCAGAACAACATCTGGGCGTACGCGATCCTGCCCCGTATCGGCAGTACCGCCGACGCGGCTAAAATCGAGCCGGACGACCTCGCGTTCGCGGCCAAGTACGAGTTCTTGGTCGGCAACTACGAGATCGGGGCGGGCGCCTACTACCGGCGCGATTACGCGCCCAAAGCCATGCTCACGGCGACGGGATCATTGTGGCGGCTGAACCTGTTTGGGGAAGCCGTGGCCTCCTGGGGCAGCGACAAGACCTGGGTCACGGACGCGGCGACGCTCTCGACTACAAAGCATATCGATGGCGTCTACTTCTCGGGGACGGCCGGATTCTCCTACGTCAACTCCACGGAAAACATCAACGCCTTCTTCCAATACTTTTACAACGGCGACGGCTACGAGGACGCGGACCGGAAAAGCCTGATTTCCCAGGCGCGGACAGCGCTTTCGGTCGCGCCGACGGCGAGCGTCTCCGAAACCCTGACGCTCGCGCTCAAAGGCCTGATATACCAATCGGGCAAGCACTACGCGGGCGCGTACCTGTCCAAGGCCGAGGCGGGATCGACCAAGCTGACTCTATCGATATTGGCTATAGCGAACCTGTCGGACCTGTCCGGCTTCGTGCAGCCGTCGGTCAGCTGGGAGTTCTTCGAACGCTGCTACCTGGCGTTTTCACCGTCGTTCTACTGGTCGACGGACGCCCTGTGGGGCGCGGGCAAGGACGGCGAGTACGTCGTGATCGCCGGAGGCCCGTCGATCACGCTGAGCCTCAAGGCGACGCTGGGCAGCGGGAGTTTCTAGGAACGCAGCGGCAGCCACTTAAGGACGTCCTGGATCTTCGCGTCCCAGTACGCCCATTCGTGGATGCCGGGGCCTTCCTCGTAGGTGAAGTCCAGCTTCGTCTTCTTCCATTCCTCGCGGAAAAGCAGGTTGTCCTGGTACACGAAATCTTCGGTGCCGCAACACTGGTAAAATTTCGGCTTCGGACCGGGGCTCGCGTCCAGGCGATGGACCAGGCTGAAAAGATCGTCGTCGGAACCCGCGACCGTCTTGTCGCCGAATACCAAGTTGTAATCACGCCGTCGGACCGGGTCCGGCGGCAGCTTGGCGCGGTTCAGGCCGCCTGACAAGCTGGCCGCCGCCGCAAGCATCTCCGGTTTCCGCATCGCCCATTTGAGCGCCCCGTAACCGCCCATTGAAAGCCCCGCGGCGAAGTTGTCCTCCCGCGCCGCCGATAGCGGAAAGAAAGACCGCGCGACCGCCGGCAACTCTTCCGTCAGAAAAGTCCAGAACCGCATCCCATATTCCATATCACAGTAGTAACTCCGGTGTACCTGCGGCATAACCACCGCCAAATCCATCTCGGCGACGTACCGCTCAATCGACGTCCGCCTAGTCCAGATGGAATCATCATCCGAAAGCCCATGAAGCAGAAACAACGTCGGATGCTTCTCCTTCAGACTCACGCCCTTCATCCCAATCTGGTGTTGTACCGCCTGCGGCAAAATAACCGTCATCGACGTACTCAACCCCAAAACGTCCGAAAAGAAATTGCAATGAATCAATGCCATATTCCCCCCATATGCTGACCGTGGAGACTGCATAAGAAACGTCTTGAGGGGGCCTGGCGGATAAAAATCGCTCTTCACTAGTCCTCGGCCAGTAGGCCTGCGGATTCGTTCAGCGCGATTTTTATCCGCCACCCCTCACAAGGACAGGGTGGCGCAGTCTCCACGGTCAGCCTTTGATAGAACCTATCATTACACCCTTCACAAAGTATTTTTGGACGAAGGGGTATACGCATAGTATAGGCGCTGTCGACACGACTATGGTGGCGTATTTTATCAGCGGCTTATACAAGTCCAAGTTGTCGGAAATAAGCTGGGTCGCGTCCGACATGGACGCGGTCTGGTTCTGCAGGAGGATTTCCCGCAGGATAAGTTGCAGGGGATACAGGGCGCGGTCCTTTATGAAGATCGACGCGAAAAACCATCCGTTCCACTGACCGACCGCGTAGAACAGGATAATGACCGCAAAGGTCGCCTTCACTACCGGTAAAAGGATGCGGAACAGGATAGTGAAGTCGTTTGCTCCGTCGATCCGGGCCGACTCCTCAAGGCTGTCGGGAACGGTCAGAAAAGCGGTGCGCATGATGATGATGTTCATAACCGAGAGCGCCGTAGGAAACAGGAGCGATAAGCGGCTATTGAGAAGGCCGAGGTTCCGGACCACCAGATAGAAGGGTATCAATCCGCCGCTGAACAGCATGGTGAACGTAACGATGAACATCAAGACGTTGCGGTACTTCATCCGGCGCCGAGACAGCACATAGGCGGCGATCAGCGTGAACAGCGCGCTGATCGAGGTTCCGGCGCATACGTAGAAAAGGGTATTCAGATAACCGGTGATGATATTCGGATTGCGGAGGATCAGCTTGTAGCCGTTGAGGCTGACCTCTCCCATCGGCCAGAGCATGATGCCGCTCAGAGTATTGACGATCGACGGTTCGCTTATGGACATGAACACGACGTGGGCTATCGGAGCGAGGCACACGAAGGCGAAAGCGACCATCAAGAGGATGTTGCATATATCGAAAACGGTTTTCGCGTAGCTTTTTCGTATCATACCATTCCCCTAGAACAGACTGGTGTCCGTGTACTTTCGACTCAGGAAATTCGTGAAGAGCAGCATGGCCGTATTGATGAGCGAATTGAAGATGCCCACCGCGGTGCTGAAGCTGAAATTCATATCCAGGAGACCTTTCCGATAGGTAAAGGTCGATATGATATCGGCGGTTTCGTAAATGGACGGATTGTACAACAAGAGGACTTTCTCGAATCCGACGTTGAACATGACGCCCATCCGGAGAATCAAGAGAACGATGATGGTCGGCACCAGGCAGGGCAGCGTAATGCTGAGAGTCTGGCGAAAACGACCGGCTCCGTCCATCATCGCGGCCTCGTACAATTCCGGATCAATAGCGGAGAGCGCGGCCAAATAGATGATGCTGTTGTAGCCCAGGCCTTGCCACATGCCCGAACCGATATAGATAGGCCTGAACCAGTCGGGTTGACCGAGAAGATTCACTTTCGGCCCGCCGAAAAAAGCGACCAATTGCGTCACTATTCCGGTACTGGTGGTGAATTCCGAAATAATCCCGCAAATAACCACGAGAGAGATGAAGTACGGCATATAGCTGATCGTTTGAATAGTCCGTTTGAACGCGGCGTTTTTTATCTCATTGAGCATCAAGGCTAAAATGATGGGCAACGGAAAATTGAACAGCAAATCGAGAAAGCTGAGCAGGAACGTATTCCTGAATAATCGCCAAAAGTAATAGCTCTGAAAAAAGTCCGTAAAATTCTGTAGCCCGATCCACGGTCCTTCAAAAAATCCGTGTCCCGGCTGATACCGTTGAAAAGCCAGAACGATCCCGGACATCGGTATATAGCTGAAAATGATGAAATAAGCGATGACCGGCACGGCCATCAGATACACGAGTTTGTTTTTTCTGATATCCAACGCGACGTCTTTGAGCAATTCCACGTAATCCTCCCCCATCCGACCGAATGCCGGCCTCGAAGTCAAAAGCTTCGGGGCCGGCATTCCGCCGAATATCGCTTA
>JBAYHM010000269.1:0-6200 GCA_041666155.1 Treponemataceae bacterium
AGGCGCCGACGCTTAGGCCTTCTGTATCAGTCACTTCGTAGCCTTCTCGGGGAACGCCCCCGGTCACGCTCAGCGTCGCCAGTTTCCGTGTAAGCCCAGCGGCCTTAAGCCGAATAAGCGCGTCTTTCCCGACAAAATCCTTTTCGAAATCGCAGGCCCAGGAAAGCGAAGCCTCAAGCGGCGTGATTTCAGAGGAAATTTCGTGGCCGTGAAGCGGCATACCCGCCTCAAATCGAAGTGAATCGCGTGCGGCAAGCCCAATCGGCGCCGCTTCAATGCCCAGTTCCGCGGCGCGATTGAGTATTTTTCCCCAGAGTTCAGCGGCTTGGTCGGCGGGATAAAAGAGTTCAGCGCCGTCCTCCCCGGTATATCCCGTTCGGCCGACTCGCGCGTTCACTCCCGCCAGTACGACCTTCTTCATAGAAAAACGAGGCATTTGAGATATCGCTCCGAGCGAAAGCGCGTCAAGGAGTTCCACCGCGCGCGGTCCCTGAACCGCGATCATGTAGGTTGCGTCCGAAACGTCCGTTACATCGATTGAGGCTGGTATGCCGGCGCGAAGATAATCGTAATCCGCTTCCCTGTTTGACGCGTTCGCGACTACGAACCAGCTCTCGGCGCCGAGTCGGTAGATGAACAGGTCATCCATCACGCCGCCTTTCTCGTTCAAGAGTAGCGCGTACCGAGCTTGGTTAACCCCCATGTCGAGTATCCGGTTTGATGCCAGGCCTGAAAGCGCCTCTCCCGAACCGGGCCCTTCCACGAGAATCTGTCCCATATGGTCGATATCGAACAGCCCGACCGACCGACGAGTAAGCTTGTGTTCCTCGATAGCGCCGCGTGGATACTGTATCGGCATATCGTACCCCGCAAAGGGGGCGAAGCGGGCTCCGGCGGCGGCGTGCAGTTCATGAAGCGCGGTAGTTCTCACGAGGAAAAGTATATCGGACAAAGCCGCAGCCCGCAAGGAAGAAGCATGCGCCTGAATGCGTCCTTGCGAGTATACCGGGCTGCCTTCGTATAAAACGCATACTCGCTTGTCCTCGGCCCAGTAGGGCCTGCGGGAAGCGCTCGTATGCGTTTTATACGGGCGCGCCCGGCCTACGCGTAAAAGAGCGCGTTGAGGCGGAGGTTATTCTCCACTTGTAGTCTGCGGAGGGACCGGTAAACCGGCCCTCCTTTCCACGTGTATCGATGCATTTGCCTACAACTTAGAATAGGCATATAGATACCAGGCCATGCCCTTTCCCGTAGGATACCAAAAAATACTGTCCAGACCTTTCTTGTCAACCTTTATCCGCTGAGGCCGGGGCGCGCCCGTACGGAAGGGGTACGAGTGGTTCCCGCAGGACCTACTGGTCCGAGGACAAACGAGTACCCCTTCCGTACGAAGGCAGCCCCGGTACCTGCGACTAAGGGTTATAAGCTTGTCCGGGTGCGCTATTTTTTGGTATCATTTAGACGTATGGAAATTCTTACGCTCGGCAACGAGATACTCAGACAAAAAGCCGCTTCGATCGCGGATATAAACGGCGATATCGTCAAACTCGCGCAGGATATGATAGAGGCAATGCATTTGGGGCGCGGTATAGGTCTTGCCGGTCCCCAAGTCGGAGTGTTGTCCCGTATTTTCGTCGTTCACGCGGACGGCGACATACCGCGAGTCTTCATCAACCCGTCGATCATCCAGACTTCGGCGGAACTCGTAGAATACGAGGAAGGTTGCCTGTCGATTCCGACTATGTACGCGGACGTGACTCGTCCCGAAATGATCCGCGTCCAGGCCTGGAACGAGCGCGGCCGTCCTTTCACGATCGACGCGGAAGGATTGCTGGCCCGCGTCATCCAACATGAATACGATCATCTGGAAGGGACGCTTTTCATCGACCGGCTCTCCGACGTCAAACGCGACCGCTTGGTCGCCCTCTACGAAAAAAAGAAGCGGATGTAGGCCGATGCGGATCCTGTTCGCGGGAAGCCCGGCCATCGCCGTTCCTTCGCTGCTCCGGTTGGAAACGTCGCACGAGATAGTCGGCGTCCTAACCAATCCGGACGCGGAAAAGGGGAGGGGTAAGCGGGTCGAACCGACGGATGTCGCTATCGCTTCTGAAAGTCTTTCCGCCGGCCGCGTATCGCGCGGTCTCCCACCGATACCGGTATTGAAACCCGAACGACTCTTAGCTGAAGCTCGCGATGCGGTCGCCGCGCTGAAGCCGGATCTTCTGGTTGTCGTCGCTTATGGGCGTATCTTTGGGCCGAAGTTCCTCTCCCTGTTTCCGAAGGGCGGAATCAATCTGCATCCCTCCCTCCTGCCGAAGTACCGCGGCTGCGCTCCCATTCCCGCCGCTATCTTGAACCGGGACACGGAAACCGCCGTCAGCGTTCAGCGCCTCGCGCTTGAAATGGACTCAGGCGATATTCTCGGCGTGGAACTGATTCCTCTCACGGGAGAAGAGACGACTGAATCGTTATCGGCTTTTGTCGCCGAGCGCGGAGCCGCCTTGGTTAACTCCGTAGTAGATTCGATAGCGGCCGGGGTGGTCCCGGCGAAGGTCCAGGATCACGGCGCGGCAAGTTACTGCGGGATGCTGCGCAAGGAAGACGGCCGGCTCGATTGGTCCCGGAGCGCTCTGGCTTTGGATGCGCGTATTCGCGCGTTTTTCCCGTGGCCCGGAGCGTTCACGACCCATGGAGCTCATAAATTGAATATTCTCGACGCTCGGCCTTACGCCGGGCCTTTGTTTACTTCTTCGTCCGGGGCGGAAGCCGGGACCGTCTTGGGCGTAGACAAGAGTTCCGGTATCTTGGTACAAACGGGGGACGGGCTCCTGGCTCTGCGACGTCTCCAGTATGAGACGAAGAAGCCCCTCGATTGGCGTTCCTTTTTGAACGGCGCTCACGATTTCATCGGCTCGCATCTGGGCGCGGAGGCACATGAAACTCTTTAATAAATTCGACATCGACTTCCAATTCGACCTGGACGCGGTTGAATCCTATATCGCCGCGCGCTTACGCCTGTTTATCGCGGCCGCGCTTGCGCTCCTAGCCTTCACAGTGTTGATAGCGCTCACCGTTTTCTTCATTACGCTGCGCGGGGCCGAGCAAACCATGGTCCCGAACGTGAAAGGCAAAGATTTGACGGCCGCCTTGCTTGAACTGCAGTCAAAGGAATTGTATCCGCGCATTCAGCTTCGGTATTCGCAGAGCGCCGCGGATAAAGGAGCTATCCTTGAACAGGAGCCTGCCCCCGGTTCCATCGTCAAGGCGGGGCGTCGCGTCAAATTGGTGGTCAGTCGCGGCGTCGTTGTCGATAAGGTGGAAAATTACCTCGGTCAAAACATTGACGATGTGAAAATGCACCTGCAGACCCTCTTTTCAACCAGCGCCCGGCCGCTTCTCGCGCTCAGAGAGCCGACGATTTACCGCTTCTCTACGGAAAACGCCGGAACGATACTTGAACAGAAGCCCGTGCCGGGGACGGAAATCTCCGGTCCCACAAAATTGGAAATCGTCGTAAGCCGTGGACCCGAGAACGCGATGGTGAAGGTTCCCGACCTCGTCGGATTACCTATAGCGGACGCGATGGACCGCATCAAGGAGTCCGGCGTGTTCTTCACGTTTGCCGTTCGGCAAGCCCAGGCGAAGGAAGCCGCTGGGACCATCGTTTCCCAGCTACCCGCGGGGCAGACTGTTGTCTCGTCGAATACCCGTGTGGCCGTCGTCGTCTCCTCGCCGACGAAGCTGGGTGACGGCGAAGTGTTCGGTCTGTTCGAACGCCAACTGCCGGATTATCCGTATCCCTTGGCGGTGCGGCTTGAGGCCTTGCTCCCAACGGGCGAACGGCGCCGCGTTGTCACCGTGGATCATCCGGGCGGCGCCTTCTCCGCTCCTTACATCCTCCCCGACGGTGCCGTCCTCATCCTCACCGTGCTCAACCGCGAATTGTACCGGGAAGAAATACACGGCGGAAAGTAGCGCCTCGGATCTTATTTAGTCGCAGATTTCAAAACTTTCAAGTTTTGAAATCCCCCATTGACGCGATGCAGTATTTTCACACCTTAAACTAGTGCAACGATTTGCGCGTTTTCGTGAAAACACTGCAAGATCCTTTTTCAAACCCAACCGGGGTTTGAAAAAGGATCAAATTTCATATTCAGCGCCGCCGCGGTCCGTAAGCCAGTGGCGGTGCATGCCGTAGCGAAACACTACTTCCAGCTTTTCCAACACCGCCTCTGTTGGGAACACGATCGTGAAGATGCCGCGTTCGCGGAGCGCTGTGGATGATGGGGTGCCGATGGGTTTTGGATCGATCTGGACCGGAATGCCGAGTGCGCGCGCGGAGCGGGCATATTCGGCGATTTTATCATTTTTATATCGTTTAACGACGAAGGCGCCGAAATCCAGGTCGACGGCTTGTTTGATGGCCGTTGGTTTCCATGCCTCCAAGTCCGTGGGGTACCAGCGCACCGCGAGCGGAAATACGTCTGACCCGAGCACGTGCGTCAGCACAAGCTTGCGGTCTCTGAATAAGGACAAAAGTCTACGCACGATACCGATCGTATCCTGTCCTTCCCCGATATCCAGCGGAACGATAAAGGGTCTGAAGGCCTCCGCGGCCTGGCGATGCAGTATGTCGTAACGATACCCATAATCGGATCTGCCTGGCTTCAGCTTTGAATACGAGCCTTCCGGAACGACTAACACGATGTCGGCGGCTCGCGTTCCATGACCGAGGAAGCGGAGCACGGTTTCCAGGTGCGTCATTTGGAATGGATCGAAGGAACCGATGAACACGCCGACGCGCAATACGTGTCCGGGAATGGCGATGCAACTGGGAGCCCCCGGTTTTTCCGTGCCGGTTCTTCCTCGTGGGAAGCGTTCAGAGGCAGCCGCGACCAGTGTTTCCACCGCGTTCTTGGCCCAAGGGTGCAATTCGCCTCTATCAACTTTTTGGTCGATTTCCATGCAGGAAGCGAGGAATAGGCGCTTGAAATAACGGAATTCGCGACGATCTTTCGGTCTGAGAAAGGGCAGGTGTTCAAGTGACGAAAAGACTTCATCGATCCGTCTCGCCACCCGGCGAGCCGCGCTTGTTATAAACAGTTCCTCGCTAGTTGACATATAGTAAACTTACTATAAACATGCGGGAATGCAAGCGCGGCCGGCTACCGTCAATGCTTTTTCTTCGGATACATAAAGCGTTTAATTTTCTGGGTCGCGGTTTTTTCGAAAGGTTCATGGTGCACTTCCACACGATGAATCCGGGAAAACGCCGCAAGCCGCTTGTTGGTGTAGTTTTTAAGGTCGGTCATCATTTCTCCCGCTTTCGCGGCGGCGCCGCTAGCGGCTTCACCCATGGCTTTGGCGGCATTGCCGAAAGCTTCGGCCGCGGATCCCGCGGCGTCTTCCGCGGCGGCCATCAGCGTGCGGGCTTTTTCGTTCAAGACTACCAGCGCGACGATTTCGCCTTTTTCGCTTTCATAGACCAAGGATTCTTCCACTATGCCGGAAGCGTTGAGCACGCTTTCGATCTCTTCGGGATAGATGTTTTCACCCGACGGTCCAAGGATCATCGCTTTGAGTCTTCCCTTAATAAACAGGCGGCCTTTTTTATCCATGCATCCGAGATCGCCGGTTTTGAACCAGCCGTCGGCCGTCATGACTTCCGCCGTGCGCTCAGGATCTTTATAATATCCGAGCATTATGTTCGGTCCGCGGGCTTGAATTTCGCCTTCAACGCCGAATTCCGTCACGATTCGTCCTTCCGTGTCGGCGATTCGCAGTTCTACGCCCGCCATCGCCGGGCCGGTTGATCTGAGCACGGTTTTGAACGGCGGTGCTCCGGCCAGCATCGGGGCCGTTTCGGTAAGGCCGTAACCGATAGCGTACGGGAAGCCCGCCGCTTTGAGGAACGCTTCAACTTCGGGGGACAGCGGAGCCCCTCCGATGCCGAAGAACCTTACGGCGCCGCCGAAGGTTCCCATAAGTTTGCGTCCGGCCGCTTTCAGCGCGATGCCCCGAGTCAGCGGGAACTTGTACAAAGGATGGGCCTCAAGCGCGGGGCCGACTTTATTGCGGTAAATCTTTTCCATAATAAGCGGAACGGTAAGCATGAACGTCGGACGTATAAGGTGCAGCGCGGGAAGCAGAGCCGCGGGTGCGGGCGGCCGATCCAGGTACGCGACGGAAGCGCCGTTGAG
>JBAYHM010000270.1:0-6189 GCA_041666155.1 Treponemataceae bacterium
GCTTCTTGCGCTCCGATCCTTGCAGAATCCCAACGATAGAGATATTTGAACGGTTTCGGCTGTTTTCTTCCTTTTGCGATCTTTTCCAATTTAATACTCTGCCATTCTTGTTGACACTCCCCTCACTTCCGTATATAGTCTCCAAACACACGACGCAGGGTAGAGCAGTTGGCAGCTCGTCGGGCTCATAACCCGGAGGTCGTAGGTTCGAGTCCTACCCCTGCTAGAATAAGGAAAGCCGCGCATTTGCGCGGCTTTTTTTACGTCTATTTCCAGGGGTAGGACTCGAACGGTTCATCCCGCCGAGCGGAGCGAGGATTAGCGCCCAGGGATGGGCGCGGCAGGGATGAACCGCGGGCTGAAGTGAGTCCGCTGAGCGGACGATCGGAAGCCGAGTCCTACCGAGCGGAGCGAGGATGACACCGGTCCCTTGAGGAAACGCATTACCGTTTCCTATCGGCAAACGACGAGAAGCGGCGTATGGGCGCGGCAGGGATGAACCGCGGGCTGAAGTAAGTCCGCTGAGCGGACGATCGGAAGCCGAGTCCTACCGAGCGGAGCGAGGATGACACCGGACCCTTGAGGAAACGCATTACCGTTTCCTATCGGCAAACGACGCGAAGCGGCGTATGCGTCGAAAGGGGCGAAGGCGGGCTGAAGTGAGTCCGCTGAGCGGACGATCGGAAGCCGAGTCCTGCCAACGCGGCACTCTTACTTCAGTCAGTGTTTTTAGTTCTTGGAGGCTACAGAGAGACCGACATCGATTTCTGAAGCGATCGTGTTGTCGGAAGAATACACTTTTCGATGATTTTTTTGATCCAGAACCCGTTCGCCGCGGTGAAAAAAAACATACCGATACCTGCCGGGCGGAAGCGGGATTGAAAGGGTGTATCGACCGGGACTTTCTTCCTTCAATTCGTACATAAACGGATCCCAGCTGTTGAACGAGCCGGCAACGGTCACCGACTCTCCGGGGGCGGTTTCATACGAAAAAGTGAGCATCCCCTCATTATTGTCGGCGGAGGTTGGTTTTTCGGAGGACCTGGGAAGTGTAACTACCGAGTACGTTAGACCGGTCCCCCCATCCATCCTTGCGGGAGGGTTCCAAGGATCGGAGGTCCAAAGCCCATCGACTATGAGCCGATATTTCAGTTCGTTCACTCCGCGCGGATACTCGTAGATATATATCAGAACGTTTTCAGAGCGGGCTGTCGCCAACGGGGAAACGAATTTTTTAAACCAGTGGACTTTCCCGTACCCCTCGTGGTCGAAGGAGACGCCGACGCGTCGCTGCGCGGACGCGGTAAAAATGACCGCACCGTCAAACACATCGGGTGCTGATGGGCCGGAAATCGAGAGAAGCCGGTCGGTGAAGCGGTACGATTCGATCTCTAAGGCGCCGACAGTAGTCGCCAGGATCATCGCCGCGAGTAATATTGCTGGATGTTTCATATCTTCTTTACAATCATCGGCCGATGATTCAATATCTTGACGGGAACGTACTCAGGCAACAGCGTTCTCCGGCCGATCATTAAACAAGGAACGGTATGCCCGGGATAGAGGACCTCGAACGATTTAAAAACTCTTTTCACGCAATCGGCGACGAAGAAACAACTCTTGCCCGTCGCGGTGAGGCAATTCAAGACTTGCCTTTGCCCGAAAATAAGATGGACGATGATCTTGCCTCATTGCTGGCCACCGGAGAAAGCGACGACCTTGGCCCTGAAGCTTCCGAACCGACGGTTCAAGAACCGTCGGTTCAAGAACCGTCGGTTGATGAATCGTCGACCGAGGAAGCGACGACTGACGACGGCTTTGATTTCAGCGATTTCCTAGACTCAATCCCCGATTCCCTTCCTGATTCTCCCCCTGAAACCTCGCCGGACCTGTCTGAAAAGCCCGCCGAAGAAATGGATTTCGGCATCCCGACGGATTTGCTGGAGGGTTTGGCCGATGAGGTTGAATCGGCTCCGGAAGATGGCGCGGCCCCTGAAGCGGAAACCGAAGCCGCGATCGACTTCGGAAACATGGACTTCGACACCCCGTCGGAAGAAACCGAGCAGACGACCGAAAACTTCGAGACTCCCGATTTTCAAGTCATTGATGAACCGGCTTCCATTGACGAGACGCCTGCCGAAAAACTCGGTGACGAAGCGGTGGACGAAAGCTTCTCGCTTTTCGCGGAGGAAGCGCCGATCACGACTGAGAGTGAACGGGAAACTACTGAAGAAATGACGGAGGATTCGGGTTTCTCCATTCCGGACTTCGATGTTGATGAAAACGCCGCGACTGAAGAAACCGGAAATGGCGGTGAAGAGAAATTGCCCGAGGTCGCCCCCCCTGGAGATTTTGATAGCCCGGCCGATTTGGAAGACGAAGCGGCAAACGCGCCGCTCGACTCATTTGATACGTTCAGCCTGGACGACAACTTCATGGCATCCGGTTTCGGGGTGCAAGAGGAAAAGGACAGCAAAAAATCCGCCGAGGACGGATTCGGCACTCTTGAAGATTTTTCGCTGGAGGGAATCGACGACGTCTACAAAGCTCCGCAAGCGGGAACCGCAACCGCGGCGAACGCGCCGGAGAGGCGAAAAAGAATCATCACGCCGGGTTCCGATGTTGAAGAAATCGCTCTTTCGGATTCCGACTTAACACAGCTCCAAGAGACCCTTGCCGGGTATCCGTTGAACCTGCGTATCGCGTGCGAGGAACTCATCGCCGAGCATGCCGTTCCGCCGGATCAGATGGCGGCACTCATAAAGATGCTTGTACGGGGAGCAGGCGCCAAGGATATGGCGAACCTTGCCGGGCGCTTGATCGGAAAAACGATCAGCATTCCCCGCGGTTTTGAAAAAAGCAGCGGAGCGGAACTGGAAGCCGAAAAAAGCACGTTCGGCTATATATTCGTCCATACCATCCTGCCAGTATTGCGTATTTTCGTCTTCGCGGGCCTTGTCGCGGCCTCTTTGGCTTATTTGGGCATCGAATTTTTATACAAACCGATACGCGCGAATTCCTTATATGCCCAAGGGCACAAACGAATTCTCAACGGGGAGTACGCTCGAGGAAACGAACGCTTCGACGAAGCCGGCAAAGTCTGGCGGATCAAAAAATGGTACTTCACCTACGCCGAAACCTTTATTGAAAAACGCCAGTATTTGCTAGCTGAGCAAAAATATGATCAATTGCTCCTCAATTACATCCACGATAAAACGGGAGCTTTGGAATACGCGTCCTTTGAAAGCAAAGTGCTTAGGAATTATGAGAAGGCCGAACGCATTTTACGTCGCGAAATACTCGATCACAAATTGGACGATAAAGAAGGCCTACTCGCGCTCGGCGACAATAACCTTGAGTGGGGCGAACTTGATCCGTCGCGCTACGATGAGGCCCGGAAGGCTTATGCGCGACTAATGGGAAAATACGGCCGACAGGATGAGTACCTGGAGCGCATGCTGCTCTTTTTCATCCGCACGGACAAGCTGGCCGAAACGCTGCCTTTGCAGGAATACTTCCTCGGCTCAAAGAAAACAAAAATATCCGCCGCGGCCCTGGCCGAATTGGGTGGGTATTATCTGGACAAGAAAACAGCGACGGTTGAAGGCGTTCCGAATCAACACGTCGAACGTATAGAAAACATCAAGCAGCTTCTTGAGGAAGCCGTCCGACGCGATCCGAAAAATCCTGAATCCTATTACCACCTTGCCCGGTATTACGAGCGTTACAATCGGCCGACTGAAGAAAAACAGGCCGTTACGAAGGCGATAAGCGCTTTCGCCGCCGCCCCGGAACTGTCGGCAAGGCGAATGTCGTACCGGATTGAGGCACATCGAAAAATGGCCTTCCTGCTCCTTAAAGAAAAAGAGTTCATCTCGGCGGAAGAAAAGCTGGTCGAGGGAATAAGTCTATTCGAAGACGGAAAGGCCCGCAAAATGCTCGATAGGGCACCGCGATACGGAAAACTCTATGCGGAACTTGGCGACATTGAGTATTTCAAAGCGGGAGACCTTGATGCGGCCGTACGCAATTATCAGGAGGCGGAGGCAAATGGATACGCGCCGCCCGAGCAGCGTTACCGCATCGGCTACGCGGCCTACGCTCGTTCCGATTGGGCGGGAGCCGTCGAGTCCTTTTTCAAAACCTCGGCGGAATTCCAACTGAATAGACGAATACTATTCGCGCTGGGCAACGCCCTGTACCGACGTGGAGACCTCCACGCGGCGCAAGGATACTATCAGCGCCTGCTCGATGTGCTGGAAACGGAACGAGGGCGTTTCCCGGTGCTGCTACCCAACCAACGCCCGGATCACGCTGATTTGTCCGAGCGGCTGATGCGAGCCCGTAATAATTTGGGCGTCGCGCTTGAGGATTTGGCCGAACGGTCCGGCGATTCCCGCTATCGATCCCGCGCTCTCGCGCTCTACTCGGAATCCGCGCGAGCCTGGGATTCGCTTACCCGTGATCCCAAATCAATGGTCCGTTCGGAATCGACAAACCTCGCGTTCCTGAATACGCGAGGAAGCTTGCGTCCGGAACGCCGCTTTGAAGCGCAGATCTATGCCGAGATAGACAAAGACGTCCTGGAACCCTCTCCGTGGGAAGAACTACTCAGCAAGTAAAACTAGAACTTGATGGCCGCTCCCACCGATACTCCGGGGCCGCCGTAGCTGGACCACGGACCGCCGAGGCTGTTGAGAATACCGATCCAATATTCCGCGCCGACTTCGGCAAAGAGCTTGAGGTCTCGCGTAATGAGGAAACTCGCGCCGACATTCACGATAGCGCCGTAATGGCTGAAAAACGCGTCATCGGTTTGGGTATCAAGATTGCTTTCCAGTACCTTAATCAATACGTTCGACGCGCCGCCGATCGCGCCGGAAGCGTTGAGGGTCAGGCGCCCAAGGATAATGTCGTATTCCACGCCCGCGTAAGCGGCGATCGGGAAAAATAATTTACTGTCAAAACTGGCCTGAATTCCCGCAAAGGGCCTGATGTTGTAGAAGAAACGGCTCGCGACCGCTTTTGCGCCGATAAGAAGCGCACCGTTACTGCCGTTTACCGGCTGAAAATAACTCATGTAGCGGAGATAGGGCATCAAATCAAAGCCCAATCGGGGAATCTCACGCAGCTGGGCGCCCTCCCCGAGCGTACTGCCGGAGTACAGGACCGTTCCGGTGGAAATCTGGGCACCAACGTTCTTGATGAGGATGAGGCCGTCCTCACGGTCATCGGAGAGTCCGGCAATCTGGGTTTTCTCAATTACGGCGTATTCGTCGCCGACCTGCACGCCCATATCGCGGCCGAGCTGCATCTTAACCTCGCCGCCCTTTACCTGGAGAACCTTGGTATTGAGGGTGAATGCGGAGATTTTGCGGATCTCAAAGGTAAGCTGCGGAGCCAGACCGTCCATCGCGAGCTTGATGGACTTGTACTGAGTCTCTTTCGAGGTTCCGCTGGTATTGATATTCGCGAAGCCGAAGGTGGAACCGTTGGCCACGTTAATAAAGGCGACGGACGTCTTGAGAGTCGTCTCGAATTGGTTCTTAGCTTTATTATACTGAGAATTGAAATCAGTCACGGTTGGAATGACGACCACGAACGCGCCGAATAATTTATTGTACAGCTCGCTCGTCATCTGCACGTCGCCGAATTTCAACTCTTCGGGCAGCGGCGTGTTGGTTTCTTTCATCTTTTTGAGCGTATCGATGAAGGTCTGAACGTCCTTGGCCGCAAAACGCTCTGTTGCGCCGAACACGTTGAAACGGCCGAGATTGACGAATACGCCTTGGATCTGAGCATCGACGGTCGCCAGAGTCTCCAGCGGGATGTTGTATCCATAATAGCCGAGCGCGAAAACGGCGATATCCTGTTTTTCGCTGACAGTCGCCGCCGGAGTGGTCTGCGGCGCAATTTGCTGCGCGAACGCGAGTGAAACGAAGAAAAGGAACGCCGCGGATACAGCGGCGATGCGACGATACATCATGAGGATCCTCCAGAAAGAGACGCTATCAATCAGAAGTATACCGCGTAGCGAATAGACGTCAAGGCAGTCAGGTCGGCGGCATGTCAGACGCCGATGCCTCCGATTTCCATCTTGCTCATGATCGGTGCTTCCGGATATGCTCGGCATCGATCATGATCCGACCTTTCTACGGCGACGGAGCGCCCATCGCCGCCGTCGCCACCGCC
>JBAYHM010000271.1:0-6171 GCA_041666155.1 Treponemataceae bacterium
CAGTACGTGACGATCACGGGAAAGCCGACAACTTCAGCGCTCAAGTCGGTCAGCCCCGCGGCCAAATGGCTTCTTTTCGGAGTCTGCGCTTTCATCGCCGGTTTGATCCTGCTGATCTATATGACGATCCTTTGGGGCGCTTTCGCGAAAGTCTGGGGTTTCAACAACAGCCCGACGCTCGAGCATTTCCGCTACGTATTCAGCGTTGGCTTCAAGGCCGTGCTCGATACCTTGACGATAGCGGGAATCTCTACTCCTGTTGCCGGAATTCTAGGCATGATGATCGCGTTTCTTGTGATGCGTAAGCAGTTTCCGGGGAAACGCTTCATGGAATTCACTTCTATGCTGAGCTTCGCCGTGCCCGGTACGGTCATCGGTATCGGCTATATACTCGCCTTCAACACCCGGCCCTTTTTGCTGACCGGAACACTGGCGATCCTTCTGCTCAACTTCGTTTTCCGCTACATACCGGTAGGTATACAGTCCGGCGTCGCCATCCTCCGCCAGGTGGACCCTTCGATAGAAGAAGCCGCGATAGACCTCGGGGCGGATTCCCGGAAAACTTTTTTCAAGATAACGCTTCCGCTGATGGTTCCGGCTTTCTTTTCCGGGCTTATCTTCTCCTTCGTCCGGGCGATGACGGCCATCAGTGCCGCGATCTTTCTGGTCAGTTCAAATTGGAACCTGATGACCGTGCAAATTATGTCCCAGGTAGAGTCCGGGCGGCTCGGAGCCGCGGCGGCGTTCAGCGTCATTCTGGTGGCGCTGATCCTGGCGGCTATTCTTTTGATCAGATCGATACTCGTTTTCCGCTACGGCAAGTTCGGCGGATCCATGTTGAAGATTTAGGGAAAGGAGTTTTCGATGGGCGTTAAACTCGTCGACGTATCGAAAGTTTTCATCGATTCGTCGCATCCTGATAAGCAAGTCACCGCTGTCCGCAACGCGAATATCGAGGTCGCGGACGGGGAGTTCGTCACCTTTCTGGGGCCGTCCGGCTGCGGAAAAACGACGACGCTCCGGATCATTTCCGGCTTCGAAGCTCCCACCCATGGCGAGGTCTGGATTTCCGGAGAAATGGTCAACGACCAGCCGCCGAACAAGCGGGATACCTCCATGGTTTTTCAGAGCTACGCTATCTTTCCCCATCTTTCGGTCGGCCAGAATATCGGATTCGGCTTGGAGTTGAAGGGTAGGCCGAAGGCGGAAATCGCCGCGGAAGTGGAAAAGATCATGGCGGTCATGAACCTGAAGGATCTTGCCCGCCGAAGGCCGGATCAGCTCTCGGGCGGCCAGCAGCAGCGTGTCGCCTTGGCCCGCGCCATCATCAACCGGCCCAGCGTCCTCTTGTTCGACGAGCCGCTTTCGAACTTGGACGCGAAGCTGCGCGATCAGATGCGCTTGGAAATCCGGCGCATCCAGCAGACCTTCGGCATCACCAGTATTTACGTGACCCACGACCAATCGGAAGCCATGACCGTTTCGGACCGCATCGTTGTCATGAACGAAGGGAACATCATGCAGATCGGCACGCCGTTTGAGATTTATTCGCGTCCGGCCAACCGCTTCGTCGCGGACTTTATCGGCCGGGTCAATTTCGTAAACGCGCGGGTTGTTTCGACGGGAGCTTCGGCTTCGGCAGCCGCGGAGCTTGAATTCGCGGGAGGCAGCCGTAAGAGCGTTCTCAGCCGTTCGGGTAAAATCGCGGTGGGCGATGCCGTGGCGGTGACGGTTCGGCCCGAATCACTCAAGTTGACGCGCGGCGGCGGCGGAATCATGGCCGGGAAAATAGCGAAGATCGTGTATCTCGGGCCGGTTGTGGAATACGAAATTGACATAGGCGGGGAGAAGCCGATTCTTGCCGTAACCCACAATCCTGTTGAGGAAGGTCTGTTCAAGGCCAACGAAACGGTCGGGATAGATTTTGCCCCCGTATCGGCCCACATCATGCCGGTCTAGGCACTTGAAATGACAAGCGGGGAGATTCTGCGGGATTTATTTGACCGCTATCCATGTCTGTGTCCTTGCGAATCCGAGATCCGTTCGGCGCTGGTTTTATTCTTCACGTGTTTTCGGCGGGGAGGCAAGGTGCTCACTTGCGGCAACGGCGGCAGCAGCGCGGACGCGGATCACCTTGTCGCGGAATTGATGAAGGGATTTTTGAGCCCTCGGACCTTGTCTGCGGAAACACGCCTTTGTCTGGAGAAATCCGGCGGTTCGGACGGTCCCTTCCTTTCCTCCGTTTTGCAAGGGGCTTTGCCGGCGATTTCCCTCGGAGTCCATGGAGCACTCATCAGCGCTTTCGCGAACGATTGCGCTGCCGAAGCGGTTTACGCGCAACAAGTTTTCGGATACGGACGTCCAGGCGATGTTCTGGTCTGCTTCAGTACTTCAGGCGATTCCCGCAACGTTGTGTTGGCAGCGAGAGTGGCACAAGCTATCGATATGGCGGTAATTGGGCTGACCGGAAGGAACGGAGGCTTGCTCGCGCCGCTTTGCGATGCCGCCGTGAAGGTTCCGGAGGACAGTACGCGCTTCATACAGGAATTGCATCTTCCGGTCTACCACGCACTCGCCGCAGCGACGGAAGCTGAATTTTTTTCGTCACCTGATAGGGAGCTATTCGATACGCGCGAAAGCGATTTCGGTCCTGTTGCGCGTCCACGAGACGAATAGCGTATCCGGTCCTTTCACGATGGCGGGGTAAGAGAATTCTCCCGGTCCGTCTTCAAGGACGATTCCGCGCTCCCATGTACGGCCATAATCATTGGATACGGATAAAACGAGGGGGGTTCGGTCGCCCCAATTCCCCGCGACAGGATTGTGCGCTAAAACAAGCCGACCATCGCGAAGCCGGACAAGGTCCAGGGCGGAATTGTTGTTCGGTATGTCGGTCCGGTACGGATCACTCCAGGTCTTGCCGCCGTCGGGGGAATCACTTCGATACGCGAAGCCTTCGGTGCTTCGTAGGAGCATGTGGACGCCGGACGGCGAATCTTCCCATAAGCTAGGCTGAATCACGCCGCGGCCGCGGAAGGATTGTTCCGAAACCGCGATGCTCGTTTTCGGCGCGGCGTTCCCGTTGTCGATGAACGCTCCGTCGGAAGCATCGATCGCGATGTCCGCGCTCCGTTTCCAGGTCCGGCCCTCATCCTCGGAACGGTCCGCGAAGGCCGACCAGCGGGTTTCTTGTTCGAGTGATCCTCCCGCGAGCCAATTTCCATCGTGAAGAACGATGACTTTGTTTCGGACCGGTCCGCGGCCGCCCGAGTCCCCCGGAACGAGTTCCCTCGGTTTATCCCAATCTCTTCCCCCGTCGCGCGAGACGCGGACCATGGTTTTCCAGGAAACGATCTCGAACCCGACTTTGTAGAACAGAACTATGTCTCCGTCCGAGCGGAGGGAAAGGACGGGATTCCAATGCGCGACGCCTTCTTCCCGACTAACGCGGAAGGGCGCGGACCAATAGCCATCAACGCCGCGCTTTGTCAGGTAGATGTCGACATCGCTTTCGGCCTCATAGGTCCCGGCGAAATAAGCGGCAAGCACGGAGCCGTCCGCTAGGGGCAGAATGGTTGAAGCGTGTCGCGATGCTTTGCGGTCTTTCTCTTTCGGAAGTGTTTCAAGCGAAAGAATTTTCATGGCGATATCGGGGGGAAGGCCGTTTCCCGAACGATGCTTTCCGTCGCTTCGATGGCTTCGGCGACGCGCATGGTGTTGCAGGCATTGCGGATATTCGATGCGGTGTGGGAACCTTCGCGGACGGCTCGGAAGAAATCCCTGTACTCGTCTAGGAAACCGGCGGACAGAAGCGGTTCGCTTTCCTCGTCCTGAACGCTGGAGGTCATTTTCCCCTTTTCGTGTACGACGATCTTCCCCGGATGATCGCTCGTATACGTCTGGGGACAGTTCAAGTAGATCGATGTATTTTGGCCGTGCACTTCATAGCGCTCCACGCTGGATCCGCAACAGGGGAAAAACTTCATAATGCCGCGCATTCCGGATTCGAACGTGACCGAACTGATCCAGAGGTCCGTCCCGTTATGCGGCAGCATCCGTTTTTCGGTCCGCGCCGTCCTGATTGGTCCGCAAAGGTATTCCATATAATTGATTCCGTGCACGCCGGTTTCCAAGATGAAATGGTCGTAAGTCCGTTCATTGCGATAAAATCGGCATTCGGCGAAATACGCGCTGCCTATGCTGTCGGCAAGCTCCTTGAACCGACGATTGAGAGGCATATAACGGCGATTGAAAGCGACCACGTTCGGTGTATCTACGATTTCCGCAAGTTTCAACGCTTCCTCGTAAGATTTTCCCGGCGGTTTTTCGGTAAAAATAGGTAAATGACGTACTACCAGGCTGGAAACGATTTCCAAAAGCGCCGTGGAATTGACGAGCACGACAAAGCAATCCAGGTTTTTATCATTCATCGCTTCATCAAGCGATGAATAGGCGTGGCAAAGACCGAATTGGCGCGCGGCCAGTTCCGCAAGCGCGGTCGTCCGGTTCCAAATGCCGGCTATTTTAAGCGGGATTTCCTCTTCAAGCGCTTTCAGAGCGGGGAGGTGATATTGCCGCGCCCAGTCCCCCGCCCCGAGAACGGCGACGCGGATCGGCTTTCGACTGATCATGACCTCCCCCTTTGAGCTGTAAAACTGGCTCGGCGTTTCCTATATATGAACTCGTTTCCTGTATATGAGGTGAATAATACAATAGGTGCCGGGAAACTGTCAAACGGAAATGAAAGAAGAATCGACCAATCAGCGGACTGTGGTATCGTCTGATAAATAACCGAACAAGCGTGAGATCTCTTGGGCCGCTTCGATTACCTTTTGCGCGACCTCGGGAACTAGTTCAAGAGTGATTCGCGAAACGATGCCGAGAGCGCTCAATGAAGCTATAACTTGTCCGTCGTGGTCGCGGATCGGAGCCGCCACGCTGCGCACCATGTCGTCGTGCTCGGCGTCGCTCACCGCGAATCCTTTTTTACGGATATCCTCTAGAACGGCAAGTAAGCGTTTGGGGTCGGTGATCGTGTGTTCGGTGAATTTTTCCAGGCCTTTTTTCTTTATCACGTTTTCGATCTCTTCCTTGTTCATGAAAGCGAGTATGGCCTTACCCGCTCCCGTGGCGTGCAGCGGAGCAGGAATGCCGACGCCGCCGGGGAAGCTGAAATTATGCCAATACGTGTTTCCGGAATCGAAACTTTCGATAGGGAGTACTTCACCGTGGGCAAGAACCGTAAGGTGGATCGTACAATCCAAGTTTTCGCTCAGCTTCTTCATAAAAGGGCGAGCGATTTTTCGGATTTCCAATTGTGACCGCGCACCGCTTCCCCATTCGATCAGCTTTACACCGAGCTGGTAGCGGCCGCTGTCCGGATCACGCCGAACGAGCTCTTCCGCCTCTAAAGTGGACAGTATTTTGAAGAGCGTGCTTTTCGGCAGAGGAGTCTGTTTCATTATTTCGATATAGGTGAGGCTTCCCCGACTTTTCAGCACATCAAGTATCCGAACGGCCTTGATAATGGAATTCACTAAATCCATTGAATGCTTCCTTGCGTATTCATATTTATGAACCTATTACATATACAGGATTCGCTGTCAAGCGGCTAGAGAATTCTGAGCCGAAATGGTTTGACAGCGTTTCCTGCCAATGCTACACTATTCGTGAAATAGGTTCACATATAGGAACTTATTAGTACTTCTTCTTACCGAAGGAGGCTGTTCATGAAGATCGCCATGATAGAAGTTTCCCATTGGCATACGCCGCTCTACATAGAAGCCTTCGCTTCCATGGGCTTGAGCGTGGCTTCGGTATCGGATCAAAACCCGGTGGTCGCGGCGCGGGTCGCCGATAGCCTGGGCTGCAAGGGGTACGTTGATTATTCGGCGATGCTCAATGAGCATCGCCCTGATTTTGTTTTCGCCTTCGGACGTCACCAGGAAATGCCAGCCATAGCGAAGCGCCTAATCCACGAAAAGATCCCCTTCGCGATGGAGAAACCAATGGGCATCTCCTTTTCCGAGGTGGAGGCAATACGGCTGCTTGCCGAGCGCGAAGGCCTTTTCATCGCGGTCCCGTTCGTATTCCGGTATAGTCCGATCCAAGCGGCGATCGACGAATTGCGCGCTGAAGACGGTTTTGGGGAACTAACGAACGGATATTTCC
>JBAYHM010000272.1:0-6171 GCA_041666155.1 Treponemataceae bacterium
AATCTTGAACGCTATGCCTTCTTTGACTTCAACGTTGCCTGAGGGTGAAACAACTCCGTTGCCGTCGCTTGAAATAGTCAGGACTCGCGGAGGGGCGATGGCCGCGGCTACATCCTGGGTGACCTTCGCGGTGAATTCCTCATTCATCGCTTGCGGACAGGAAACGGCCAAAATCGCACCAAGCGCCGTGATCCATACGAGGTATAGGAATTGTTTTTGCCTCATACGTGCACTCCGGATTATTCGTCCCAGGGCAGTCTCGGTTTTGCCTCATTGGCTGCGGCTGCGCGTCCCGTATTTTTCCCGCCACCGACGTAGGCGTATTCGGCTGCCATCTTCGGTGCCGTCATTTTAAGTTCGGCGAACCTTTTTTCAGCCTCGGCGTAGTCTTCCAACTCGTAGCGGGAGCGCGCGAGTCCGAGGAGCGCCAAGTCGTTTGACGGTTTTATGGCTATCGTCTTTTCAAAATACTCAGACGCGGCACGGTAATCCTTCTGGATGAAGGCGATATTTCCCAAGTTACATAGCGCGCTGGCTGAACCCAATTTCGCCGCTTTTTCAAATTCTTTCTTCGCGTCCGATAGTCGACCGTATCGTGCGTAGAGTACCCCAAGCGCATTGTTCAGTTTCAGCTCATCGTTTTTTCCTGCGTAGTCGACGCGTATACGTTCGGCTTTCGCGCCCACTTCCCGCGTGCTTACGGTTTCCAGTGATGTTTTGAACGCCGCGACGACCCCGTCTGCCGGAGGCAACACGATACGTGTATCTTCACCGGGTATGCCCACCGGCTCATATTTCTTCCACGCTTGTTCTATCGGTAGGAGCGCCCGATCGTTTGCCGGTGCCTCACGCCATTCGCGTGCGCCGTATACCCAAGCTTTCGTGAACCCATCGTTCATCATGGTGATTTCAAGCGGCAGCCAGACTTTTCCTTCAGCGTAGATCAGGTCGTTCTGATGCGCGAAACCCTTCCGTGCGGAAACCTCGTCGGCGGCTAGCCCGATCGCGACGTAGATATGTCCGGGAACGGTGATGAAAGCCGAGCTAACGCCCACCGATTGCAGAATCGCCGCGAACATGATTGACAGGTCGTCACAGTCGCCGCCCTTGTACACCAGGGTCTGATACGGGTATTGCAGAAAATCCACGGCGGCGGAATTTTCCGACAGCTCTTTATAAGGCGTTGTCGGATCGACTACGTAGTTGAGTCCGTAAAGTCTGAGACCTTCGAACAAGCCGATCGCGATTTTCAGGTTCTGATCGATTTCTCCCCCCGCGTCCGTTTCGCGGATCAGGCCCGCGGCGAATTTGGAATAGCGGAGCACGGCCGGGTCTTTCGCGCTGACGAAGGCCGCCGCGCGTTGGTCATCGTCCCAGGTCATCGCGTTGCGGTGGTTTAAAAGCACCGTTTCATTGAAACGAAGTTCACGCCTTTGTCCGAGGAAGGTATATTCGACGATGGTTTCCGCTCCGACCTTGCTGTTTTCCGTCAGTCGGAGGACATCTTCCTTGAGCAGCGCAAAAATTGGAACAGATACACGTTCGTTCGGACTCAAGGCCGCGTAGGTTCCGCAGAGTTTCGGTTCGTTCATGTATTGTTTGATGATGAACGATACCCGGACGTCTCGTATCGTCGCGTCTTCCTCGTTTCTAATGTCGATTTTCCCGAACGAGTTCTTGTCGTAGTAGGAATAGAAGACCGGGAAAATCGGGTCAAGCTTGAATCCGTCGACCCGGACCGCTTCCCCGGCGAAACCGGACAGGTTGACGCTCAGGCCGAGCGTGATGCCGATGGCTTGCAGAAACGCGTCGCGCGGTCCGAAATAGTGAGAGTAAGAGCCGCCCGCGATGAGGGTAAGCGATGGGCCTAGACGTACTTCCGCGTCAAGACCCGTGCGCGCGTAGTAATTCCACGCGCTTTGTCCGTTCCAGGTCGCGATGAACGCCCCGCCGTCCGCCCAGACGCTTAACCCAAGCCGGTCGATGAAGAAGCGGTCGTACCCGGCGCCCGCGCCTCCGGACAGGAGAGATAGGTTCCCGCCGCCCCGCCCGGGAGAGAGCCCGTAGCCTCCGGTTCCATACAGACGGAAGCCTGCGTCAAGCTTGTATGAGGCCTCAAGCTTCGCGCCGCCGCCAAGCGTGAAGAGATCGGAACAAACCCCTATCGGGATGAGGACCTCCGGTCTGCCCGCGATTGCCGCTTTGTTGGTTATTTGCGCGTAAGGAGTAACGCAGAAAGCGAGAGTGAAAATAAGCGTGAGGACTTTACGCATTCGAACCCTCCCAACGGAAATGGGAAAATTCTGTTATTTATTTTAAAAATAATAAAATAATTATAGGCCAAAAAAGACGGATTTTCAATAAAAAATAAAAAAGGGCTATTTACAAGCTTTGCGCTCGTGAATAACCCCAATTGTTGCCGGCGATGAGACTTGAACTCATACGCCCGTGAAGGCAATGGATTTTGAGTCCATCGTGTCTGCCATTTCACCACGCCGGCGTTTCGCCGCGATATTTCGCGGCGGCCTCGAAGTATCTCCGCGAGCAGCATCTTAACCGAAAAGTTTTCGACATTCAAGATAGAATCGCTTCTCGATCGCCTCCCCCATGGAAAAACTTTTCCGCGGAAGCGGACCGGACCGCGCGACGGTAGCAAATAAGTCGGATTTTCCGATAGGTGGCAGCAGTATGCCCACAACTCCGGGCGCTGACCCTACGCGTATTGTCTCCGCGGCTCCATGGAGATAATCAATCGATCGGCCAGGCTTGGCCGCGGTGAAGCGGTCCAGGATGGGTTGCAGCGCGTCCGTGGAAAGGCCTGCGGCGCTCGTTTCAACGAGTATCCGTCGATCCGCGGCGATGAGGCCGAACCTAGTTTTGTCCGCTTTCACGTCGCCGACAAGGTGTTCCAATTCCGTGGCGCTCGTGATGGCGCAAGACGTGCAACCGGGTAACTCCGAGAGGGCTCCGATAACTTCATCCGCTGTCGTACCGAACAGCGCTCGGTGTATCGGCTCAAATTCAATGCCTTCGTCGTAGAGGTTCTCCACCTCGACGAGTGCCCAGCGGGAGGGATGTTCCATAAGTCGCGGGTCCGTTCCGTGCGCCGCTTTGTATTCGTCCCAGACAGCCTTCGCGGTTGCCAGGGAATGATTCCCATCGCCGACCGCGTAGAGGAACGGGTCCGCTTGATTTTCGTCGGCCGCGCCGTCCGCGTGGCCGTAACGCGTGCGCGCTTTGCTTGCCAGCCGTTCCAGACAGGCGGCGAAATAATCAAGGTCATCCATGGAGTCGACGAGCCATCCCGAAATTGAGCCCGCTCCCAGCATGAGTGCCGTGGAGTAGGCCGGTTTACGATTTTTGGCCCGAACGCCGAGTCCTTCAATCAATTTTCGTTCATCATCGTCAACCAATAGAAGCACGTGGGGGACTTCTATCGGCGCCCCGCGGCGAATTTCCATGCGTGGAGGGAGGCGTTCTTTAACGGTTCCCTCGGTCGCTCGGATCAGCGGACGGGACGCGCTTTGCCATTCGTAGCGCTCAAGGTCGATGGCGAGCACCAGGCCGCGCCGCAGCGGGTGATGGGGAGTGGCACGCTCAATGTAGACCAGCGCGCGGACGGGCGGCGCGAAGATTCCGTCGCCCAGGTAGGAATACATCGATTTTCTGATGCCGCTAACTCGTTCAGGGCGGTCTCCGTCTTCCAGAAAAACTTCCGGAAGAATCATCCGCAGAGTTGAGGGGGCTGAACCGGCGCGTTCGTTTACGCGTTTCCAGTATTCCCTGTCTTGGGTGAACTGGTCGCAGGCAATGACCGCCCAGGCCTCCAAGTCTGTTCCGGCTGCCGGTAACAGGACCTCGGGCACCAAAGTTCCCAACGCCTTTAATCGATCAAAAACGCTCCGCATTTCAGCCTCCGGGCCCGACTATAGAGAGGCATCAAGGTGTGGTCAAGCAGTTTTCCGTATCTGGCTTAACTTGACAAAGGGACTGTCGCGGACAATAGTTGTTACGTAGAGGAGTTCGGGTAGTGCAGCTTCAGCGGCCTTCTTTTGTACAAGAACAGCGACTCAAAATGAATCCGCAACTCTTCCAATCGATCAAGTTGATGGCCTTGCCCGTTATCGACCTCCGTGATCGAATACAGGAAGAGATAGAGCGGAACCCCGCTTTGGAAGTGGTGGAAGACCGGACGACGGTCTCCTTGACCGATCCCACACCTCCCCGCGAGGAAGACGATTATTTTGAGGCGACTTCCGACCCCGGCTTTACCCGTCGCGGCAGCGACGAAGAATCCGATGAGCAACGTAAATTCATAGAAGGCGTACTTTCACGGCCTGAAACCCTGCAAGACCATTTGCTTTGGCAACTCCGCTTGCAGCCCATTGATGAAGAATATTTTCGTATTGGTGAAATACTGGTACAGAACCTGAATACCGACGGGTTCTTGCTGGAACCCTTGGACCAACTTTTCAAGGGCGTTGCCGCCGGAGTTATAACCGAAGTCGTTTCCCTTATTCGCGCTCTTGATCCTCAGGGGACCTGTGTCGCCGATTATAAGGAATCCCTCCTCGTTCAAGCCCGACTCATGGCCGACCCGCCCGAATGCATCGAACAACTTATCAGCGAACACCTGGAGCTTCTGGAACGGGGAAAAATAGCTGAAGTCGCCAAGCGTACAAAACATTCGGAAGCCGACATAAAGGCCGCGCTTGAACGGATTAAGGAACTCAATCCTTTTCCCGGACGTCAATACGATACGAGCGAAACCCGATATGTTACCCCCGATATCCAAGTCATCCGCAAGGAAGGCGAATTCGTCATCATTCTGAACGAGGAAGAAATTCCCGTGCTCGGCATCAATCCCTTCTTTATGAAACTGTCGGATAAGAAAGAAGGCGGCAAACCCGTTCGGGATTTCGTGAAGGAAAACATCAAGGAAGCGCGATGGTTCATCCGATCCATCAACCAGCGGAATCACACCCTGCTTAGGGTTGCGCGAGCCGTCGTTGAATTTCAGCGGAACTTTTTCATGAACGGCCCCAAGCAACTGGCGCCGCTCACTCTCAAAGACATAGCCCAAGAGATAGGTGTGCATGAGACCACCGTTTCGCGCATCGCTAATGGGAAATTCATCCAGACGGAATGGGGCATCTACGAGATTCGTCATTTTTTCACTAATTCCATCAGCGGGGCCGGTTCCGGCGGGTCTCGATACTCGAAAGAAGGCGTAAAGGAAATCATCAGGGAGATAATCGCGGAAGAAGGCAAGCACTACTCTGACCAGGAGTTGGCTGATCTTCTTGCGCGCAAAGGAATTCCGCTTGCACGGAGGACGGTGGCTAAGTACCGCAAGGAACTTGCCCTCGGTTCGTCCTACAACCGATAGGTCGGACCCGGCCGAAGCGTGGCGATTTCCACTAATCTTTTAGGAGGTACGCATGAACATCGACGTGAAGGCTGTCCATTTCACTCTTCGTGAGGGGACCCGCGAATTCCTCGACAAGAAAATTGCCCGTATACCGAACGCCGAGAACATGATCATTGACCTTCTGTTCAAGTTTACCAAGGAAAAAGAATTTAAGGCGGAGTGTACCGTCAATTTTCGATGGGGCGTATCGGTCCACGTCTCGGATAGCGACTTTGAGCTTAATCCCGCAATCGATAAGTTGATCGATAAGCTGGAAGCTAAAGTGATTAAGGAAAAAGAGAAAGTGAAGGATAAGCACGAAAGGTAAACTATCAAGAGGAAAAATAAGGCCTTCGCGGGAAGAACTCCCGCGAAGGCCTTTTAATTCTTGGGCACCTCTAAAAACCCGGTTGGTTTTTAAGGTGCCCTATGCAAATCCTTTCAGGATTTGCGGTTAAATTTGGTTGACTTCAAGAAACTGAAGTTTTTCGAAGTCCCCTCTTATTCGGACTCTTTCAGTATTTCTATTTTGATGCCTTCGTTAACCGCGGTTTCCTCTTTCGGAGGAACGGTCACCTTGAGGATGCCGTTGCGGTACACGGCTTTTACCCGTTCCTGGTCGTATTTGTCGGCCGGTACGTAGTATTTCTGTTTTTCAATATCTTTAAGTTTGAGTCGGCGTTTGAAGTAGCGCACGCCCTCATCCGCGGGGACTTCCAGCGACATGCGCGCCGAGAAAACCATGTAGTCGCCTTGGAACG
>JBAYHM010000273.1:0-6164 GCA_041666155.1 Treponemataceae bacterium
CGACGGTTCGGGAAATACTGTTTCTCGGACCCGACGAAGGCAGCGCGGGACTCATGGATTGGGCGGCGCTCCACGCGCGCGGTCGGCGCTATCCGTTCTGGAAAGCGTTCAGTACGGGCAAGGCACCGGAACTCGGCGGCATTCCCCACGACCTTTACGGCATGACGACGCTCGGCATCCGGGAATACGTGCTTGGCGTACTGGAAAAACACGGAGTCAACGAAGAGGAAGTCACGAAACTGCAGACCGGCGGACCTGACGGCGACCTCGGCAGCAACGAGATCCTTTCCTCAAAAGACCGGACGATAGGAATAATCGACGGTTCGGGCGTCTTGTACGATCCGTTGGGCTTGGACAGAAAAGAGCTTGTCCGTTTGGCGAAAAAACGGGTCACCGTCCAGAATTTCGACCGGAAAAAGCTCTCCGCGAACGGCTTCTTCGTCGCGGTCAACGATCGGGACGCACGCCTTCCCGACGGCGAAATCGTCGCCAACGGCGAAGAATTCCGCAATACCTTCCACCTCGGAAAGTATGCGTCGGCCGACCTTTTCGTACCGTGCGGAGGAAGGCCGGGAGCGGTGAACATCGGCAATTGGCGACAGCTCCTGGATGAGAAAGGCCAGCCTAAGTTCCGCTTCATCGTGGAAGGCGCGAACCTGTTCATCACGGAGGAAGCCCGTCTCAGGCTTGAGGAACGCGGCGTGATCCTTTTCAAGGACGCTTCCACCAACAAAGGCGGAGTGACTTCCTCCTCGTTTGAGGTCTTCGGGTCCCTGGCGATGAGCGACGAGGAATACGACGCCAACCTCCGCGTCGCCGCCGACGGCATTCCGCGGTTCAGAAAGGACTATGTGGAGGGAATCATACGCATGATACGCGCGAACGCGCGCGCCGAGTTCGATCTTCTGTGGCGGGAACATTCCGAAACGGGAATCCCTCTGACCAGCCTCTCAAACTCCGTCAGTGAAAAGATCAACCGGATCGCGGACGCCGTCAGAGAGTCTCCGCTCGCGGACGAAAAGGAACTGAAGGAGCGCATTCTCACGGAATACACGCCGCCGCGGCTGCTCAAACTGTTGGGATTGGAAACGATCCTAGCGCGAGTTCCCGCTTCCTACTTGAAGGCAATCGTCGCCGCGAAGATGGCTACCGATTTCGTATACAGGCGCGGACTCCGCGCGAACGAGGTCGATTTCGCCGACTATGTGGAGAGCATGAAGCGGAAGGGGTGAACAACTGTCACGCGGGGCACAATGCTGTTCGCGGGTTATTAGCGATTTTCTCACGCAATCAAAACGGCCGCCTTACGTGAACGGTTCTTAGTGGATGCATGAAGAACGCGCGCAACCGAGGAGTACTTTTCGATAAGGACGGCACTCTCATCGATTTCGAGGCGACTTGGTTTCCGATCGTTGTGACGATACTTGGAGAGTTGCGCTCCCGTTACGGCGTATCCGAACGAGCGGTTCGGGTAGCGGCAAGCGCGAGCGGCGTGAGGCGGACAGGATTCGCGAAAGAAAGCCTGATTCAAAGCGCGACCACCAGTCGTATCGCCCGCATCTGGTCGGCGATTATCGCCGAGCACGGCTATTCGGTCCGTGCGGAAGAGATCAACCGCCTTTTCACCGATACCGCGAAATCCATGACGCATACTATCGCCCTCGTCCCCGGCGCCAAGCGCCTTCTTGAGCGATTGAAACGCAATGGTTTTCGATTGGGCATCGCGACGTCCGATAATCGGGAGTCAACCGAAGTGGGCCTTGAAGCCGTCGGTATCCTGCGCTATTTCGACTTCATCGCGGCGGACGGCGACGGCCTGGCCGCAAAACCCGCCCCCGACGCCGCTTTCGCGTTCAGCGGTCGGTACGGCATCGATACGAAAACGCTCTCCGTCATCGGCGACAGTCGCGGCGACATGCTCTTTGCCCAACGCGCCGGTGCCCGCTTTATCGGCATGAGGACAGGTTGCAACGCGCCGGAAGGTTTCCTTGCCGCCGGATACCCAATCCTCCGAGACTTCCGCGATGCCGAAAACTTTGAACGCCTCATAGCTTGACGGCAGGTCTAGAACCGTTCGATCACCCGTTTGTCTGTATCCCGAAAAAAAGATTGATATAATAGCATATCATGCTATTATATAGGTCGGAAAGGAGGAACAGAAATTGCCGGGGATTGAAAGAATTCATGAAACTGCGCTGTCGCTTCTTGAGAATCCGGGGGTAAAGATAGAGCACCCCGCGATCGAGGCGCTTCTTCTCAAAGAAGGAGCGAAACCAGGGGCGTCCACCGCCGTGGTCCGTTTTCCCCGAAAAATGGTAGAGGAAAAGATCGCGCTCTGCCCTCGGGAGTTTCGCTTCGCCGACCGGTTCAATCAGGGAAAGCTGGTTACGCCCGACGGGGAATCTACCATTTGGTCAGTTCCGGGGATGAATCTCTTCGAAGATGGAAAAATCAGACCTTTCACTTCGGGAGACATGGCTCGATGGGCGAGGCTGCTTGATAGGCTGCCGAACCTGGACGGAGTGTTCAGCTATGCGATGGAGGATGTTCCTCCGGCGGCGCGGGACGTTGTAGGACTCAGGATAATCGCTGAGAATACGACGAAGCACATTAGAGTATTGTGCTTTTCCCCCGAAGGCATGGATGTCATGGTGCGGATGAAGGACGTGGTCGGTAAATATCCCTGGTTCAGTATCGGGTTTACCGCGCACGGACCGCTTCGCTGGACGAATCTCGCCCTTGATATATTCTATAGAACGGCCGGCCACGGGATACCGATTACCGTGAACGGAGAGCCGATGGCCGGAGTCTCCGGTCCCGTCACTATCGCCGGAGCGGCTGCCGTGGGTACCGCGGAGATATTGTCGGGTATCGTCCTCAACCAAGCGCTGGAACCGGGAAGGCCCTGCATCTTCAATCTTGGACTCGCCCATACCATGGATATGAGATCCGCGTTGGCGGTAACCGGAGGCCCCGAAAACGCCCTCTTCGCTCAGCTTTCCGCAAAGCTCGGCAAGTTTTACGGCATTCCTTCCGGAAGCTGGGTTTCTACCGAGTCCATGCGGCCCGACGCGCAGGCCGGCCTGGAAAAGATGTGCGGCTTCGTTACCCATCTGCAGGAAAAAGTGTCCAATATATGGGCTGTCGGCCAGCTGGAGTCTGAATTGACGGTCTCGCCCGCACAGGCGGTTATTGATGACGAAATGATCGATTATGCCCGCCGCTACCTTCGCGGAGTAAACATCGACGATGAGTCTCTAGCGCTCGATCTTATCCGTGAAGTCGGTATTTCCGGGTCATTTCTCAGTGAGATGCATACTTTCAACCACTTTAAGGATGAACTCTACATGCCCGCCGTTCTCTTCAGGAAAAGACGCCATGACTGGGACCAAGCCGGCTGCCCGTCCCTTGAAGAGGCCGCGGAAAAGAAAGCCAAGCTTCTCATGCAGGAAGAGCCGAGAAACGGGCTTTCGGCGGAGCAATTGCGGGAACTGGACTCCATCGCTCGGAAGCACAGCGCCTCATATACCTGATAGGATCGATTATAAAGACATAGCCCGGTCGGGCGTACAAAAAAGCGGCCGCCTCACTCCGTGAGGCGGCCGCTTGCCGTTAAAAATCTAAACGCTGCTTCTCACTTCGCGATGTAGCTGTATTCAACCGTCTTGATTTCCGCTCCTACGAATTTGAGGATCGACATCGGAATATTGACCGCTCTGTGCGTAGCGGGATCAAGCGTGATATCCGCGACGACGCCCTTGTACCCTTTCGTGGTTGTGATGGCTTGGCAAACTTTCTCCGGGTCGTCCGACCCCGCCCGCGCGATCGCGTCGATAATCAGACCGATATCGTCATACCCAGAAAAAGAGTGCAGGCGCGGTTCTTCTTTATATTCCGCCTTGTATTTTTCAAAAAAACCCTTGAGTTTGGGATCATCGAAAGTGATGTTATTGGGGAAATACGATCCATCGGCGGCAACGCCCGCTACTTCGTCCATCGGTTTGTACCATGAGTTGTTACCGAGGAAACGCGCTTTCACTCCCAATTCGCGCGCCTGCTTAACGGCGTTCGCGTTTTCCGTCACGTAGCCGGGAAGAAAGAGTCCTTCGGCATTGAGTTCCCGGATTTTCGTCAACTGCGAGCGGAAATCCTGATCCCCTGCCTGAAATTCATATTTCCCGACGAGGGACTTCCCTTTCTGCTTGACGTAATATTCAAAACCCATCGCCAGATAGAGGGCATACGCGTTGGAAGGCGAGTAGAGCATCGCGAACGTGTTCATTTTTAGTTCGTTGATCGCGTATGAGGCGATAATGGCGGCCTGCTGGAACGCGGACGGCTGGGTAAGAAAGAAGTAGGGATTCGCGTCGATCTTCTTGTCCGGGTCGGCGGGATTGAATTTGGGAGTCGTCGCCCGCTCATCCAAGGCGCGGGACACCACGGCGACCTTGGTCTTCTCCGCCACCGGCGACACGGCGAGAGCCGTGTTTGACAGCAGCGATCCGTTGATCGCCGCGACCTTGTCTTCCTGAGCAAGACGCGTATAAGCCCGGACGGCTTCGGTGGGGCTCGTTTTGATATCGTAGACGATTAGTTCAACCGGGCGGCCGAGAACTCCGCCTGAAGCGTTTATTTCTTTTACTTTGAGTTTAGCGCCCTTTTCCGCGTCGGTGCCCCACTGAGCGGTACCGGCGCTTAAATCGGCGTACATCCCGACCTTTACGGACTTGGCCGCCTCCGCCTTGCCCCCCGCGCTTACCGCAGTGCCGACCGAGAAAAGCAAAACAGCTGAGAACAGGATTCGTCCTATACCGCTTTTCTTCATTTCTAGCCTCTCCTTATAAAAGAATTTTGTTGCGTTATGATGCAACATCCAATATAATAGCACGATGCGCTATTAAATCAAGCGATTTTTTGTCGGCTTCTGTTTTGCGGGATAGCATGAAAAGGAGGTCCATCACAGATGAACATCGCCGTTTTTCTGCAACAACTAATAAACGGTATTTCGCTCGGCGGCGTATACGCCCTTGAGGCCGTCGGGTTCGGAATCATTTTCAACGTTCTCAAGTTTTCGAATTTCTCTCATGGGGGTGTCGTCGCTATAGCGGCATATCTGGGCTATTTCATCTCCACGCGGCTGGTCCATAATCTCTGGATCGCCCTGCTCCTGACGACACTGCTGGGAGGCTTGGTCGGAGTCATCATAGAGAAACTCGTGTTTCGTCCTATCCGACTCCAGAATAAGCCGCTCACCTATTTCTTCGTGAATTCCATCACTATCGCCATGCTTGTGCAGCAGTTTTTCTCCGCCCTTTGGGGGAGCAATTATTATCCTTATCCCGAATTCCTCACTCAAACGACCTTCGCTTTCGGGAAACTTGTCGTCTCCCGGACCTATCTCCTCATGCTCGGCATTTCCGCGTTCGTCCTCGTAGCCTTGTCCGTCTTTCTCAAAAAGACGAAAACAGGCATAGCAGTCCGCGCCGCCTCTACGGATATCTACACTCCGGCCCTTATGGGCGTTAATATGGATCTCATCATTTCGGTAACCTTTGGAATCGCGGGCTTGCTTGCCGGAGTTACCGGATTTTTTCTCGGAATGACCTACACCGTCACACCGTTTATCGGCAGCTTGATCCTGAAGGGGATCATCGCGTCCATAATCGGGGGGATGGGAAGCCTAGGCGGCGGAATTGTCGCCGGCCTACTTCTCGGGGCCGTGGAAGGCCTGCTTATCGCCGAGGTCGGTTCCTCAATCACGCCGATTATCATCTATCTAAGCATCATCCTGCTGCTCCTCATAAGACCTCAAGGGATAGCCGGAAAGCTCTACTCGGTGAAGGCCTAAGGTATCGAAATGATATTTTACATAAAAGTTTTAGAAACCACTTTGATCGCGGGAATATTCGTCCTGTCCGTGTATCTTATGACGGGATTGACTGGGCTGTTCTCTCTCGGTCAGGGGGCGTTCATTTCGCTGGGCGCCTACACCGCGGCGATAGCGACGGTCAACTTCGGTCTGCCGCCGTGGGTCGCCATGATTCTTGCCGTAGTTGTCGGCGTCATATCGGGCTTCCTGGTCGGACTGCCGACGCTGAAACTGCGCCGCGATTATTTCCTTCTGGTCACCTTCGGTTTCGGCGAAATGGTAAGGGCCCTTCTTC
>JBAYHM010000274.1:0-6152 GCA_041666155.1 Treponemataceae bacterium
AACATCTACGCGGCTACCGCAGGCGGAATCTCGATCTCCACCAATTCCGGGACAAGCTGGACCAATTACACCACCACACAGGGACTGGGTTCGAATACCGTAAATGGCGTCTATGGAAACGGTACGGTAGTTTTCGCCGCGACCAATAGCGGGTTATCAGTATCGACGAATGGGGGCAGCTCCTATACCAATAGCCTGGCTGGAACAGTCATCAATAGTGTGTTCTTCGATGGAACCAAGGTTTATGCGGCGACAATAGGCAACTACTTGTATGTAGGCCAGTAATTAGAAATACGCCGCGGCTTTCAGAAAACTGAAAGCCGCGACGCCATTTCAGAATCAGGAGAAGGCCAGGCTCGGCTATCGGTAAACGCGGCCATCGGATTGAATAAAGCAATCGCGGTTACTTACTCAGAGGTTTCGGAATTCCTCCGGATTCGCCGTACCCGCCATGATTTTGCGCGCGATCTTGATAGCGGCTTTTTCTCCGATAACCATGGTAACCAAGGGTTTCCCGTCCGCGCCGAGGCGCAGTTTTCGGTATTGGATCGCATCCGAGGCTTTAATAACCGTTTCGCTCTCCGCTTCCGGCAGCGCGAATACGGAGGCGTCTCCCGCGGAATACATATCGATGCCGGTGATTTTCAGCTGGCTTGAGGACATACTTCCTGCGTAAAGGGTTTCAATTCCAGCCATGTTGGCGCCGACCGCACGGCCTTGCTCACCGGCTACGGTCCATAATCCGTAACAGACGCCCCGGTGCTCCGCGGCGTCACCCGCGGCGTACACGCCGGGAATCGACGTTTCAAGCCTGTCGTTCACAACGATGCCGCGGTTCACGGCGATTCCCGCTTTCACGGCCAGGGAGGTTTCCGACCGAACGCCGATGGATACCAAAACCATATCGGTTTCCATCGTCTTGCCGGATTTGAGGCGGACGCCGTTCGCGGGACCTTCGGCTTCCACGCCGGAGATCGCTTCAACTTGGCCGGCGAGAATGAAGCGGAGTCCCTTTGCCTCAAGGAGCCGCCGCAGATGTTCGCCGCCTTCCCGGTCCAATTGTTTGGGCAAGAGCCAGGAGGCGAATTCGACGACGGTAACGTCAAGACCGCGTTGGGAAAGCGCGAAGGCGTTTTCAAGACCGAGCAGTCCGCCGCCGATCACGACCGCTCGCTTTTTTCCAATGGAATAGTCGCGGATCCGTATCGCGTCATCCAAACTGTGCAGCGTGAAAACGCCTTTTCGATTCGCGCCGGGTATAGGAGGAACGAACGCGTTTCCGCCGCAGGCCAGCAGAGCGCGATCCCACAGGTAGGCGCCGCCTTGACTATCAATCGCGGTATGGGAGGCCACGCCGAGATCCGTGATGCGCCGTCCGGTCACGAAGGCTATACCGTGTTCCTGGTACCATTGGGCCGTATGAAGGGGAAGCTCTTCAGGACCTCCATTCTCGGATAGGAAGTGGACCAGCTTGGGTCGGAAGTAGTGCGTATATGCGTCGTCGGTAACTATGGTCACGCACGAAGATGGATCGTTCACTCTAATGGCCTGCGCGGCTTCCATGCCCGCCGCGCCCGCGCCGATGATTAAGTAGTTCATAGTATTGAACGTATAGAATCGATCCAAAAGAATCAAAGGAAAATGAACGACAAGAGGAGCTGAAAAGCTTAGTTCACCAAGCCGCCGTACCAGCGGTCGAAGACTTCGACGGAGGCGAGGCTCAGGGCATCGTCGACGGTGAGGATGAGCTGGTTGCCGCCGGCGGCGCGGGCGAGGGAGGAAAAGCCTAGGCGGAAGTCGGCTTCCTGGGTTTGGTACTCTTCGGGGGAAAGTTCGATGGCGCCTTCCAGTTCAGGCCCCGCGGCGTAGCCGTCGAGGGATTGATCCGAAGAGCCTACCGCGTAGCTGACGCGGTCGCCGCGCAGGTTGAAGACTATCTGCGTATAGAAGGCGAGCGCGCGGGAAAAGCGTTCCAGTTCCCGCTCGGCGGCGCGGCGGTCGTCGGGAAGGCCGTCGGTAAAGAGGAGCACGGCGTTCGGCCGATCGCTTTTGAGGCGGCGCAGAACGATTTTCACGAAAGAAGAAAAATCGGTCCCCGCGCGGCGCACTTCCTTTCCCGTAAGTGAACCGGTGACCACGCGGCACTCTTCGGAAAAGGCGTACACCGTCACGTCGGCGAGCGGCAAAAGCTGAGACAGTTTTCCCCGGAACAAATTCACCGTCGACCGGGTCAGCTGATCCTTGCCCGAGGCGCTCATGCTGTAGGACTGGTCCACCACCAAGTGAACGGCGACGGGTTTGTCGGCGGGGAGACGAAAGCGGCTGAAGACCTCGCCCTTGAGGACATCGACTATGCCGATGTCGCGAGTAAGATCGGCAAGGAAGGTGGGTACCATGGACCGCAGCGGCCAGATCAGACTACCCCGCTCCACCCACGCGCTGTCCCACACGGCGACTTCGGGAGTAGGCTGCGCTTTCTTGAGGTTTCTGATATCGGCGCGGAACAAATTGAGCGGGACCAGGCGGGCGGACGCGGAGCGGAGCGCCTGGGAAAATTCGGATGGGGACAAATCACCATCGCCTGAATACGCCAACACCCGTTTATCCGGCGAAAGTTTATACCGCTCGTGAAGGGCGGAAATCAGAGAAGATGTGAGCACCGGGTAGGCGCTGAGTTCCGCGGGAGGGCAGCCGTTGATCGATAGGCCGCCGGCGAACACGAGTCCCGGGCGGAGATCTTTCCAGTACACGGCCCGAAGCGGCGACTGGGCGCGCAGCTCATCGAACAAAATAACACCCCATAGAGGCATACTAGCGCACGAATGGTTTTTTTTCGATATAAGAACGGGCACTTCACCGCGATCTCGTCCACCTGCTTCAACCTGTGTTATTTTCTTTCAGGCGGTTTCGGTTTTTCGTGTGAGGAGGTCTGCTTCATGGACGACAAGAAGAAAGCGGCGTACTCGTTTCTGGTACTGCTCGGCATCGTGAGCCTCTTCTCCGACCTGACCTACGAAGGGGCGCGGAGTATCATCGGTCCGTACTTTCTGCTTCTGGGCGCTTCAGCGTCGACCGTGGGCTTCGTGGCGGGACTGGGAGAGTTCATCGGCTACTCGCTCCGCCTCGCGACCGGCTACCTGAGCGACCGGACAAAACGCTACTGGTTGTTGACCATCATCGGCTACGCGATCAACTTGGTCGTGATTCCCGCCCTGGCGTTGGCGCCGGGCTTCGGCTGGCAGTACGCCTGCGTGCTACTCCTGGCGGAGCGCTTCGGCAAGGCGATCCGCAATCCGGCGAAAAGCACGCTCGCCTCATTCGCGGCTTCTGAAGTGGGTGCGGGAAAAGGCTTTGCGCTCCAGGAAGCGATGGACCAGATCGGCGCGTTTCTCGGACCGGTCATGCTGTTCGTAGTCCTCACCATAAAAGGCAAAGAAGAAAAGCTGTCGGCCTATTCGTTGTGCTTTCTGCTCCTGGCCATTCCGGCGACGATCGCGCTCGCGTTCATCCTGATCGCCCGTAAAAAATATCCACGCCCTCACGAATTTGAAAAAAGCGAAGGGGCCACGTCGAAAGAAGGCCTGCGCTCGGCCTATTGGTTCTATCTCGTCGGCATCGCGTTTTTGGCCGCGGGCTTCGCGGATTTTCCGCTCATGGCCTACCATTTCGCCAAGACGAAGCTCTTCCCCGATAACTACGTGCCCATCCTGTACGCGGTGGCGATGGGCGTCGACGCGGCGGCGGCTCTCTTCTTCGGAAGGATGTACGACCGTAAAGGCATGCACGCAATCATTATCGCGTCGGCCGTATCGGCCTTCTTCGCGCCGTTCGTGTTTCTGTTCAATTCGACCGCGCTCGCGGTCGCGGGCGTAGCGCTCTGGGGCATCGGCATGGGCGCCCAGGAGTCCATACTCAAAGCCGCCGTCACCACGATAGTTCCCAAAGAAAAGCGCGGTACCGCCTTCGGCATTTTCAATACGGGCTTCGGCCTGTTCTGGTTCCTGGGAAGCTGGCTGATGGGCTTCCTCTACGACAAATCGATGGCGGGTCTCGTCGCGTTTTCCATCGCCGCGCAACTTGCCGCCATCCCGTTCTTTTTCAAGACGCAAAGTATGCTCAAGCGCCGATCATGACGACCGATCAATAGCTTATTCAGCGAAAGCCTTTCCTCGCGTCGGCACGGTTCGGCATACCACTCCCGGCGCGTAGAAAACGGCGTGTCTCGCCTTAGTACGTATCCCAAAACCGTTTTCTGAAGTCGATATACGCAAAACCCGCGTCCAGCGACGGCCAAAATACGTCCAGCGCTTTTTCGGAGATCGTCTTTGCTTGACCGGACAGGACTGAGCGTAAAAGACGCATAACGTAGTACGGACATTCGTCGAAAAACTTCTTGCGTAAGGATTCGCGGATAAGAAGCTCAATGCCGCGTCGGAACTCTTCGGAGGCCGAACCTTCCTTTGAGACGTTTTCAGTCATCGCGCGCAAACGTTCGTCCTCAATCACCAGGCGGTCATCAATCGCCTCGGCCAGAGCTTCGTAGGTGTACTGCTGAACCCGTTCTACCCCCGTGATCGTCGCCGCGCATTCCAAATATTTCAAGAGCAGATCACGGTCGTAACGCATCTGATCCGGGAACTTCGGCCCTCCGCTTCCAAAGGAAAATGAATTTTCGGCAAAAAAACGATTGAAACGGCGCTCGAGCTTATCATTCGGTTTAATAAAAAACGAATAGCCTTTTAAACGGCCGAAAACGCGCATCGTATCCAGGTATCCGAGTTCCGTAAACGCATCCAGGAAGCCGCGGTTAAAATCGAGCACGCCGCCCATATCGATCGAATTCCGTATATAGACGGTCGTGCCGCCCGCGATATCCGGACGACGGTTCAAGCCCACCCCCGAAATGTCAATTACGATAATACGGGTGTACCCGCGCTTTCGCGCCATCGCGTAAGGGATATTATCCCAGAGACCGCCGTCGGCGTATTTTTTCCCGTCGATTTCAGGAGCGGAAAAACCGGGTAAGGCGGAACTGGCCATTAGGTAATCGATAAGCCGGCCTTCCTCCATTTCCTCAAGGAAAACTTCGCGCGGCCTGATATCAGATACGTTCACGGTCACAATCCCCAGGTCGTTTCCCGATCGCCTGATGCGCCCTTCGTCCAGACGGGAGCGCAAGAGTTCCAGCATCGGGGAGGTATCGATACCCTTCGTTTCCGTCAGTTTCCGATACAGTTCCGAAATGCGGGGCAGCTTTGACGGATCGAAATCAAGGAGTCCGTCTTTTTTGAAGCCTTCGGGCAGGTTGACGATGGTGTCGACGTTTATCGTCCGCCCGATCTCCTCAAGCGTCTGTTCGGCGCCCTGGGCGAGAAAGCCGGCGATAATGGCGCCGATGGAATTTCCGATAAAAGCGTTCACGGGAATCTTCAATTCACGCAAGGCGCGCCACGCACCGATATGGTACACGCCCCTTGCGCCGCCGCCGCTCAGCACCAGGCAATACGGTTTTTCACCGAAACGCATAGATTCCCCCCATTGATACTACGACCGCGGTCAACTATAGGCAAGCGATGGTTGACGGGAAGCGCCGCATGAGCGAGACTCGAATCACTATGAAAATCCTTTCGTTCATTGCGATTCTCTCGGTCCTCACTGTTACATTCGCCGCGGCCTCCCCGAAAGCCGAATCGAATTCCGCTGCTAAACCTGCGCGGCCGGTGGTCGCCCGTATTGTTTTCGTGGAAGGATCGGTGACGGTCGACGGTGTCGAAGCGGAAATCGGCATGGAGCTGGGATTGAAAGCTTCATTCAAGACGGCTCCCGGCGCTTCCTGCGATATCGTCTACAACGAGAAGAACGCGATCCGCGTTGGCATGAACACGATCGCGACCATCGACTTCTCAAAAGCGGTTACGGAGATTTCAATCGATAAAGGCGGCATGACCTCGGTACTCCGCAAGCTGGAAAAAGTGTCCGGCGACGATTCGTTCCGCGTCAGGACGAAGGGAGCGACCGCGGGCGTACGGGGGACCTCCTTCTGCGTCTGGGCTAACGCCGACGGTTCTTACATCTGTGCCTGCAACGGAGAGGTCCATACGATCGATTCGAAAGGCGGCAACGAATTCACTCTGAAGGCCGCCCACCATGTC
>JBAYHM010000275.1:0-6124 GCA_041666155.1 Treponemataceae bacterium
AATCTCCGCGTAGTCAACGAAGGATCCCTCACGGTTGGGCTCGACACCGAAGTTACCGAAGAGCTTTCCAAGGAAGGCGACGTGCGCGATCTTGTGCGCGGAGTCCAGAACCTCCGCAAAGAATCGGGCTTTGACGTTACCGACAGGATCCGTTTGTGGATTTTCGGTTCCGATCGTCTTAAGGATGCCTGGAAAACTTTTGCCGATTTTGTCGCAGGAGAGACCCTGGCCATCGAGGTCATCTGGGGTGAGGCCGACGGTATGATCGAGCTTGAGGCGGAGGATGAGGCGTGGCGCGTAAAGGTCCGGAAAGCCTAGGGCGCTTCGCGGCGATCGTCGCTCTTCTCACGTCAATCACCGCGTTTTTCTCCGCTTGCGCAGGCGTTCCCGTCGCGAAGCCGAGTCCTGAGTCCATTGTTGAACGACTCGGATCGGGCGCGGCGGTGTACGCCGTGTGCGAGGCTTCCGACATACTGCCGATTTTGGAAGAAGCAATTCCGCAACTGCGCGGCGATGGTCGCTTCGGCGACCTGATAACGAAGACCCGTTCCGCGGCTATAGCTTTGTTTCCCAAAAGTGGGGATGTACGGTTTCGCCTTGTCGCCATCGGCGATTATCCGCAATTTCAAGCTTGGTTGTCCCTCAGCTTCAGTCGCGATTGGAAACGCATCGATGGCGCAAAGCCCTATTGGCGTTCAAAAAACGGACTTTCCCTCGCGTTCGATTCGGACGGGGCTGTGGTGGTTTCCGACGCTTCGCCTTGGGCAGAGAGTGGTGGCCCGACAATTCCCGCTTCGTTTTATTTGACGGCCGCCGACTCCTCCTTGCGTGCCTGGATTCCCGAACCCGCCGCGGCTTTCTCTCGCCTTTTGGGTCCGGGCGGCGACTCGATACGGCTGCCGGTTTCGGAGTTGGTCCTTTCCCTGAAACGTGTTGACTCTTTATACTCCGGGGAATTCATTGCCTCGGCGCCCGGCGAAAGTGAAGTCCGCGCTTTGTCGGCCATCTTGCGCTTTGCCCGAAACCTTATCCGAAGCGATGATCCTGATCCGCGCATGAAATTCGCGGGTAAACTGTTGAGATCGACATCCTCCATCAGTGGAAACTGTCTGACCTATTCGATTATGAATTTGCAAACCTCAGAGCTCGCTTCCCTGCTGCCCACCGCGGACGCCGCTTTACTTTACCCGTAAATATCAGTATATTCCTGGCTATGCCAACGTATGAATATGAGTGTAAAACCTGCGGACATGTGTTCGAGGCTTTTCAAAGCATGAAGGATGAGCCTCTTTCTGAATGCCCTGAATGTGGAAAGGCTGTGCGTCGTATGATTAACGGCGGTTCCGGTATTATCTTCAAAGGTTCCGGTTTTTATGTGACGGATAACGGTGGGAATAAATCTAAAACCCCGTCTAGTACTCCCTCCACATCAAAACCAGCATCAACAACCGCTTGCGAAGGTTGCCCGAAAGCCGATTCTCCGAGTCCTTCCAAGGAGAAGGCCGTAGGCTAGGGCGCCGTCGGTGTCGTCCGTAGCTCTGCGCCATCGACTTTTCTATGATCCGCTTTTTCTCGATCTGCACAGACGCTTGGTAGCAGGATATTTTGGTAGAATTGCCGGGGGCGGTTCCTCCGCGGTTGTTTCTTCCACTCAAGATCTTTTCCAGCTTTGCGCTTTTTTTGTTTTGTTTTTCGGTGTCCCTCAAAAATCGCACTTTTTTTCCGATCGCGCCGCCTCTCTTGATAAAATCCTTTTGCTCTATGACAACTACGCGCTCTCTTTGGACGCCGTGTTGGCTCCGAAAGCCGTACCGCCGTCAACGGGGATCGCATTGACCGGTTCCCTTTCGTGCAGTCGCGCGCTTGTCGAATTCCGCTTCGGCGCGGAACGCTTATCCGCATACGCTCCTTCGGAAGAAACCCGGTATCGTTTGGCGTTTCCCGAAGGCGATGGTGCGTTGTACAAAAAAATGGATGAAGCGTATCCGGATGCTAAACGACTTATATCAAGAGAACGCGATCACGCGGCCGTAGCTTTTGCCGAGGAAGTCCTTGGTACCCGTTTTGACTCTTTTACGGAAATCGGATTATGAGTAAGGGGCCACGGTTCTTCTGCGAGCATTGCGGCGCCGAGGTTTCCCGAAATGCGCATCGTTGTTCTGCGTGCGGGCGTCATTTTTCGTCGATCCTTTGCCCTAAATGCGGTTTCTCGGGCTCCGAAGCTCTTTTTAGTGCCGGTTGCCCTTCCTGCGGCTATTCCGCGCCGCCCTCCCATTCCGGAGACACCTATGATTTAGCTTCTACTCGAAAAGTTTCCGTGCCGACCGGTTCTTTGCCGTTTTGGGTGTACGCCCTTACCGTTTTTGGCTTATTGGTTGTCGTCGCCGCAGCATTCACGGTATTGCGTTAGCAAACCAGCGTTTATCCAGGCTGATTCGAGAGTTGCAGCTTCAAAAGCGACACTGCCAAAGCGTCGGCATCTATCGGTTTGCTGAAAAAGTATCCTTGACCGAAATCACACCCGTAACTCTTTAGGATTTCCACCTGCGTAGCTGTTTCGATTCCTTCAGCGATAACCGTTTTGCCCAGTTCGTGGCTCAAAGAAATAATGCCTTTCACTATTCTCGCCGAGGATTGTGTCTCAGCCCCATTTTCTTCTATCCGGGCGATGAAACTGCGGTCGATTTTCACCGTATCGATCGGGATGCGGTCAAGATATCCAAGAGAGGAATATCCCGTCCCAAAATCGTCGAGTTTGAAGGAAATACCGTGTGCGGAAAGTTGGCTGATCATAGAGACAACGGCATCTTGATTTTGGATGATGGCGCTCTCGGTAAGCTCAATATGGAGCATCGAATGAGGAAGTTCATATCGTTCGATGCTGGATAGTACCAACTCGGCGAAATCCGCTTGTCCGAATTGAACAGCTGAAACATTGACCGCAAAAAAAAGTTCTTCGTCCGGACCGGATTGGTCAAAGAACGCGGCTGCTTTGAGTTTTGCGGCCTGTTTAAGCGTTTCTAGCAGGATAAAAGTACCTAAGGGAACGATAAGGCCGGATTCTTCCGCGATCGGAATAAAACGGTCGGGACCGATCATTCCAAAATCCGGGTGTTTCCATCTGGCAAGCACTTCCCAACCCGCGGTACGGCCGTCCAAATACACGATGGGTTGAAAAGCCAAGCTGATCTGTCCGTTGCCGATCGCTAAGCGTAAATCGGCGGTCAATCGGTTTTTTTCCTGGACGTGTGCGAGCATCTGGTCTGTATAAGCCACTCGTTTGTTTTTTCCATCAGTCTTTGCCCGGTACATAGCGATATCCGCGTTCCTCAGCGCGTCCTCCGCATCCGATATTTCCGGTCGGCTGAGTAAATAACCAAGACTCGCGGTTGGAACGATCGAATTCATCCCGATCTTGAAGGGTACCGTCAGTTCATCGCTTATGCGTTCCGCGGCTGTCTCAATGTCTAAACGAATACCCACGCCGTCGAGCAGCACGACGAATTCGTCACCGCCGAGCCGAGAAACCGTATCGACTTCCCGAACACTGCGTTTAAGTCTGGCCGCAATTTCGCAAAGGAACGCGTCCCCCGCGTTATGGCCAAAATTATCGTTTATCTGTTTGAAATCATCGATATCAAGAAACAGGATACCGTATTGGGCGGTACCTTCTCGTTGATACCGGGCGATCGCCTGTTCGATTCTGCTCTTTAAGAGGTTTCTGTTCGGTAGCCCAGTCAAGGGATCGTGCAAGGCGGTATGGGAAAGCTGCCGTTCCATACGTATTCGGTGTTCCAGTTCTTCTTTCAAACGGTCGTTGCTTTCCCGCACCGCTTTTGTCCGTTCCTCAATTTTTTTTTCTAGCTGCTGGTAGGACGTTTTGAGGGCTTCCTCGGCAGCCGCGCGACGAGTGATATCGTGCAGGACAAGAGTCAAACCTATTGTTTTCCCTTTATTTGAAATTTCACTAGCTCTCGCGCCGTAGTCTCGCTTCCTTTGCTCTCCGGCAGTGCCGTCCTCTATCGTGATTTCTCGTTCTTCCCCCGCATGCATGTCGCCAAGCTGCGACAGAATCGGACCCAACGCATCAATATGGGCGCCGATATTCCGCGATGAAAGGTTGCAGAGGCGATCGGCTGCGGCGTTCGAGTACGCCAAACACGAAGTTTGATCAAAAATGAACACCGCCTCGCGGAGATCTTCCAGCGCTTTTTCTCGGGCGACGCTCACGATCGGAAGGAATTGAAGCCGCTTCAAATTGATTAAGAGAAAGATTCCGGTGAACGAAAACGCGATCGCGGTCGGATCAAGGTCGGGAATCGGGAAGAGGTGAGTAACATACAGTAAATTCGCGAGCACCGGGAAAAGAGCTCCGGCAATAAGGAGCGCGACTTGAAACTTATTTTTATTTTTATGAACAAAAATTCCTTTTATGAGGAATACGATACCCAGAATGATCAATACGTACGAATACAGGGAGTGGAGCCAAAACCACGGACCGAAGTCTTTCGCGATTGAAACGAATCCGCTCTGTCCCGTCGTCAAATGGATATCGCGTCTGACTAAACCGAAGAACGTATCGGTCCAAACAAGAACGGAAGTGACGACCGGTATGAGCCAAATTAGCGGATGCGGATCTCTGCCTTCACCGGATCGTTCTTCACGAGCGTAAGATTGCCCGAACGAATACCAAAGGACCGGGATGCTCGATATCGATAAATATTGAAGATTCGCCGTGATAAGCTTTATTTCCAGCCCCGTGAAAAGATATTCCGCCGCATTCCATGCTGCCCACCACCCGCATGCCGCTAGGAGATATGCCATGTAAAAGATGCTGCGGGAGCTGTGTATTTTTTTGTAAAGATATCTGAAAAGGTGGAAAGAAAAAAAAGCGGAAGTGAAAAAGGCTGTGACCACAACTTTATGAGAAATGTCGATAGATAACATTCTTAACACCTTACCCTAACGGCTTGAGCCGGTAATAGTCGCGCATCGTAATATGCCTCTTTAAAACCGAAATGGAAGGGCCGCGCCGCATTGTTTGCAGCTCGCCGTTCCCGCCGAGTCCCTTGAAAAACCGGAGGTGTCGACGGCGTACCCGTTTCTTTTGATGACGGTCACGGCGCAGACGGGACAGAGGATTCCGTTAGATTCCCCCGCTATGTTTCCGACATATACGTAGTGTAAACTCCGGCGCGCTATAGCGGCGAAGGATACCAATTGCTTTGCCTGCGTAGCGCCGGCGCGGTATTTGTAATCAGGGTGGTAAGCGGATAAGTGATAGGGAATATCGGCGGAAAGTTCTGAAAGGACTTCCGCGCATTCTTTGATTTCTTCCTCTGTATCGTTCAAGTCCGTGACGACCAGCGTTGTCACTTCCGTGTGCACGCCCGCATTCACCGCGGCCGCAATGAAGTCTTTTACCACCTTGATATCTCCGCCGAGCGTTACCCGGTAGGTTTCGGCGCGGCTTGATTTCAGGTCGATATTTACCGCATCGCAGAGCGAGAGTACTTCATTAGCCGCCTCCGTGCGCGCTGTGCCGTTGGTGACCAGCACGTTCGCCAGTCCCGCCTTATGCGCAATTCGCATGGATTCAAGCACGTATTCAATATGCACCAAGGGTTCGGAATAGGTATACGCTATCGCGCCTGTTTTGCTATTCACGGCGAGCGATATCAATTCTAGAGGCTCGAGGTGTCTTGTTTTTGTTTCAGTCGTTTGCGATATCTCCCAGTTTTGACAGAACGGGCAGCGGAGGTTACAGCCGACGAACCCTACCGAAAAGACCGAAGAACCAGGACGGAAGTGGAAGAGCGGCTTTTTTTCAATCGGATCGATGTTGAGCGCGGAAATGCTGCCGTAAAAGGGAAGCGCCGGCTTACCGTCGACATTTTGCCTGACAAGACAAAGCCCGCTTTTTCCCGGCGCCAGAAGGCATTCATGAGGACAGAGAGCGCATCGGATTTTTCCGCCCTTTTTAAGACCGGCACCGTCATTGTAGAAGAAAAGGGGCTTGACCATAGCGGGGCCTTACTTAAAACTCCGCATGATCCGCTCATGCAGTTCCGCGGAGTTTTTCATCAGACGTATTGGGTCCTGGACTTCAAAGGGCTCGTGGATG
>JBAYHM010000276.1:0-6116 GCA_041666155.1 Treponemataceae bacterium
GGGACCGGCAAGAGCGACGATGAAACAGAACGCGCCGGCAAATTCGGCAACACGGATGAGGCGAACCGACAAGTCCGCGCCGATCGGCGGCGAGAAGGATTCTCCGCCGGGCGGTCCGAGAGAAATGGACACGGAGAGCACTCCGCGACGGAAGCGCCAAACGACCAGCACCACTACGAAAACGATGAGTCCGAGGACGAAATAAAGCGGCTGCTCAAAACTCAGCATGCGGCGGCCTCCGCGTGATCGACTAATTCGCCGACACCGTGAAGCGCGCTTCGCAATTCGTCGGAGGAGATAGGAACGGCACCGAACCTTACGGCATCGCCTCTCCTGAACAAAGACTCAAGGAACGCAAGATCCTCGGAGGAAAAATGCGGAACAATCGATTCGGATCCGAGAACGAGAGAAAACTCACGGGCGGTCAACGCGTGACAATTGGATCCCGTCCGGTACGTTAAATAGCTCCGTAGCTCATCGAACAAGATAGTCAGGAACACGCCTTCTTCCATCTGGCCCCCCTCCGTTTGGAGGCGGGCCAGCACACGGCGAAGGGACCCGGCGGCTAACCCCCGCCGTCGTCGCTCCAGGTAAGCGGTAAGCCGGGGAATACCGCGCAACACGAGAAACAAAGTACCCGATACCGCAATGAGGACGATGACGATGGCGCCGTAAATGAACAGGTAAGTGCCGGGAGCCGTCAATGCGGCCTCAGGCGGAGACAACTCAGTAGCGCCGTTTTCAAGCACGGACGTGATCTTGACGCGAAGACCGGCCAAGCGTAGACCGCCTAATTCGATGGTAGGGAACGCGACATCCCCCGGTGCGAAAGCGGTAAAATCGATAATCGCGCGCGACACGAGCGGACGACGTTCGATTTCAATACGATGAATCAGGACGCTCCCCGTTTTCGGCAATGATTCGCGTTGGTCTATGACCAGCGAAAGCGGCGCCGATGCGGACAGAACGGAGTCGAGAGGCACGATAAGTCGGGCCCGGTCACCGACGTACACGATCTGCGGCACGAGCGTCGTCTCACGGGCTGAATCGGCGGTGAAAGACGACGTCGCGGCCGAGAAAAATAAGACGACCAGAAAGAGGGCCCGTATCACGCCCGTCTCCTCGCGCCGAAAAAGCGGGATAGAACGAGTACCGCGTCGTCATCCGTGGACAGATCGATGCAGGGGACCCCGTTACGGGAACAAGCGGTGCGACACGCCTCCGTACGTTCGTTGTGCCACTGGGTCCATGCGTCCCGGAAGGAAGCGAAGCCAGTCGGCGCTCGGGTCCGCATACCGGTTTCGCCGTCCATCATACGGACAAGCCCCGCGTCCGGCATCGCGGTATCCACAGGATCGGATACGCGGAACGCGACAACATCGTGCTTTCTCGACAAAAAACCGAGATCGCGTTCCCACTCCGCGCACATGAAGTCGGAAACGATCGCCACCAGACTGCGACGTTTAAGTATCCGCGCGCTGCCTGCCAGGGCCCGGCCCAACGAACGAACCAGAGAAGCGCCGCGTTCGTGGGCGGTTGAGGAAACCGCCGCTTCAACTATAGCCATAGCGTGAGCGCGTCCCTTGCGGGGCGCGAAAAAACGCCGTGCGTCGCCGTCGTAGATTAGGGCGCCGACCCGTTCCCCGGCCCGCTCGGCGGAAAGAACCAAGAGCGCGGTCGCGAATATCGCCTGTTCCCGGCGGCTGAGAGCGCCGCCACCCGAATCCATGGAGGCCGTTGAATCAAGAATGACGAACACCGTGAGTTCGCGCTCTTCGCGGAACATTTTCACGTACGGGGAACCGAAGCGCGCGCTTACGTTCCAGTCGATGGAACGAACGTCGTCTCCGCTTTCGTAGTGGCGAACTTCATCAAACTCAATGCCCTGGCCCTTGAAGATGGAGCGAAAATCGCCGGAAAGCAGATCATCGGCCAATTCATCCGTTACAAGGGGGAATGTCGCGATTCGCGCCAGGATATCTCGGCGGGTCACGGCCGGTATTCCTTAGGGAACGGGCACAAAGCCGAGTACGCGCGCGACGACGTCGTCGGCGTTCAGGCCGTCCGCCTCCGCTTCATACGAAAGAACGACACGGTGGCGGAGCACGGCGGGAGCCATCTCCTTGATGTCTTCGGGAATGACGTAGGCGCGGCCTTCAAACAGGGCACGGACGCGGGCGCAGCGGAAAAGGGAAATAGAAGCGCGAGGGGAAGCCCCAAAGGATATGTAACGGTACAGGTCATCCCGGTGAGACTTACGATGATCTTCCGCCGGACGAGTAGCCGCGACCAGGGACACTATATATTCGACAACACGTTCGTCCACGGTAACGCTTTCAGCGGCGGCGGATAGTTTCCGCAGGGTCTTCTCGTCCAAGATCGGTTTAATGGGAGTCGGCGACTCGGCGGCCACGAGCCGGACGATACGGGATTCCTCTTCCCTGCTCGGATACGGAATAAGCAATTTAACCAGGAAACGGTCCAGTTCGGCCTCGGGGAGCGCGTAAGTACCTTCGTGTTCGATAGGATTTTGCGTCGCGAGAACAAAAAAAGGATCAGGAAGTTTAAGGCTTTCTTCACCGATAGTCACCTGACGCTCTTCCATCGCTTCCAGCAGGGCGGACTGCACCTTGGCGGGTGCGCGGTTGATCTCATCGGCAAGGATAACATTCGCGAAAATGGGTCCCTTGCGCACGGAAAAAGTCCCCTTTGCCTGTTCCCAGATCAGAGTACCCGTAAGGTCCGCTGGCAGGAGATCAGGAGTGAACTGAATACGTTTGAAGGAAAGTCCGGTCAGTTCGGAAAGCGTCTTGACGGCCAAAGTTTTAGCCAGTCCCGGAACGCCTTCAAGAAGCGCGTGACCGCCCGCGATAAGCGCGATCAAAAGCCCGTCGACCATGCCGCTCTGCCCCACAACCCGCTTGGCGAGCTCCGTGCGGCACGCGCCGAGTAGCGCATTTGTTTCCTTAATCCGATCTTGTTCCATAAAATTCATTCTATCGGGAGAAAATGGACATTACAATATTCAAAACGATCTATTGACAGCGGAGACGTACGGCGGCTAGTCTCGGCCCATGAACGCACTTGCCCAAGAACTCAATACCGTACTGGACGGTACCGTCGCCGCTCGCCTTCTCTCAGGCCTCGGCAAGCGTCTCTATTTCCCAAAAGGGATCATAGCCCAGTCAGCCGAAGCAAAAAAACTCGCCCACCAAGCCAACGCCACCATCGGCATGGCGTACGAGGGCGGTAGACCTCTTATATTATCCGCCATAGCCGAAAGCATGCCTACGCTTTCAGCTGCGGAGGCAGTCGCCTACGCCCCTACGGCGGGTGTGGAACAGGCGCGCACCGCGTGGCTAGCTTCCATGGCAAAAAAAAATCCGTCGATCGACCCCAAAAAGGTATCTCTTCCCGCCGTTGTGCCGGGATTGACCGCCGGCATCTCCTATATCGCCGATTTATTCCTTGATGAAGGAACACCGATCCTTGTCAGTGATCCGTGCTGGGATAACTACGGACTCATATTTACGGATAGACGCGGAGCCGACGTCATCGCGGTCCCTTTCTTCGGAAAAGGAAGCGGACTGGATATGGGCTCAATCAAAACGGCGATCAGGAAAGCCGCAAAAACCGGCGCTGTTCGCATCATTCTCAATTTCCCGCAGAACCCGACCGGCTACTCCATCAGCACCGAAGAAGCCGAGACGTTTATCGCGCTCATCAAGGAAACGGCGGAAAGCGCCGACGTTCTCGCGATAGTCGACGACGCGTATTTCGGCCTCGCCTACGAAACGGGGATCTACCCCGAGTCCCTCTTCGGCCGCCTCGCGTCGCTTCATGAACGTGTACTCGCGGTTAAGATCGACGGACCCACGAAAGAAGACTATGTCTGGGGCCTCCGCATGGGTTTCGTGACGTTTGGTTCGAAGGGGTTGAATGAAACGACTTACGACGCGCTGGTGAAAAAACTCATGGGCACGATCCGCTCATCGGTTTCCTGCGCGAATACCCCCGCGCAGCATCTGATGCTCAAAACTCTCGCCGATCCTCGGAGCGCGGAAGAAAAAAAACGCTTCCAACACCTTCTGAAAAAGCGCTACGAGACGGTAAAAGGCTTCATTGCGGCGAATCCCACGAACCCCGCTCTTGAGAGCCTACCCTTCAACTCCGGGTATTTCATGTGTTTCCGCTGCGTCGGCATCAGCGCCGAGACGCTCAGGCAGACTCTGTTGAAAGAACACGGTATCGGCACAATCGCGCTTGGAGAGAACTACCTACGCATTGCCTTCGCAAGCGTTGAGGCGGAACGAATCCCCGATCTGTACAAAACGATTTATGAAACGGCGATAGCCCTGAAAGCGTAATAAAAAAGGCTGAACTTAACCTTGTCGGTTAGGTTCAGCCCCGATATAAAGATGAATGCTTAGGCGATCAACTGCCTACCAGCTGCCTGCCGAGATCCTGAAGTTCGGGCATTTGCTTGTACAAAGGCACCTTGCCGCCGGACTCTTGTTTATCCAATTCAACCAGCTTCACGAACAATTCGTTCAACAAATCCGCGAACAGCTGCAAATTAGAAGAAAAATTATTGATCGCCATATCCCGCAAAACCCGGTCGGAATCGTTTCCTTTGAGGGATGCGCTCAAGCGCACACGGAGCGTTGGCGCAAGTTCACGTCGGGCCAAAAAAACGAACCGAGAGGCGGCAGCTATTTGCCGATAGAGTTCATCCAAATGGAAGCCCTGATAGCGGAATTGTTCCGATTTCTCGGTCAAATTCTCAATCATGTCCCATGCCTGATTCTCCAGCGTGAGGTGGAGAAGAGCCGGCCGCACGTAGCGGTTGGAAATATTCGTCCTATAATGGTCACCGAGCCGCTCGATGAGCCGCGCGATGTCCGAATCTTTGACCTGCATTCTCTCTATTCTATCGATTCAGACACGGATTGACAACGTCCATAGCGCCCCGTAGGATTCGATAATGCGGATATATTTTTTCGGTCTGTGCTTTGTGCTAACCTTGACCTCATGCGGCATAGGCGAACAACGAGCCGCGGTCATGTGGACCGATCGACCGGAATTCGTCGCTTACGCGGAACACTTCAACGCGTCCCAATCCCGCTATAAGTTGGAAGTCTTTTACAAAGCGGCTCCGGCCCTGGCCTTAGGCGATACCGATAACGTGCCGGACATCGTCGTCGGAAGCTGGCTTAAAAGCGCTTCTACGCGCGCGTTCTTCACCCCCTTGGACTTTTTCTTCGAAGACCTGCTTCTGATCGAAAATTCCTTTTATCCGTCGCTCCTTAAACTCGGAAATCTTGAGGGAAAACAGTACCTCCTACCTGTGTCCTTCAATATTCCCGCGTTGATTTTTTCCCGGGAGAATTCGCCCATTGTCGCAAAATCCTTCACCCTTGCACCGGAGGACGTTAAAAACCTGGGAAGAGCATATAACGAACAAAAAGACGCTTACTTCACGCGAATGGGTTTCTCTCCCCGGTGGAGCGATGAGTTTCTCCTCATTCTGGCGACTCTTTACGGAGCTTCGTTCAGGGAAGGCACACCGCTTGCCTGGGACGCTACCGCGCTTGAACGCGCTATTTCCCAAGTGAGGCTCTGGACGACCGAAGCCAACGGCGACGCGACGGCGGAGGACGATTTCGCGTTCAAATACCTATACGATCCGGCGCCCCGCTTGGCGGCGGGTGGCCGCATTCTCTTTGCCTATATGACCAGCGACCGGCTTTTTACCGTGAGCGAAGAATCGCGCGCGGCGCTCGATTTCCGCTGGATTGCCCGCGACTCAGCCATTCCGGTGTATGAAGGCGCCTCATACCTGGGAATGTGCAAGAAAGGTAAAGCCAGAACGGCCGCCGGTGCCTTTGTTCAATGGTTTTACAAAGAGGAAACGCAAAGCCAATTGCTCGATCTATCCAAACGGTATCGAACAATGGAAACAGTATTCGGCATAGCGGACGGCTTTTCCGCCGTCAAATCGGTGAACGAACAGATATATCCCATGTTTTATCCTGGATTGTTGGGGCACGTACCGCCGGCGGATTATATTTCGGCGCCGAATATTCTACCGGAAGACTGGACGACGCTGAAACGAC
>JBAYHM010000277.1:0-6108 GCA_041666155.1 Treponemataceae bacterium
CCAAGAAAATATCGATTTTTATGCCCGGGATAACGCGGAATTCGAATTCTCGCTTCCGTGGCGCGGCACGATCAACGCGTTAATCCGCGGCCGTATACCGTTCATCCCGGTGCATGCGGACAACATCGCAAAATACCGCGGCCGGATTTCGACATTCGTTTTGCCGAACGTCGGCGCGTTATCCAACGATCAGTGCGCCGCTTTGATCGATCACGCGGAGCAGGGCGGCTCCATTGTGGCGAGTGGTCGTACGGGCATCTTCGACACCGAAGGGAATCCGAGACGCCACGAAACGTTAGAAGATTTTCTAGGCGTGCGCCGGCGGAATTGCCGTCACGGGATTACCAAACCAAAACTTGAAGAATGGGAAACGTTCGATGCGCAGAGTTACGCACGAATCGAACGAGACTCCGATTCCGGGATTTTGTCCATATTGGCGGCCGGATTCGAGAAAACGGACATTCTCCCCTTCGGCGGCTGTCTGGAAGTAATCGACCTTCTTCCCGATACCTCCGCTTTCCTGACCTATGTTCCGCCGTTCCCGATTTATCCGCCCGAATTCGCGTGGATGCGGCAACCGAGAACGTCGCTTCCCGCCGCGACCTTCCGCATCGGACGAAATGGTGGAAAGGTTGTTTATTTCGCCGGTGATTTCGATCGGCTGTACGGTCGTTTTAATAATCCTGACCACGGGACCTTATTGAGGAATGCCTTGGCTTGGGCCGTCGGGGAGACATTCCCCGTCAGGGTCGAAGGACCGGGGCTCATCGATATCAATATGTACAAACAGGGAAAGCGTTTGCTGCTGCATCTCACGAATCTGAACAATGAAGGCGCTTGGCGCGTTCCGATAAGCGAAATCGTAGCGGCGGGACCCTATGTCGTCGAAATTCCGGCAGGAACGAGCGATGCGAAATATGCGTACCTTACCGTATCCGAGAAAAAGGTCGCGTGCTTCCGAGAAAAAGGTATGCTCCGTTTCGTCATTGAATCCGTTAGGGATCATGAATTAGCGGTGATCGAATAAAGCGGAGGAAAGCGAATGGACTATTGGTACCGAAAACAATTACGCATACTGCAAACTGTTTTGCGGGAAATCGATATCGTCGACTACGACGCGGAAGCCGTAGTCGGCTATATGGAAAAGAGCGGAAGCAACGTACTGATCGTCAACGCGGGAGGGATCGTTGATTTTTTTCACAATGAAATCGAGCTTGCCCATTGGAATCCCTTCATGGAGCGCGGACAGGAAATTCTCGCGGATATTTGCGCGGCCTGTCATCGCGCGGGATTCCATGTAATCGTCCGGGTGGATTTCCGGGGCGTTCAAAAATACCGCTACGAAGCGCACCCGGATTGGTTCGCCGCGAACGCGGACGGTTCGCCGAAAATCAATCCTCAGGGATTGTATTCGCCCTGTTATCTGGGAGAATACGCCAACGGCCATGCCGTGCGCTTCATCCGGTCGCTTATGGGAAAATTCCCTGTGGACGGTATTTGGGAAAATTCGGTCGCGTTCGGGTCGCAGGTTTGCTATTGCAAGACTTGCCGCGACGCGTACCGCGCCGATACCGGGAACGAAATTCCGCAGAGCGGCGATTACGCGTCCGCGGTCTTCGCTCCGTACCGGTCATGGAAAAGCGTCAAAGCCCGAGAGCACATTCGGCGCCTCCGCGCCGCTGTCAAGGAATCCGGCGAAGATAAAGCGTTCGCTGCCGAGGTGTTCGGCATCTACCACGCTTCGAGTTCATTCAACAGCGGAATCGATACCTACGCCGCCGCCGATTTCGATTTCATCGTCGGCACCGGCTTTTTGACCGGAGCCCCGAATGGAAAGCCGTACGACGATCTTTCCTACGCCGCCAGCGCGGTCCGATTCTTGAAAGCCGTCGATCCTAAGAAGCAAACAGTGCTGCTGACGGGCAATAACGGAACGCGGTGGCGCTTGGTGAAAGATCCTCACGCGGAGACTCGTTTGTGGATGTGGGAAGCCGCGTCGGTCGGGGCGAATTTCTGGAACTGTCTTTTCAACGGACAACATCCGGACGCGACGGTCGATAGGCGGAACGCGTACGTCGAAGCCGACGCGTACGGCTACCTGAAGGAGAACGAGAAAATCCTCGCGGGGCAGGCGCCGGTCATGGACGCGGCTATTTTCTTCTCCAAGGCGACGCGCGATTTCATCGGCAGCGACGATGAATCGCGCGACGGGTACGGCGTCGGCATCAAAGGGCTTGAATCGGTTCTTGTGGATGCTCATATACCCTACGGCTTCGTCACGGACCGTGGCTTTTGCGCCGAATCCCTCAGAGGCGTAAAAATCCTGTGCATCCCGAACGGGGCATGCTTGTCGGAAGCGGAAATCGCCGTTGTGCGGGGTTACGTACGGAGCGGCGGTTCCCTGCTCGCCGGTTTCGAAACTTCTCTGTACGACGAGAATTGCGTGCGGCGGAATGATTTCGGCCTGACGGACGTGTTCGGCGTTTCAAGTACCGGGTTGATCAAAAACACCGAAACGGATTGCTACCAAATGGTCCGCGCGCCTGACCACCCGCTGCTCGCCGGAATGAACGCCGGGAAAACCCGCTTCTTCATCAATGGCGGGAAGACGCTCTTAGTCACACCGAAAAGCGCGAACGGCGAGACGGTTTGCACCTACATCCCGATGATTCCCAATCAATATCCGGAACAGGCTTGGATCCGAACTGAGGAGACCGATTTTCCGACAGTCTACGCTAACCGGTTCGGGAACGGCCGCGTCGTCTATTTCGCCAACCAAATGGAAGCCTGCGTGTATAAAAACGGGCACGAGGATTTTTTCGATTTGGTCAGGAATGCGTTTAATTGGCTGGCTCCCGAGCTAAGCCTCCAGACGGACGCTCCTGACAGCGTCCATGTCGGACTGACGAAAGGATTAGGCGAATCGGACAAATACGTTCTCGCTTTCGTCAACGTCGCGTCTTCCGGCCGGAGGACGATTAAAAAAGTATCGCCGACCAGGCCGTTCAGCGTTTCCCTCACCGTTCCCGCGTCTCGGCTGGAAGAATTCCGGACGCTGTTTCCGAAGACGGGAGCTGATATTACGCCGACACGAGCGGAAAATGTAAAGGGCGCGTTGCGCGTTGTCTTTACGGTGCCGTCTTTTGAAGAATTCTTTTCCGTTTATATCGCGGTTTCTTAATTTGGATGCGGGAGAAAGCAAAAATGGAACAAATAAAGCTCGCTTTGGTCGGCTGCGGAGATTACCTTTACAACGTTATGTATTTCGCGATGCGTAAATTGCCTGTCCGTCTGGTTGGCATTTGCGACATCGAGCAGAAGCAATTGGAACGGTTTTCGAAAACGTTCAACGCGCCGGCCCAGTACGCGTCGTACACTGAGATGATTGATCAGCAGAAGCCGGATGCGGTTGTATGCGGCGCGAACGCCGCGGTTCATTACGAAGTGATGAAATACTGCCTTTTAAAAGGCGTTAACGTATTCGTCGAAAAAACGCCCTGCCGGACAGCCGCCGAAGCTAAAGAATTGACCGAGCTTCAAAAGAAAAGCCGCAAGGTCGCGATGGTCGGCTTCAATAGGCGATTCGCGACTTCGTACATGATGGCGAAGGAAGTGATCGGCCGGGCGGAATTCGGGATCCCCGCGATGTATTACTCCAAATTCCACGCAAGCCCGTACCGGTCGATAGACTATTTCGTTTTCAACCATATCATCCACCACTTGGATTTGGCCCGGTTCTTCTTAGGCGATTTGGAAAACATAAGCGTCAGGCATAAAATCTATACCGATACGACGGGCGTTTTCCTGGTCGATTTTTCAACCAAAGCGGGCACGGTCGGCACGATCCAGTCGGCCTGCATGCTCCAGGAGCCTTTCCCCATGGAAAGGTTGGATATCGTGGGAACCGGAGGTCGCGACGTGGTCGTGGATAACCTGCGTTCGTTCAGCTATAACCGAACGGGTCCGGCGCGCGATAAGAAGTTCGATATTTCGTTGCAGAACGACGGCGATTGCCTGGCGTGGAATCCGAGCCACGGATACGCCTACGGATTCGATCATATGGGGTTCGATGCCGAATTGGCGGCTTTCGTTTCTTCCGTGTCTTCAGGCGCTCCCACGGGCTGCGATATCGGGGATTGCGTAGGTTCGATGGAAGCTATGGAAACGGTTAGGAAAGCCGTATTCGCGTGAGTTTATGCCCACCGCATTCGGCGGTTTACGATTATATTGTCGTGTCCCGGGATGATGAGGTCGGCGGTGAGTTTTAACATTCGGATTGTCGCCAACGCGGCGGCCGGGTCCGTTTCGAACATGCAAGTTTCGTGAATGAAATGGTTTTTCGTCATTACGGCGTCCGCGGCGACAACGATGCGCAGTCCGTTGTGCTCGAACGACAGACCGTGCAAATCCGCGGTGTGGCCGAACAGCGGGATAGCCGAAACGCCCGGCAAGAATTCACCTTCGACGCCGATGATCTTCGAGCCGTCTATATGCGTTGAGACTTTCAGTGCTTCCGCAACGGGCATCGCCGCCATCCATACGGCGTTCGGAAAATAATTCAACCCGATCTGATGATCGAAATGCGCGTGCGTACAGAAACAATGCGTCACGTCGTTCGGGGATAGCCCGGTTCTTCGGTTCAGGTCGAAGTAATAATCGGCCGCGCTCAAGCGGAGCGTCGGGTCGACGAGCAGTACGAATGGTTTGCCGTTTTTGCCCCGACCCCTAATCATCGTCGATGTGCAGGTTGAGGGATCGCCCCTCGGCGGCGCGTCCCTTGATTCTCCGAAATAAGGGTTCCATTTGAGATGCCCGATGACTATGACGTCGTAGGAATCGATTCCGCTAGACATAGCGTTTATGGACTTCATTCAGATCGATTCTGCCCGCTTTGTCGTCGCAGATCCGCACATTCTCTATGACACGGTTCGCTGTTCTCATCCCGATCAAGGCCACGTCGACGAAGGGATTGGATAAGACAAATTGGATCAGAGCCTCCGTGTAATCGAAGCTGTCGTCCGGCCGTATCATCTTCATCCAACGCTGGAAAGTTCCCGACGTCGGGGCGCGCATCGTAGCTATACCCATTCCCCGTTTTTCCGCTTCCAGCATACTCCCGAAGGGTCTGCTCGGCTCATAGGGGTGCTGAAACAAAAAATTGTAACACATTTGGATTTCGTCGAAGCGGCCGGATTTAATAAGCCTATAAACCACGTCGTTGTTGTCTTCGCTCGTGAAGCCGATATGTCTGACCGCGCCGCTTCGTTTCAGGTCTTCCATGGTTTCGAGCATGCCGCCGGGTCCCATGATTTTCGCTTCCCGCTCTTCGCCGATCGAGTCGCCGTGGATCTGCAGCAGATCGACATAGTCCCTATTCAGATTCTGAAGGCTCTGCTCGATGGAGCGCATGACGTGATCGCGATCGCCGAAACTGACTTTCGTAGCAAGGAAAATCGTCTTCGGATCCACGCCTTTGAGCGCCGCTCCGAACATTTTCTCGCTACGCCCTTCACCGTAACCGGGAGCCGTATCGAAATAATTGATCCCGAGCTCCAAGGCTTTTTCTATCGCTTCCGCAACACCCTTAACGCTTTCTTCGGTTTGCGGATCGTACGAGTGCAGATAATTTTTTAGTCCGGCGACGGCGCCGCCGAAACCGATCCGGCTGACCGATCTTCCCGTTTTTCCGAAATCGACGTATTCCATGTTGAACCTCCTGGTGCTTATTCGTTAGCCTTTGACGGAAACGGAAGCCATGCCGTTGATTATTTTATCCTGCATGATCAGGTATACCGTGATGATAGGCAGCAAGCCGACGATTACGCTCGCTGAAAGCAAACCGTAATCCGTAAAATATTCGCCCTTGAAGAAGGCCAGGGCTACCGTCAGCGTTCTCTTCGAAGCGGAAGGCAGCAGGATCATCGACCAAATGTAATCGTTCCAAACGGTGATGAAGGTCAAAATCATGATGACGACCAAACCGTTTTGGGTCAGAGGGAGTACGATTCGGCTGAATAGCTGCCAAGGCGAGCAGCCGTCGATTATCCCGGCTTCCTTGACCGCGTCGGGAATCGCTTTCATGAACGCTACAAGCAGAAAAATTGAAAG
>JBAYHM010000278.1:0-6103 GCA_041666155.1 Treponemataceae bacterium
GTCGCTAAGGTTTTTGACCTCACGGTCGCGGCCACCGGAGCCAACGAAAAAATCCTTGAACGCATGGGCGTACCGTTTGCCAACGTCATCATCCATCCGAACAACCATGCGGGGTATTATCCGCTCTCGGTGCCGATGACCCTCAAACTGGTGTACGACCCGACTAACGGGAAAGTGCTGGGAGCACAGTCCGTAGGTTATGACGGCGTGGAAAAGCGCATCGACGTAATCGCCGCTTATATCGGTAAAGAGGGAACGATAAGCGATCTCTGTGAATTTGAACACGCGTACGCGCCTCCCTACTCTTCCGCTAAAGATCCGATCAATCTCGCGGCCTTTGCGGCGGAAAACGCGCTGCGCGGCAGGAGCCACCCTATCTCCTGGAAAAAGTTCGAGGAAGAACGCAAAGCCGGAGCTTTTGTCTTGGACGTCCGACTTAAGGAAGAAGCGGAACTCGGCGCGATTCCGGGCTCCGTCGTCATACCCAACACGGAACTCCGCGCGCGCCTTTCCGAGGTACCCAAAGATAAGCCCATCCTGATTTACTGCGGCGTAGGCCTGCGCGGCTATTTGGCCGAGCGTATCCTGCTTCAAAACGGTTGGACGGATGTTAAAAACCTTTCCGGCGGCATGAAAATTTGGCAGGTAGCCACTGAGCGGCAGGACAATCCCGGCGCTCACGAAACGAGGGCGCCGAAGATCTCCGCGCACGCCGAACCGTCGATGGCCAGGGCAGCTTCCGATCGCGGGACGATCGTGTACGGAGATGGTACCGGCGCCCCCGAAGGCATCACAAAGAGCGGCTCGGGGAAAACGATCCATGTCGACGCGAGCGGCCTCCAGTGTCCGGGCCCCATCATGCGGCTTAAGGCGGAGATTGATAAGGCGGAAGAGGGAACGCGGATACTCCTTACCGCCACCGACCCCGGGTTTGCCAGAGACGTGCAGTCCTGGTGCAAGCTCACCAATAATCTTCTGGTGGGGCTTGAGCATTCGGCCGGTCGCGTGGAGGCGGTCGTAGAGAAGGCTTCAGGCCAGGCAAAGCTCTTGAACGCGTCGATTCAGATCGGATCTTCATCCGGCGGCGTTCGGATGGTAGCGCAGGGAACGAACGGCGCGACATTCATCGTGTTCTCCAACGACATGGACAAGGCGCTCGCCTCCTTCGTGCTCGCCAACGGCGCCGCCTCGGTCGGTAAGAACGTGACCATGTTCTTCACCTTCTGGGGCCTGTCGGTGATTCTGCGAAAGAAAAAGCCGAGCGTTTCCAAAGACCTCATGGGACGCATGTTCTCTTTTATGCTGCCCAAACATTCTGACAATTTGGCTCTCTCTCACATGAACTTCGGCGGTATGGGGACGGCGATGATGAAAGGGCGTATGAAGTCGAAGAATGTTGACCAATTGGAGCAAATGATGGAATCGGCTCTCAAGGCCGGCGTGCGAATGATTGCCTGTCAGATGTCGATGGATCTCATGGGCGTCGCCCGCGAGGAATTGATGGAAGGCGTGGAAATCGGAGGCGTCGCCACCTATATGGAAGCGGCGAGCGAATCGGGAGTGAACCTGTTCATCTAAACCTGTATTGATGAGCGAGGCCCATTAGGAGTATACCTTTCGCGCTAGGGGGCCTCTGCTCATGAACACATCAAAAAGCTGGGACGAGATCAACGCGAAAATCGCCGCGGGAAACGCTGTAGTAGTGACGGCGGAAGAAGCAGCGGCAATGTCGGAAGAACTGCCGCCCAAGGAATTAGCGAAAAAAATCGATGTCGTAACGACCGGAACCTTCGGCGCGATGTGTTCCTCCGGCATGTTCATCAATTTCGGGCATCCGGAACCTCCCATCCGCATGGAACATATAACGCTTGACGGCGTAAACGCGTACGGCGGCGTCGCGGCCGTTGACGCCTATATCGGCGCTACGGAAATACACCCCGACGATCCCCGTTTCGGCGGCGCCCACATCATAGAGCGGCTTATCGCCGGTGAAGAAGTGTTAATGCGCGCAAGCGGCAAAGGTACCGATTGTTATCCGCGTAAGGAAATCGAAACGGTCATTACCAAAGACCGGGTGAACGAGATGATCCTCACTAATCCGCGAAATGCCTACCAGAATTACCCGGCCGCCACCAATACGACGACCAGAACGCTCCATACCTATATGGGAACGCTTTTACCCGGGGCGATCAACGTCAACTATTCCACTTCAGGCTGCCTTTCCCCCCTGATGAACGATCCCTACTTCCGTACGATCGGGGTCGGTACACCGGTATTCATAGGCGGCGCGATCGGATCGATAGCGTGGAACGGCACCCAGTTCAACACCGAAAAGCCGCGGAATGATAGAGGCGTGCCCCTATCCAACGCGGCGACTCTCATGCTCGTCGGCGACGCGAAAAAAATGTCGCGGGAATGGGTGCGTGCGGCGTACTACGAACGGTACGGAACTACGCTCTACCTCGGTGTCGGCATCGCCATTCCTGTGCTTGACGAGGATATGGCGTATCATGTTTCCATCCGGAACAGCGAAATTGAAACCACCGTGTGCGATTACGGCGTGGACGGCCATCCGGCGATGCGGCGAATAAACTACGCCGATCTCATGTCAGGAACAATTGAGTTGCGCGGCAAAAAAACGCGATCTTCACCTCTATCCAGCTTGCGCAAGGCTCGGGAACTTGCCGCGGAATTGAAGCGGCTGGTCGCGAGCGGTCAATTTCCGCTTTACGCTCCCGTCAGGCAGCTTCCTGAACGATCAAGCGTGCGAGGTTTGGACATCAATGCCGGGAGGAAGGCATGAAAGGTAAATACGTCCTCGGCTATTCGGCCGAAACCGCTTCCGAACCGATCCTATGGAAGTTAGTCAAAGAATACGATATTCGCGTAAATATCCTGCGCGCGGAGATTTCTCCCGGGCAGGAAGGAAATATGCTCGTCGAGTTCGATGTCGACGAGGAACGCAAGATACAAAGCGCCATCGCGTGGATTGAGTCTATCGGCGTCAGTTGCGTTTCGGTCGCCAAGCGGCTTTCTTGGAATGAAGAGGCCTGCGTCGATTGTGGAGCGTGCGCAGGAGTGTGCTTTTCAGGCGCCATCGCTATGGACCGAAATTCCTGGAAACTGGAAGTCGACCGCGATAAATGCACGGCTTGCGGACTTTGCGTCAAAGCTTGTCCCTTCGCCTGTTTCCTTCTCGATTTCGGAGAATGAGCGCTGTACGACCAGCGATTCTACCGCGACGCGGGCGGGAGCGGACGGTTTCTGTCTTTTAAGCTTACCGTCGGCGAATCCGATCTCTTTATTGCCTACTCAGGCGTTTTATCCGACCAAGAAGCCGATGCGCTGCAGTCGCAGGCCGAAGAGACATTGGTCGAAGTTCGGTCGGATATCCTCTCCTGGGTGGAAAGCCATCCCGTTTTTCTTACTACGCTAGAACCGCTTCCTGACGATCAGACGGCGCCGCCTATCGTGCGCGCTATGCTCCGAGCGGGAACTGCCGCTTCGGTCGGTCCGATGGCGGCGGTGGCCGGCGCGATCGCCGAAGCGGTAGGAAGAACACTGCAAGAACGGTTTACCCTAAAAGAAATCGTAGTTGAAAACGGCGGAGATCTCTGGATATCGATACATGAACCGCTAATCGTCTCAATTTACGCGGGACTTTCGTCTTTATCCGAAAAAATCGGCATCACGGTAAGTCCTGAGCTTTCACCCTGCGGACTCGCGACCTCCTCGGGCACGGTTGGCCCCTCCCTCAGTTACGGCAAAGCGGACGCGGCCGTGGCTATCGCGACTGACGCGGCGGCCGCCGACGCGTGGGCGACCGCCTTAGGAAACCGTTGCCGCGCCTGGGCGCAAGCTGAGGACGCGGTTCGTCAATTAGTCTCGCCTGAGCGGCCGGAACTGCGCGGCGTCTTGGTCGTAATGGCCGACAAACTCGCCGCCTCCGGAGCAATACGCTTAACCCCCTTGCAAAAATACCGCGACTCGCTTTGAATAGGTCTATGACCGCCGAAGAAAAGCTGAAGATCGCCTCATTTTTGAATATCGCGGAAGATTATTCCCGAGACGGTTTTCATCGTGTCAGGACGCCTTCTTCTTTTAGTGACGATGCGCAGTCTTCGGCTGGCGCGGCGGCAAGCGTAGAATCGGCCGCGACGAACGATTCGCTATCGAATATTGCCGAGGAAGTAAAAGCCTGTTCGCGGTGCCGTCTCGCTTCCGGCAGGACCAACGCGGTACCGGGTGAAGGAGTCGATCATCCGCTGGTCATGGTGATCGGGGAAGGACCCGGCGCGGATGAAGACGCAAGCGGCCGCCCTTTTGTAGGAAAGGCGGGACAACTTCTGGACCGCATGCTTTCATCAATCGGACTGTCTCGCGAAACCAATTGTTTCATCGCAAACGTAGTCAAATGCCGTCCGCCGCAAAACCGCGACCCGGAGGCCGACGAGACGGCCGCGTGTTCAGGTTTTCTTGACCGCCAAATAGCGCTTTTGCGGCCGAAAGTGATCTTAACCGTAGGCCGCGTTCCCACTCAAAACATCTTGAAAACGAACGAAGGAATCGGACGGCTTCGCGGCAAGTTCGTAGACTTCCGAGGAATTCCGCTTCTGCCGACCTATCACCCCAGCGCGCTGCTGCGCGATGAAAACTTGAAACGCCCGGCGTGGGAAGACTTGAAGTTACTGCGGGAACGGCTCGGCGGAGATCTAGTGAATGACCGATCGGTTTGAATAGAATGGTAACCGATACCTCCTTCATTGAACTCGTGTTCGACGTTCCTCTTGACCGAACGTTCACCTACCGTCCCGATGACAAGGCCGCTTCCCGCGTCGGAGTTCGCGTTATGGCGCCCTTTGGAAAGCGGGAAGTTCTTGGTTATGTCGTCGCGGAAAACGTCGCCGCGCCTCTAGGCTTGAGCGAAAGCGCCATCAAGAAAGTCAGGCGCGTGGTAGACGCCGAACCCTTATTTGGAAAAGATGAAATCGAACTGGCTCGATGGATGGCCGGTTTTTACCTCTGCGGCGCGGGAGAAGCGCTTGCGGCCATGATCCCCTCCGGGCGGCGCGAAATAGCCCCGCCCGCCTTCGCCGAAGAGGATTTCTCCGAAACGGGTTCATCGCTGGCCCTCTCCTCCGAGCAGGAAGCCGCGCTGGAAGCCCTGTCGACACCGTCTACGGGTCAAGCCCATTCCATTCATTACCTTTACGGCATCACGGGCTCGGGCAAAACGGAAGTATTTTTAAGAGCCGCCGAAAGATGTCTGGCGGAAGGGAAATCGGTCATCTACCTGGTGCCGGAAATATCCCTGACCCATCAAGTGATCGATGTCGTCGCAAAACGTTTCGGACCGGTCGCCGCGACCTTGCATTCGGGTATGACGCCGAGCGCGCGGCTAGCGGAATGGACACGCATTCGTCGCGGGGAGGCCCGCGTGGTGGTCGGGCCGCGAAGCGCGGTGTTCGCGCCTGTTTTCAATCTTGGTCTCATCGTTATTGATGAAGAACACGACGGTTCGTACAAGTCCGGCAATGTTCCACGCTATCACGCGAGGCAAGTCGCCTTGAAGCGCTGTGCCGCCTTGGGAGCCCGTTTGGTGATGGGCTCGGCCACACCGTCCTCTGAAGCGTGGAAGCTCATGAGTGATGGACAAGTGTCCCGCTTCGACTTGACGAAAAGACTCTCGGGCGGCGCTCCGCCTAAAATAAAAATCGTGGACTTGGCGGGGACCGAAGGCTGTTTGTCCCAAGAATTGAAAGAGGAAATAAAGAAAACCGCGGAAGCGGGCAGGCAGACGATTTTATTTCTGAACCGACGCGGGTTCTCCTATTTCTATCGTTGCAGATCCTGCGGTTACGAACTGACCTGCAAACGCTGCTCGGTTTCCCTCACATACCACAAAAGCAAAGGCAGGGCTCTATGCCACTATTGCGGCTATTCCGCCCCGATACCGACCAGTTGTCCTGAATGCGGTTCGCTCGACGCGAGTTTTGCCGGGTTCGGTACGGAGATGATTGAAGAAGAAGTAACGCGAACCTTTCCTGAACTCCGCATTCGCCGCGCGGACGCGGACGCTGTGCAAAAAAAAGGCGGCCTCAAA
>JBAYHM010000279.1:0-6029 GCA_041666155.1 Treponemataceae bacterium
CAGATTCTTCAGCTAAAGTAGACGATCATAAAGCGGCCAAGGAGCGGGAAATCCGCGTCCTCAAAACAAAGCTTGCCGTTTCCGCATTCTTCTCCGCGCCCCTCCTCTACGTCGCCATGGGCGGTATGCTCGGCTGGCCCCTTCCCGCCTTGGTCGACGCGATGAACTACTCGCTCAATTACGCGCTCCTTGAAATCCTCCTGGTGATCCCTGTCATCGTCGCCGGTCACCGCTTCTATACGGTCGGCTTCAGGGCGATAGCGCGCCTTTCGCCCAACATGGATTCCCTCATCGCGATGGGCACGTCGGCGGCTATCGCCTACAGTCTCTATTCAACAGCCTCCATAGCCTCAGGGGATTTCCACGCGGTGGACAACCTGTACTTCGAAACCGCCGGCGTCATCATCACGCTGATACTCTTAGGAAAGACGCTTGAATCGATCTCAAAAGGCCGGACCTCCGAATCGATCAAAAAGCTTATGGGCTTACAGCCCAAAACGGCGACCGTTATCCACGACGGAGCGGAAATAGAGCTTCCCATAGACGAGGTAGAAGTAGGCGACACCGTAATGGTTCGCCCAGGAGAGAAGATCCCCGTAGACGGAGAAGTCCTCACAGGCAGCACCGCGGTGGACGAGTCGATGATCTCGGGCGAAAGCCTCCCGGTGGAAAAAGTTCCCGGCAACGCCGTCGTCGGCGCGAGCGTCAACAAAAACGGATCGATCACCTTCCGGGCGACGAAGGTCGGCGCCGATACGGTTCTTTCGCGCATCATAAAACTGGTAGAGGACGCGCAGGGATCGAAGGCGCCCATTGCCCAGATGGCAGATATCGTTTCAGGTTATTTCGTACCGGTCGTGTTCGTCATCGCCCTTGTATCCGCGGTCACTTGGCTACTACTCGGACACACGATCGTGTTCGCGCTCACCGTGTTCGTCGCGGTGCTCACCATCGCCTGCCCCTGCGCCTTGGGCTTAGCGACACCGACGGCAATCATGGTCGGCACCGGAAAAGGCGCCGAATACGGCGTCCTCATCAAGTCCGGCATCGCCCTGGAGACCGCGCACAAGATCGATACGATCGTCTTCGACAAGACCGGCACGCTCACCAATGGGAGGCCGGAACTCACCGACCTGGAAAGCGCGGCGGGTTTTTCGGAAATCGACCTTCTGTCCCTGGCAGCGTCCGCGGAAAAGGCGTCCGAACATCCCTTGGGAGAAGCCGTCGTCCGCGCCGCCGAAGTACGGCGCGCGGCAATTCTTCCCGTCACGGATTTTGCCGCGCTTCCCGGTTTCGGCATTGAGGCGACGGTCAACGGCCGCCGGATTCTCATCGGAAGCGAGCGGCACCTCGTCGGCAAGGATGTTGAAAAGAACGGCGATTTTGTGACGGGACTTGTCAGAGCCCACGACTTGTCGGGCGACGGAAAGACAGCCATGCACATTGCCGTCGACGGCCGGTACGCGGGCGTTCTTGCCGTGGCGGACACCGTCAAGGAATCCAGCGCGAAAGCGGTAGCGGCGCTCAAGGGCCTGGGCTTGCAAGTTGCCATGATCACCGGGGACAACCGCCGCACGGCCGAGGCCGTCGCCCGAAAGCTCGGCATCGACCGAGTGCTTGCGGAAGTTCTACCGCAAGACAAGGCGGGCGAGGTGAAGAAACTCCAGGCTGAAGGCCGTACGGTTGCCATGGTCGGCGACGGCATCAACGACGCGCCCGCGCTCGCGCAGGCCGACATCGGCATTGCCGTCGGTTCGGGAACGGACGTCGCCATGGAAAGCGCCGACATCGTTCTCATGCGCAGCGATCTCCTTGACGTACCAACGGCGATCAAATTGTCGAAAAACGTGATACGGAACATCAAGCAGAATCTGTTCTGGGCTTTCGGCTACAACGTGCTCGGCATACCGGTCGCTGCGGGCCTCCTCTACGCTTTCGGGGGCCCGCTCTTGAACCCCATCTTCGCGGCGGCGGCCATGTCCATGAGTTCCGTATCAGTGCTCACCAACGCATTGCGTCTCAAACGGTTTAAACCGTTCAAATAAGAATCTACGGGGGGAACGTATGAAGAAGTTATTGACGATAGAAGGAATGAGCTGCGGTCATTGCGTTATGCACGTCCGGTCAGCCTTGGAAGAAGTGGTCGGCGTGAAGAGCGTGGAAGTTGACCTGCTTAAAAAGAACGCGATGGTCGACGGTGATTCTCTTACCGACGCGACTCTCAGCGCGGCCGTGGCGGACGCCGGCTACCGCGTGACCGCTATCAGCGGCAATGCCTAAGGAAGAATGGAACGCGGATACGAATGAAGCGAGGCACGATCATGAGGAAGATAATCGGTAAAGCTATTGGTTTCGCGGTCGTCGGAGTTCTTGCTCTGGGCGCCGCCTCCTGCGCGGCGACGGATGTAATAGGAAAGGTCGCCGGCAGCTCCTTCAAAGCCGTGATCGACGCGTCCGCCGGAAAAGTTTCCTATTCCAAGGACGAAGGCGCCTGGATACTCGCGTCATCGGCCGGCGACCAGCTGATGGTCGCTTCCGACTTCGCCCGAAACAACGGCGACGCGAAGGGCGGAATGAAAGGCATGGCCGACATGGACAAGCCCGACGTAGAGTTCTCTTTCGACGCCGCGCCGTTTATTGCCGCGGGACTCGATCCGGCAAAACTCACAGGCGGCGAAGGCTTCAAGTACGAGCTTGAAGACGGACGCCTCATGTTGCACTTTGAAATCGGCGCTGAAGCCTTTGGAGAAGGCGCGAAGAAATCGATCGAAGGAACCTTCGCGGAAATCGTTCGGACGCACCGAAACCGGATCGGCTACCATGAGAAGCTCGACCACTACAACATCAAGCTCGGCGACGGGAACATGTTCGAGTGGGCCAAGGACATGGCCAAGAACGATAAGGATATCGTCTGGGTATTGAACCCGGCGCCCTTAGTCGTCGCCGGCGTAGACCCGGCAAAAGTTACCGATTGGGCATTCGCGAAAGTGGAGATGAAAGACGACGCGGGAAAGACGGTATTGGTCGACAAACTGTTAAAGCCGTTTGATCTGAAGTAATACGGATAGAGGGAACGCGCCACGGATGACGCGTTCCCTTTTACAGCAGCTTTTCCAGGATGCCGCAGGAGACGCGGACGCACTTGTGGCATTCGTCGATAAGGTGTTTTTCCTTGAACTCGGCCTGACCTTCCGCCGTTAGTAGGTTGCAGCCGGAAAGTAATTCGCGGCACTTGATCGTTCCGCATTCGGCGGTGAAGGCGTCGATCAGTTCCCTAGTTTTGGCGTAGGTCGTATCCTGCTTTTCTTTGCCGTCGCCCTCGGCGCGGCCGTAGGTCATTCCCAAAACCATGAGAGCTCCGCTGACGGCGCCGCAGACTTCCTGTTTTCGCCCCATGCCGCCGCCGAAGGCGTTGGCGATTTTCAGCGCGACGTTTTTATCCAAACCAAGATCATCTGTAAAACTATACAATACCGACTGCGCGCAATTGTACCCGTCTTTAAATTTCGCAACAGCACTATCGCCTTTTGTCATTTGGAACCCCCTTTACAAATTTCATGTTACATATAAGTGCGAAGTTTCTCAGCAACAGCTTTTCGATTTCGCGCCTTTCTCGTCTCCGCAACCACAGCCGCAGGTCGGAACCCCGCCGTTGAAAAGACCGCCGATGACGGCGGCGGCGCAGCCGACTCCTGCCGTGACCGAAAGCGCGGCGGCCGGACAGTTGCGGGCGCAGGCGCCGCACTCCATGCAGCGTCCGCGTTCTAGTATCACCGCTTTACCGGCCTCCATGGAAAACACCGCGTGGGGACAGACCTCGCGGCAGAAACCGCAGCCGATGCACTTTTCCGCGTCCAGAACCAGACTGCGGCCGCTCAGAAAGTATCGATATTCCATACTACTACCCTCGAATAAATAACGGTATGAAGCGGATAGCCGCAATGACGGCTCCAACTATGGCCGCGATGATCATAATGGGCAAGCCGATTTTCACCTCAAGCGTCGCCCCGGTCAGGTTCGTATAGGTCGAAGCGCCGGTGAAGTTCATAGCGATGAACGATACGAGGCTCGTCGCGATAAGGACGTACGCGACGGTATCCGGCACGCCCAGTCCGAGCGCCGCCGACGCGCCCAGAGCCCAGACGAGTCCAAGAATGGTCCCTTTCAAGGCAAAGGGCTTGAACGGCAGCACGGGAAGCAACGCCGGAAAAACGATCGCGCCGACGATGATCGGAGAGACGAACAAGAGCGATAAACGGCCGAACGACGCCGCGGAAAAACGACCGGAGAGAAGCGGCAAAAGCGCGGCCGCCGCGAAGGCCGCAAGAATAAACGGCCAGGCATGAGCCAACTCCACCGGGGCGACGGACAGCCTGTCTTTAATGCCGAACTCGACCCGCCGCATCGCGTCGTCCTTTTTCATCCCCGAACCGAGAAACGCGGGAACATCCTTGGCGCGAACCGGTCCGTACACGACGCGAAAACCGGAGGCTTTCAATACTTCGTGAGCGGCCACACCCGGGGCTCCGAGCTGCGGCAACACCAGCACGCGGTGAGACACAACGGTTTTAAGGCCGACCGCCGCGGCCCGCCGCACGAGTTCCGCGGTCCCGAAGGTTCCCTTCCCCGCCGCGCACCACACGTTGACGCCTTTTGTGTCCAAGACGAGCAGCCACGCGTCGATGCCGGAAAGTTCCTTACGGAGCGCGTCGAAGGTGAGTTTGTAGTTTGCGGTAACGAGTACCGGAGAATCCGTGGTCGGCTTTCCGCGCGCGTATAAGCCCGGTTCGACGCGATACGTATTGCGACCGAAGCCCCAGCGCACTTTCCAGCCGGCAAACACATCGCTTATGGGTATTTGGCTGGAGACGCTTGGAATATTCCGAACTTTGACTGCGGCGACAGGCTTGAAAGCCGCCGTAGAAATATCGAGCGTCATGGTTTCACCTTCGTTTTCTTTAGAATGGAGAAAGAGCAGCAAGGCTCTTTCTCCTCGTTCCGCTTGCGCTTCATGGCGTCGGCGAGAATACCAATGGCCTCGGCGACTCCCCCCCGTTTTTCCGCGGGAACGTAGGAAAATAAACGGCGTGTAGAGTCGTCGCACAGATCGTTTATCGAACCGGCCTTTGTTTTTCCCTCGTCGGTCAAACGAATGGAGACCTTACGCCGATTTGTCGGATCGGTTTCACGGCGAATAAACCCGGTTTCGTGCAGACCGTCCGCCGTGCGGCTGAGCGTACTCACGTCCAGGGACAGAGCTTCGGAAAGATCCGTCAAACTCACGTTCGGCCGCTCCTCCGTTTCCAGGAGAAAATGGCATTGAGCGGAAGTCACGCCGCAGCAGTTAGTTTCACGTTCCAAGGAAAGGCTTATCTCGCGCTCCAGCGCCCGAAGTGAATGCCTGAAAGCGCGGATATCAGCTACATCGAAATTCAAATCTTGACTCATGCAATTATTGTATAGCACAACTATTGCATAAGTCAAGGTATTTTTACACCCTACTTCTCCGCGTCGAAGAATAGGTCAGTTCTTGGCCGCCCATGCCGCGAAGCGTTCCAGCCCCTCGGCCAATTGAGCGCGGGGACAGGCGACGTTGATCCGAATGAAGCCCTTCCCTTCCGCGCCGAAGATGCTTCCGGCGGTAAAACGTACACGGGCATCGTCACACAGCCGAGACACGAGTTCACGGTCGTCCTTGAGCCCCTTGGCCGCGATCAGGCGTGAAACGTCGGTCCAGATGAGGTAGGTCCCCTCGGGATGGGCCGTACGAGCCCCCGGAATCTTCGCGTTCACGAAATCGACCGCGTATTTTGTATTCGCGTGAAGGTAGTCGATAAGCTCGTCGAGCCATTTTCCTTCTTTTTCGTAGGCGGCCTGAGACGCGACGAGCGACAGCACGTTCGGCTGGCTATACCCCGCGGCGGCGATGCCGTGTTTAAGTTTAGTGCGCAGAGCTTCATCCTCGGCGACGAAGTGCGACAGGTGGAGACCGGCAAGATTAAAGGTCTTATTCGATGCGCCGATCACTA
>JBAYHM010000280.1:0-6017 GCA_041666155.1 Treponemataceae bacterium
CGCCTTCGGCAAGAGGGCGGCCTTGATCGTCGATTCCTCCGAAGGCGGCCCTGTCGGCGGGGGCGCCGGTTCCTTTAATCAAACGCCTCGGCGCGGTGGCGGTTTTATCCGAATCGCTCAGGAGTTCCAGCTTCCAGGTTTCGGCGGCCGCGGAACTTTGGGCGGTGAGTCCGACGATCAGTTCGTCGGCTACGCCATCTCCGTTGGGAGAATAGAACGCGTTGGCAACGGAAACCGTGACTACCGGTTTGGAGGTATCGACAATGACTCCATCCGATGATGCCGTCGCGGCGTTGCCTGCGCGGTCCCGCGCGGAAATTTTGTATCGGTACGCGCCGTCGGCGACGGTGCGGCCCGAGTCGTCGGTGCCGTCCCATACGAATTCGGCGGGTTCGATGCCTTCCCAGGTTGTAGTCCTGACGATTTTTTCGGCGGCGTCGGTAATTTGCGCGATCCACAAGTCTTCTCTTGAACCGCTTTGGGCGATAGTGTAGGTATCCTTGTTTCCGTCGCCGTCGGGAGAGAAGGTCCTCAGCGTCTCAGCGCCGGGGCGCAGTACGTTTACCGCGGGCGCGGTGACGTCTATCGTGAAAAGGGGTGATTTAGCTTTCGCCTCGTAGCCGTTTCGGTAGAGGGCGACGAAAGCGCCTTGGTAGCCGCCTTCCGCTACGACTTTCCCGTCTTCAGCCTTGCCGTCGAACTCAACTTTTGCCGGGACGTCGTTATTTCCCGAAAATGTCCGGCGCTTTGTGCCGGAGCGGTCCTGTACTTCAAGGGTCCAGGAGACGAATCCTTCCTTCACCGGTACGCCCGGGCTGAAGACCAGCGTATCCTTGATCCCGTCCCCGTTCGGGGAGAAGTACGCCTCGTCGATCATCACGTTGACCGGCGGTCGCTCGGTATTGACGATGATGTTGTCCACTGACGAACGGCTTTCGTTCTGAGCGCGGTCCACGGCGCTGATTTCATAGCGATATACGCTGTCGGGAACGACTTTTCCCGCGTCGTCCTTGCCGTCCCACGAAAGGGCGGCGGGTGCGGCGTTTATGACGGGGAAGGATCGAACCGGATTTCCGGATGCGTCCAGAATCACGACTTTCCAGGAATCCTCAACGGAACCCGTTTGCTTGATCTCGAATGTGTCTTTGTTGCCGTCGCCGTCCGGTGAAAAAATCCGCGCGGCACCCGCTTCCGGTTGTTCTAAAACCACTTTCGGCGGCGTAGTATCGATGTATATCTCAAACTTGACGGAGGACGCGGCGTTTCCGTTGTCGTCTTTCGCTTCAACGCGGAAAAGATAGCGGCCATCCGGGGCGAGGGCGCCAGAATCACCGATGCCGTCCCAGCGAAGGCTTTGGGGTACTTCCACGCCGGATTTCACGTCTATGACGCGTGCCATCAGGTCTCGAAAGCCCTCATTTTCGGGCCGCCTATCCTTATTGCGCACGACGCGGACGACTTCGCCCTTCTCGTTTTCTACAATAAAAGACCATTCGGCTACGTATCGGGTGTCGGTGATGGAGACCGGAAATTCCAGCGCGTCGGCTTTCCCGTCGTTGTTGGGGGATATCCAGAGCGGTTTCGGATAATCGACGATGATGACCGGCGGTTTCCGGTCCACCATGCCGAGAACGGCTACGGCGCCGGTTCCGAAGGCCCATACATCGCCATACAGAGGCTTGATGGCAACGCTTGTCGCCAATTCGCCGTCTGAGAAGATTGAGGGGCTTGATCCTTCCTTCTTTCCGGCGAGCGTGAAGTTGAGGGTCAGGCCGAAGGACGGGATTGCCGAGGCCGCGGTTCCCGCGGAAGCTTCGCGCAGGTTGAAGCCGACGGAGCTCGCAAGGGTGACGAAGCGCGCCGCGGTGGCGTCGATCCCGAAGCGTCCGGTCAGGTTGGAGAACGAAGGCGCGCCGAGGTCGACTGAAACGCCCAGTCTGAATGATTCCACATCCACCAAGTCAAAAGAGGCGCCCAGGGTCGGCGAGAAAGCCGAAGGCGCCCAGCCTTTACCGAGTCCACCGAGCACCGCGGCCCACCTGAAATTTTTCATGAAGGAAAGCGTGCCCACGCGATGGCTTACACCCAGATCGACACCGAGACTCCAATCGCTTCCAAAGGCCGCGCCGAGCCCTATGCCGGCTGAGAAGCCCTGATACAGTTCCTTGGCGGCGGATGCTTTGATCCCTACTCCGGTACCGATAGGGTAAGACGCGAAGGGAGAAGTCAGGAATCTGAGCGATCCGGCGAATACGGCGTATTTCGTCGGCATGACGCCGCCGAAGTTGACCGCGTGGCCAAGCCCCGATTCGCCGCCGAGCCCCGCAAGCGCCGCATAGCTCGCATCCAGGACAATGCGCTGCTCTTCTCCGGACGCCGCTGGATTGACCGCATCCGCTTGCGCGTTCCCGGTTGACGTGGAGAACGCGCCGCCTCCGATGAACGCGGGTGAATACAGCTCGGTGACCGAATCGGCTCCCTGCGTTAAATCCGCCGCGCAGAGGAATGCGGACATCGATAAAGCGATTGCGAGAATCAACAAAAAACGAACGGAACGGGCATGCATGCAAAGACCTCCGGGTCCGGGCGATTATTAAAACTGACCGACATATAACAACCGAGTCGTAATTATAGATACGACTCGTCATTTCCTTATCATCTATAGCAAAGAATCGGCTTGCGGGCCGCCGCCGTTTCGTCCAAGCGGCCGACGGGAGTGTCGTGGGGAGCCGCAAGCAAAAGCTCCGGATTCGAGCGGGCTTCCTCCGCTATCGAGAGGAGGGCTTTGGCGAACGCGTCCAGCGTTTCTTTCGATTCGGTTTCCGTCGGTTCAATCATGAGCGCTTCCTTGACGATGAGCGGGAAATAGATCGTCGGTGGATGGAAACCGTAATCGATCAGGCGCTTGGCTACATCCAGGGTGTGGACGTTCGGAATACCCGTCGATACGAATTCATGCATCGACCTTCGGCCTTCTCCGTACGCGACTGGGTAAGCGTGTTCCACAAGCGCGCGCAAGTAGTTCGCGTTGAGGACCGCGCCTTCGGCAACGCGCCTGAGTCCATCGGCTCCGAGCATCAAAATATAGGCGTAGGCGCGGACCAGTACGCCGAAATTGCCGTTGAAAACCTTCATCCGGCCAATGGAATGTTTGGGAACGGTAAAGGTCGGCCCTTCGCTGGACATCGCCGCCAGGGGACCGGGCAGATAATCCGAGAGCGACGGCGCCGCGCCGACCGCTCCCGCGCCGGGACCCCCACCGCCGTGCGGGGTGGAGAAGGTTTTGTGCAGGTTAAAGTGCATGACGTCGAAGCCGAGGTCGGCCGGACGGAGAACGCCGACCAGCGCGTTCATGTTCGCTCCGTCGCCATACACCAAGCCACCGGCTTCGTGCACGATTCGGACGATTTCTTCAATATTACACTCGAAGAGTCCCAGGGTACTTGGGTTGGTGATCATCAGGCCCGCAAGGGTCTTGCCGCCCTCTTCGGCGCATGCGGCGCGGAGCGCGTCCAAATCGACGCCTCCCGAAGTATTGGAAGGAATGGTTTGAGCGATCAGACCCGCCATAGTACAGGAAGCGGGATTAGTGCCGTGCGCTGAATCGGGAATGAGTATGCGCGTGCGCCGGTTTTCCCCGCGACGCCGGTGGTAGTCGCGTATCATGAAGACACCCGTGAGTTCTCCTTGCGCGCCCGCCGCCGGCTGGAGGCTGACGGCGGAAAACCCGGTTATCGCTTCAAGGCTTCTCTGGAGTTTGTAGAGGAGGTCGATCGCCCCCCGGCTGATTCTTTCAGGCGAGAGCGGATGCGTTCGGCGGAAACCGGTAAGAGAGGCGGCCGCTTCGTTCATTTTCGGGTTGTACTTCATCGTGCAGGATCCCAGCGGGTAGAACTGGCCGTCTATTGAATAATTACGCTGGGAGAGCAGAGTGAAATGCCTGACGACGGAAAGCTCGTCCATTTCCGGAAGTGTCAGTGAATCTCGGAGCAGCTGGGGGGGGATGGGCGTTTCCTCTACATCCAAGCGGGGCAGCGAGGCGCCGATACGGCCGGGGACGGACAGATCTTTCAGTAAGGGGATATCAGGATGGATCATTTCGATTCCTCCCGGAGGCTTTCTACCAGGTCGTCGATGTCTTCCCTCGTGTTCAGCTCCGTGACGCAGACGAGCAGTTCTTTACGCCTGTCGCTGAAGTAGCGGGAAAGCGGCAGGCCGGGGACCATTTTTCGTTCATACAGGCGTTCGGCCAGAATTTCCGCGTCTATCGGCGTCCGTACGATGAATTCCTTGAAGAAAGCGCCTTCTTCGACGGTGAATCCGGGGAGGGCGTCAATACGCTTCGCCGCGTAGTGAGCGCGGTGCCAGCAGAGTTCGGCGGCGCGGCGCAGGCCCGTTTTCCCCATAGTCGCCAAGTAGATACAGGACCGCAGCATCGCGAGCCCTTGATTTGAACAGATGTTCGATACTGCTTTTTCCCGCCTGATGTGCTGTTCCCGCGCGACTAGGGTGAGCGCGAAACCGCGTCTTCCTTCTGCGTCCCGTGCTTCTCCGACGATGCGGCCGGGCATCCGGCGGACCAACGCGTTAGTCGTGGCCATGATGCCCAAATAGGGGCCGCCGTAGGCAAGCTCGTTGCCCAAGCTCTGTCCCTCCGCCGTGACGATGTCGGCGCCCCAGGCTCCCGGACTCTTCAAAAGACCAAGCATAATCGGGTCCGCGGCGACGATGAATAGCGCTTCGGCCTCATGGATCGCTTCGGCGGCTCCTGAGAGGTCTGGAATCCGCCCGTAGAAATCCGGGTAGCAGGCGACGACGGCCGTTAGTCCTGTGTTCGTCGTTTTTTCCGCGGCCGCGTCCGCGGGGCGTCCCCGGTAGGTTCGCAATTCCACGTCGAACGCCGAAAGGTACAGTTCAAGCACGGCTCGATATTCGGGGTGGAGGCCTTCCGGCAGCAGCACTAGACGCTTATCTTCCGACGTCCCGCGCAGGGACATGAGCACAGCTTCCGCAAGCGCGGTCGCCCCGTCGTAGTGGCTCGCGTTGACCGCGTCCATTCCAGTCAGGGCGGCGATCATGCTTTGATACTCGAACGCCGCCTGCAAGGTTCCTTGGCTGACTTCCGGTTGGTAAGGTGTGTACGCGGTCAGGAATTCCCCGCGCGAAGCGAGGGCGGGAACGACCGCAGGAATGAAATGGTTATAAGCACCGGCTCCGAGGAACCAACGGTAATCGTCCGCGTTCGCGTTTGTGGCGGCAAGGGCCGACAATTCCCGCAGAACCTCGCTTTCCGATATGCCGGCGCTCAGATCGAGCTTGGGGTAGCGCAGCCGCTTTGGAAGATCTTCGAACAACTCCTCCACGGAAACGACGCCCAGCTTGTGGAGCATGTCTTCTTGCTGCTCGCCCGTCACCGGGATGTAGGGCACCTTAGTCCTCCTCGGCGATTTTCTCGTAGTCGTCCGAGGTAAGGAGGTTATTCCATTCGGCACCGGCCTTGTTCGCGTCAGTGGGCGCGACGCGGATGATCCAGCCTTCGCCGTAACAGTCCTTGTTCACCAGATCGGGGTTGTCCGCCAAGGCCGCATTAGTCGCGATGATCTTGCCGCCGATAGGCAGGTACAGGTCGCTCGCCGCTTTCACCGACTCGACAACACCGAACGAGGAGCCGGCATCAAAGGATGCGCCGATTTTCGGGAGATCGACGAATACGATATCGCCCAGGCTGTGCTGCGCGTGGTCCGAAATACCGCAGACATACTCCGCGCCGTCCTTACGGACCCATTCGTGCGATTTTGCGTAACGTGCTTCGGTGTCCAGCTTCATGTTTTCTCCTTGATCCTATCGCCTATAGGCGGGAATGTAGATCGGTCTCTTTATCACCACCGCGTCCTTTCCCGCTCCGCGGATAACGACTTTCAGCGCGGTTCCCGTTTTTGCCGCTTCCGGGCGGACAAAGGCGTTAGCCGCGTACAGACCGGCGGTCGGGCAGAACATACCGGCGACGCAGGCGCCGA
>JBAYHM010000281.1:0-6015 GCA_041666155.1 Treponemataceae bacterium
GACGCGATGAAAATCATCTCTTCAAACGAAAACCGAGCCCTCCTCAAAGAGGGCCGAGTCGTGATCGTATTGGGGGAATCCTCTTTGCGCGGAGAAACCTCGGTTTTAAAACGCACCGGGAAAGCCGACGCGAAGGCCGCGCCGCGCCGCTAAGACCTCAACGCGTTAAGGAAAGGGCAGCTCCCGCCCTATCGACCAAGACCTCATCCCCATCCTTGAATGTTCCCGCGATCATCGCCTTGGCAAGCGGATTTTCCAGTTCGCCTTGGATGGTCCGCTTGAGCGGGCGCGCGCCGAACATCGGGTCATAACCGCGTTCGGCAAGAAAGGCTTTGGCCGCGTCGCTCACTTTTAGGGTGAGTTTGCGTTCTTCCATGCGTTTAGCCAAGCGCGCGAGCTGGATATCGACTATTTTTCCTATATCGGCCCTACCGAGGCGATTAAAAATAACCGTTTCATCGATGCGGTTGAGGAACTCTGGGCGGAAGCTCGCTTTAAGAAGTTCGTTGAGGGCGCCACGGATGTCTTCCGCGCTTTTCGCGGTCAGGATCATATCGGAGCCGAGATTGCTGGTCATGACGACGATGACGTTCTTGAAGTCCACCACGCGGCCCTGACCGTCGGTAAGGCGCCCCTCGTCCAGGATCTGGAGGAAAACATTGAACACCTCAGGATGCGCTTTCTCGATTTCATCAAAAAGGACGACGCTGTAGGGACGGCGACGGACGGCTTCGGTGAGTTGTCCTCCCTGCTCGTACCCGACATACCCCGGAGGCGCGCCGATCAGGCGGCTGACGGCGTGCTTTTCGCCGTACTCGCTCATATCGATGCGAGTTAGGGCCTTTTCGTCGTTGAAAAGAAAATCGGCCAGAGTTTTTGCCAGCTCCGTCTTGCCGACGCCGGTGGGGCCGAGGAAAAGGAATGAACCGAGGGGCCTCCCGGTATCCGAAAGGCCTGCCTTATTGCGCCGGATGGCGTCGGCAACGGCTTCAACCGCGGCATCCTGCCCGACGACGCGCTTTTCAAGAACTTTTTCCAGTTCCAGGAATTTTTGCAGCTCTCCGGCGAGCATCTTGGAAACGGGGATACCCGTCCAGGTGGCGACGACGAGAGCAATATCCTCTTCGGAGACTTCTTCACGAAGGAGCGCGGAGGCGCTGCGCTTGGCAGCCATGCGCTCGGAAACCTCGGCGAGTTGCCTCTGGGCTTCAGGTATAAGACCGTGTTTGACTTCGGCGGCCTTGGAGAGATTACCTTCGCGCTCCCACTTGGTTTCCTCTATCTTGAGTTCCTCGATGCGCTGTTTCAGAGAACGCAGAACATCGATTTCTTTCTTTTCCCCTTCCCAGCGGGCTCTCATGGCGTCGCGGTCGGCGGTGAGGTCGGCGATTTCTTTTTCCAGCTTGCCCAGGCGTTCCTTGCTTGCGGCGTCCTCTTCCCTCTGGAGTGCCTGCTGTTCAATGGAGAGCTGCAGAAGGCGACGTTCAAGTTTGTCCAGTTCGGTCGGACGGCTTTCCAATTCCATTTTCAGGCGGCTCGCCGCCTCGTCAACCAGGTCGATGGCTTTGTCCGGCAGGAAGCGGCTGGTGATGTAGCGGTCCGAAAGCACGGCGGCCGCGACAAGGGCCTCGTCTTTGATTCGAACGCCGTGGTGAACTTCGTAGCGCTCCTTGAGCCCCCGCAATATCGCGATAGTGTCCGTGACCGAAGGCTCGGCGCACATTACCGGCTGAAAACGGCGTTCCAGGGCGGCATCCTTCTCAATATGCTCACGGTACTCATCTAGAGTCGTGGCGCCGATGCAGCGTAGTTCTCCGCGAGCCAGAGCGGGCTTAAGGAGGTTGGAGGCGTCCATAGCGCCTTCAGCCGCGCCAGCGCCGACAAGAGTGTGCAATTCATCGATAAAAAGGATGACTTTACCTTCAGCGGCCTGGACTTCGTGAATCACGGCTTTCAGACGCTCTTCAAACTCTCCGCGGAACTTTGCTCCCGCAACAAGAGCTCCGAGGTCCAGGGCCAACAGTTTCTTGCCTTTGAGGCTTTCCGGCACATCCCCGGCGACTATGCGCCGCGCGAGACCTTCGGCGATAGCAGTTTTGCCGACGCCCGGCTCTCCAATGAGAACGGGGTTGTTCTTCGTGCGACGGGAGAGCACCTGCATGACGCGACGGATTTCCTCGTCCCGGCCGATGACCGGGTCCAGCTTTTCCATGCGCGCGAGGGCCGTCAAGTCACGACAGTATTTATCGAGCACCTGATATTTTTCTTCGGGGTTCTGGTCGCTGACGCGCGCGTTGCCGCGAACTGACTTCAGCGCCGATAGAAGGGCGTCACGGGTGACGCCGCCTTTTTTGAGAAGGTCCGGGACCTTCCCTTCGGCGCCCAGAAGCGCAAGAAGGATATGCTCCGTGGAGACATAGTCGTCTTTAAGGGCTTCAGCTTCGGCCTCAGCCTTGGCCAAAACGCGGGACGCCGCGGGCGCAAAATAAAGCTGGGCGGCTTCACCAAATACTTTCGGCTTGGAAAGCACCAGGGCGCGGACTTCATCGACCAAAAGAGTATGATCGGCGCCGACGCGGTCCAAAAGAGGCGCTACGATGCCGTCTTCCTGTTCAAGGAGCGCAAGAAGCAGATGTTCGAGGTCAACTTGCGTCTGATCATTTTTTTGAGCGAGAGCGGAGGCCTCTCGAACGGCTTCTTGAGCCTTTATCGTTAATCGTTCATAATCCATGGTGCAATTAATGTACTCAAGCGGACGACGCTTAGGCAAACGGGGGAACACGAAATGAAGGCACCGGTAGTGCTTTTACATGGATTTACGAAAGAACAAGTGCTCGTCCTCCTGCGCGCGTCGAAAAGAGCCGCGGCGGAACTGGGCTTGGATCCCGCTTCCATCGCGTTCGCGACGACGACTCCCACGAACATCGAGTGGACGGTAGAGGATCTTTTGGAGCATGTGGCGCAAGAACACGAATGCATGAAAACCAACCCGCCCGGTTCGTCGACGGACGGACAAAAAATGGCCTAAACAGGCAACTCTTTTTTGGGGCACCCCAGGGCCGCGGCGGCTTTGTCCGCGGCGGCCCCGCCGGCGACAACGGCGACCCGCCCCAGCCCTTCGGCGTCGGAGCGCGCCAAGCGGCGAGCGGCGAGCGCGACCGAGGAACTTTCCATATCGACGATCGCCGACAGCTTTCTCTTACGGGCTGAATCCTCTATGCCGTACAATAGGCGCATGAAGTCGGAAAAGCCCTTATCCACCGGTGAACGGGGCCGCGTTTCTTTGGAATAGGTGCCGATGACGGCTTTTTCCAATTCATCAGCCTCTATCTTTTCCGAAGATGCCTCGTTCAACGCGGCGCGGAACGCGTCCAAGGACCGATCCGGAGACGGATCGCGGTAGGTAGCAAGGGTAAAAACCGGCTCCAGCCCGTCCGGATACGCGAAAGCGCCGTACGCCCCCCCCTTCATGCGTATCTCTTCCCAAAGCGATCCGGTGGAAAGCCGGTGCGCAAGCACAATCTCCGCGGCCTGCTCCGCTCCCGCGAACGGAGCGGAGGGATACGCGAGCGATCCGAAACCAACCTGCAGCGAAGAGGATGAATGAACTTCGGCTGAAGCGTTCACGCCGGTAAGCGCGAAGAAGGCGACCGAATCGTCGGAAGAAACCGAACGGGGACGGGGCACTCCGAAGGCGGCGAATTCCGCGGCCAGAGCCGTTTCCGCTTTCGCGATACAGTCGGCCGAACCGGTAATATTCACCAGAAGTCCCGCGGAGAATGCCAGACGGTCGCGCAATGCGGCGAGCTTTTCGGAAACGGAGACAACGTCGGCGTCGGAAAGCGTATGCGCGAACTGAAGCTGCGTCAAACCTCCCCAAATTTCGTCTACGGCGCGCGAACGGGAAAACGCGAGACCGGCGCGACCGGCGGCGTACGAATGGCCGCCGGGGGCGAGGGAAGAATCGAAATCGTTGCGGTATTCCATGATGAGGTCGCGCAGCCGGTCCCTGTCGGTAAAATCCGCTTCGGTTATAAGACGGCGGGCTAGACGGATAGCTTCGTGAAGCTGGTCCTCAAGGGCCTTGAGCCGGAATACCACCCAGTCGCGGCCGGCAAGGTCCAAAATCCCCGAAGGTGTGGCTACGGAACGGGCGGCGCCCGGCGCGAGAGAGCTTGTCTGCAATACCGCGTAGAAGCCGCCGGTCGTGCGCGCCATAAGCCCCGAGACTTTTCCCCAATCCATTCCCGGAAGACCGGAAGCCACCAACACGCGCGATAAAAGCGGCAGGTACAGATAATCGGCGGGATCCAGAATATCCGCGGGAAACGCGAAATCGACATAACCGATACCGTTTGTGAAAAGATCGTGCGCGATGACCGAAAAACCCGCGACCTCGTCGATACGCCGGGGGATATTTTCGACATCACGGGAAAGATCCGCGCGGGAAAGGTGCGGAATCGTCGCGAGAGCCTCGGCCGAATCGGCTTCCGCCTGCACGCGCGCGAGCTCCGCCGAAGAGTGACGGATAGTCTCCTTCTCATCCTTCGTCAGAGAAGCGGCCCGCGCATCCAGCGAAGCGCGGAGTTCGGCATCCTTACGCTCATTGAGGCCTTCTTCGGGGTCTACGACCAGAAGGACGCGGTGCTGGTTGTCCAAAAGCAGTTTTTTGATGAGTCCTTCAAAGAAACGGGGTTCCGTCGCGAGACTTTTCTTGAGTGAGTCGATGCGCGGGGCGAACAGAAGCGTTTCCCAGGGCTCGGCCCCATGAAGCCAGCCGCGAAGACTCCGCGTCATCCACGCCAGGGAGTACGGACCGCCCGATCTGCGGAGTTCCCGGTTGCTGAACTCAAGGGACCTGATCGCCGCCTCTATATCCTCAGGAGCGACGCCTTCGGCAACCAAGCGCTCAAGAACCGAAAGCACCAATGACTCGACCTTATCGGCGTCCGCGGATGCGACGCCCCGGAGTCCGACTACGAACGCGGTCTCCCGGAGGTCTGCCTCTATGCCGGAAGCGGGCGCGATGTCTTCTCCCAAACGGGATTCGACCAGGGCGCGTGAAAGGGGCGAACCATCGTGGCCGAGAAGAATCTCCGCCATAGCCGCAAGCGCGATTGTCTGGGCGCCGTTGGTCGCGTCGGCGCAAAGCCAGGAGAGCAGCACCGTAGATTTTGCCCCCGCGACCGCGGGATACGTCGCGCGGACACGCCTCGGAGCGGACCAGCGCTCCACCTTCGGGATCGCGGGCAGCTTTTCCCCCACCGGAAGCTTGGAGAAGAATCGATCATTCAAAAACTCAAGTTGACGCTCCGTACTGATGTTTCCGCACAGGAAAACGCGGCAATTCGCGGGAGCGTACGCTTTCGCGTGGAACGCCTTGAGGCCCTTCCAGTCCAGGTCGGGGATCACATCGGGGTCACCGCCCGAATCGTATTCGTAGGGAGTTCCCGCAAAAATTGAACGGTACGCCCATCGACCGGCAATTGAATCCAGTGAAGAGTAAGCGCCCTTCATTTCGTTATAGACCACGCCGGTCAGGTCCAGAGAGCCGTCTTCCTTGAATTCGAACCGACGACCTTCCTGAAGAAAGGTCCATTCGGCCAGAAGCGGACGGAAAACCGCGTCGCCGTAGACCGCCATGAGGTTGAAATAGTCGGTGGCGTTCGTGGAACTTGCCGGATAGACGGTTTTGTCCGGGTAGGTCATCGCGTTGAGGAAGGTTTGCAGGCTTCCCTGCGCGAGTACGAGAAAGGCGTCTTTGAGAGGATGATTTTTCGAACCGCAGAGAACCGAATGTTCCAGGATGTGGGCGACGCCGGTGGAATCCTCAGGCGGGGTGGCGAAAGCGAAGGCGAAAAGGTTTTCCTCGTCGTTGTTGAGGATATGGAACACTTCCGCGCCGGAAGCCTCGTGGCGCGCGCGCACGGCGATAGCTTTAAGCTCGTCCAGAGGACGAACGTCGGTGACGAGAAATCCGGAGACGCGCCGGCCCGCCTGCAAACTTTTTTCCAA
>JBAYHM010000282.1:0-6008 GCA_041666155.1 Treponemataceae bacterium
AGTGACCTGGATGACGATGCCGTCTACGAGCTGACCCTCTTCGAGCTGCTCGAGAGACTTGAGGTATTCTTCCTGTAATTGTGTTTGGATGCTGTCCGCGGACTTCTTCGTCGCATCCATTCCCACTTCCATCTGACCCATGATTGATCCTTGTGTCTGAATTTTCTCAACCAATTTCGCATAAACTCGTTCGATGGTCAAGTCCGAGGTATCCAAATAGACGGCATCGGGGGCGACAATCAAACTTCCTTCGGCTTTATTGCGATCGATTGTGTCGCGCTTTTCGATCCCACGCTTGATTTCTTCAAGACTTAGGTTCGAAACGCCTTGTCCATGTCTTCTACCCGCTCGCGCGTCGGCAGACGCATCAAGAAAAAATTTGATTTCGGCGTGCGGAAATACGACTGTCGTCATATCTCGGCCTTCAACTACCGCGTTTTTGTCCTGAGCTATCTTTCGGATGTAATCATTGACGATATGACGAATGAGAACTATTGCCGAAAGTTGGGCCACTGAGGCGTCCACGGCATCCGAATGTAGAAGGTCCTCTACATCCTCGCCGTCAAGAATGAGACGGCCGGCTTGATAGTCGATTTCGATCTTTTTAGCGGTATTAAGAGCCGTTTCAGGATTGGTCGGATCGACATTGGAACGAATACACGCAAGGGTAATCGCTCGGTAAAGGCTTCCTGAATTGATATAGGTGAATCCGAGCCGGGTCGCGATCATTTGCGCTAAAGTACTTTTCCCCGACCCTGCCGGACCGTCAATCGCAATGACCATTGCGCCCTCCCTTTGCCGCCGAAAGTAATGATTCGATTTCACTTTTGGTAAGAGGCCGGCTTTCTGCTTCTTTGAGATCACCGATGAGTACCGACCCTATCCTGACCCGTTGCAATTTGTTCGCGTGTAGGTGGAAGGCTGAAAAGACTCGCCTAATTTCCTTGTTTTTTCCCTCGATGAGAACAATGCGAAGCGATCTATTGCCGAGCCGTTCAATGTCCGCACACTTGTATAGAATACCATCGATCGCGATTCCATTTCTGAAATCATCGAACAAGGTATCCGGCACGGGCACAGTCGAATCGACTAGATATTCTTTTTCGATTTCGGCAGAAGGATGCCCCACTTCCGAGGCGAATGTACCGTCATTAGTGAAAAGGATAAGACCGGATGATCGCAGATCCAAACGGCCGACATTATAGACACGTTCGGACACGGAAGCCGGTAATAAGTCTTTCGCGAGCGGACGGCCTTGGGGATCCGAAGAAGAGCAGATGTAGCCTTCGGGCTTATGAAGCGCAAGGTAAAGCTTTCTTTCTTCAGCCTTTAAACATTTTCCGTCCAGTTCAACCACATCTCCGGGATAGGTCTTGGTGCCAAGCTCAGTGATCGTATTTCCGTTTATTCGGACTCTTCCCGCCAGGATGATTTTCTCGCTTGCTCGTCGGGAAGCAACACCGCATCTGGCTAAAAAGGCTTGCAACCTGAGGGCGCCCTCCCCTTTTTCGTTCTGTTTATCCATTGAGTTCAAAGCGCTCACTTTCGCTTTCATCAAGTTTCGGGAGGTCCGCTATACTTTCCAGTCGGAAAAATTTGAGAAATTCCTTGGTCGTACCGTACTGTATCGGTTTCCCCGGTGAGTCTTTTTTACCGACTTCTTTAATGAGGTCCCGTTCCAGAAGAAGTCTCATCATATTATCAGCGGACACACCGCGGATCGCTTCAATTTCACCGCGGGTGATCGGCTGCGAATACGCGATGATGGAAAGTGTTTCCATCGCCGCTTTGGACAGTTTTGCGTCGTTTTTTTTGCCGTACCGTTCTTTGAGGCTCTCCCAGTATTCTTTTTTTGGCCCGATCAGGTAGCCCCCGCCGATATTAGACAACTCCACCCCGGAATCTTCCTGGGCGTAGCGTTCCCTCAAGGCATCAAGGGCGGCCTCTACGATTTCTTTGGATAGTCCGGAAATCCGTACGAGGGCCTGGTCATCCACCGGGTCATTCTCCAGGTACAGGATTGTCTCAATCAGCGCCGTTTCCTTCTCCAATCGCAACTCCATCGTTTGACGCCTTCTTATAGGGTCGAATCAGAATATCGCCGAACATTCTATTTTGATAAATTGATATAACACGTAGCTTTACCGATTCCAGAACAGCCAGGAACGCGCACACTATATCCATCATTGAACCGTTGCGGACGACAAGCTCCGCGAAGCTGCATTCGCCACGAGTTTCAAGCAATTCCGTCATGAGCGTGATCTTTTCGTTGATTGAAACTTCTTCGTACAGGTCGATTATGCGCTCACTTGTGAGCGATGTCATTAGTCCTGAGAAAGTCTTTAACAGATCCCAGACATCAACTTTTTCCCATAAACCTTCATCAGCGAACGGCAGAGCGCGTTGGATTTTCTTTCGCTCAATGACCCATTCGCTTTCGCGCTCCTTTGCTTCCATTAATTCAGAGAGTTTCTTGAATTTCTGGTATTCAATCAACTTATCTACGAGCTCTTGGCGGGGATCGTCAATATCGTCATCCATTTCGATTTCTATCGGCAGGAGCATACGCGATTTGATGTACAGCAATGTTGCGGCCATTGCGTGAAAATCGGTGAGTTCGTCAAGGTTAATTTCATTCGCATAGGTCAAATACTGTAGGTATTGCTCGGTGATTTGGGCTACCGGGATGTCATATATATTCACTTCGTTCTTTTTTATAAGGAAAAGAAGCAAGTCAAGAGGACCTTCGAACTCTTTTAAGCGGAAACTGCGTGCGTTCTCCGAGTTCGCTTCTTTTTCCGTCTCAGCGACTTCGTCCATCAGGACCTCCGTTCGTTATTATAGGGGGGGAGATCGGCGTAGTAAATACCCTGCGATTTGAGTGCCGCGTACGCGTCGGCAAGCGGTTTACCATCTCTCGGGTCAATACTATCGGGCGAAAGCTCCAAGAGCGGCAGGAGGGCGAATTTTCGTTCCAATAGACCTTCGTGTGGAATTGTCAGCTTTGAACCATCGGCGATGACTGAATCGCCATAGAGAAGTATATCGATATCGAGGCTTCGTTCTCCTCGTCGCCGCTCAATTGCGCGATCTCGGCCGAAACGGGCCTCGATATCGTTAATAAAAGCAAGTAAGTCGTAAGCGCTTCCTTCAAAGTCGCCTACAGCCGCCGCGTTGATGAATAGCGGCTGGTCGACAACATAGAGTGGATCGCTGATATAGAGCGAGGATAGCCGCATATTCGCTATCCTTTCGCGTAACGCAAGCGCCGACTCCGCGATAATCGTCCTGCCATCGACGGTGCCCAGGCCTTTGTTCGAACCAAGACCTAAAGAAACACGAGGCACGGACTAGAACAATCCTTCCGATTTCAGCCCGGTTGGGGGCGATTTTTCGGCAACGACAGATGGGGTGGCTTTGGGGGCGGTCTCCATTGATACATGATTCGGTTTTCCTGCGCCATCGCGGTCCGGGAACATGATGGCCCGCAGTTTTTTTTCGATTTCCGCAGCCAGTTCCGGGTTGTTTTCCAGGAAAGCTTTCGCGTTGTCGCGGCCTTGCCCTATTTTTTCTTCGCCGTACGCGAACCAGGCGCCTTTCTTATCAATGAGATCATATTTGACCGCGGCATCAACCAAGCTTCCAGTCGCGGAGATACCCTTGCCGAACATGATTTCAAGTTCAGCTTTTCTGAAAGGCGGCGCAACTTTGTTTTTAACCACTTTCACACGTACGCGATTGCCGATGGCATCTGCTTCGCCTTTTTCGATCGTTTCCATTTTCCTAACTTCTATTCGAACGGAAGCATAGAATTTCAGCGCGTTTCCCCCGGTCGTAGTTTCGGGATTGCCGAACATGACACCGATTTTCATACGAATCTGGTTGATGAAAATTAGGATAGTCTTGGACTTGCCGATGGTGGCGGTGAGTTTACGTAGCGCCTGACTCATTAATCTCGCCTGTAATCCCATGTGCGAGTCGCCCATATCGCCTTCTATTTCCGCTTGCGGGGTCAAAGCCGCAACAGAGTCGACTACGATGACGTCGACCGCACCTGAACGCACAAGGCTTTCGGCAATTTCGAGTCCCTGTTCTCCGGTATCCGGCTGAGAAACCCAAAGGTCGTCGATATTTACGCCGAGGTTTTTAGCGTATAAGGGGTCGAGGGCGTGCTCCGCGTCAATGAAGGCCGCAATACCGCCCTTCTTCTGCGCTTCGGCTATTACGTGGAGCGCAAGCGTTGTCTTTCCCGAGGATTCGGGGCCATAGATCTCAATGATGCGGCCTCGCGGGTATCCACCGATGCCTAACGCTTCGTCAAGCAATATTGAGCCGGAAGGAATAGTCTCTATTCCGGCGGACATATTATGCGCGCCGAGTTTCATCAAGGAGCCGGCGCCGAATTGTTTTTCAATCTGGAGTCGCGCGGCTTCAAGAGCCTTGTTCTTCTCATCCATAACTGCCGCATCCGCCGACTTCGCTTTTTCCGTATCGTTCATTTTAGCCACTTGAACCTCCATCCTACGTATACCGGCGGAACCGGCTTCGCGCTTGCGATTATAGTCGAAAATCGCAACAAATGCGATCGCTTTATCGCCGGCGAAATGAAAAGATGCCGAAAAAAGCTCGACGTGGAGGCTCGTATCGGAGTACAGTTATGTATGACCAATGAGTTCGCGATCACCGCGACCCGTTCAATGCGGAATTACGCCGCCCATGTAGCCGAGATTCTCGGTCGTTATCCCAGCTTGTTAGGACGTGCTTCTTCTCTTAATCTCGTAAACGCTCTGCGTACCGATCGGTTTGCGGACGGCGAATTAGAGGTTGCGGTGGAAGCTTCGCTGCGCGGCAAAGACGTAGTTCTTTTCACGAGCGCGGCAAGGAACGAGGCTGGAATAAGTGTAGAAGAAGCTAAAATTGAGCTGTATCACGCCGTAGACGCTCTGAAACGTTCCCAGGCTGAACGCGTAATCGTCTTTGAACCCTTTGTGTCCAGTTCTCGTTCGGACAGAACTACTAGGCGCAATTCCGTTGGTCTTTGGGTTCATTTTAAGACGCTCGTGTCGCTCGGTGTTAGCCAAATAATCACCTACCAGCTCCATTCCGATAAATCGAAAACCATGCTTGATCCGGTTTCTTGCGCAATCGACGATATCCCAGGTCTGCATTTATTGAAAAGACGCCTTTGCGACGTTTATATCAGGGATATCGAAACACTTGAAAATGAGGTCCGGCCGAATTGGGCTTTCTGTTCAGTGGATGCGGGCGGAGAGAAGCTCGCACGCCGTTTTGCGAACGCGTTTGGGACTCCGTTGGTTATCGCCCATAAGCAGCGCGACTATACTCGCGCCAATACCATTGATTCGATAAATATTTTGTCGGCCGTCCCCCTGGCGGGAAAAAAACTCTGGATTGTTGACGATATGATCGATACCGGCGGGTCGGTAGAAAGCCTTATCCGTGCCTTGGCTTCCCACAATCCAGCGGAAATCAATGTTGCGGCTGTCCACGCGGTTTTTTCGGGCCCCGCCTCGGAACGTTTGGGACGCCTAGTTTCGGAAGGACTTTTGAAACGGGTGTTGGTGACTGATTCCGTTTCTTGTCCCGCGTGCATGCCGGATGCCATTCCTCACCTTGAAGTAGTGCCGTCCTCCGAACTTTCCGCCGCAATCATTGCGACCATAGTTATGGAAGGCTCTTTATCGAAAATGTTCGCTCCCTTTGACGCGGAACGGTATCTACGGGATTCTCGGCTGTTATATTCATAAAAAAAATTTGGATGGACGTGTCAAAATTGCTTTTTGGAATCTAAAAGGATAGTAACCGGACCTTCGTTGATGTACGCGACGCGCATGGTTGCCTGGAATACGCCTTTTGCCGTCGGGATACCTGAACGGGAAAGACGGTCGGCGAACAATTCGTAGAGCCGTTTTGCAATTTCTGGTTCCGCCGCGTCGGAGTATGAGGGGCGCCTCCCCTTGCGAGCGTCCGCCAGCAGCGTAAATTGA
>JBAYHM010000283.1:0-5981 GCA_041666155.1 Treponemataceae bacterium
TAGGCGGCGCATACATCTGTAGAGATCGTGAATCCGGGAGGAACGGGAATGCCCAAGTTAGTCATTTCCGCGAGATTCGCGCCCTTGCCACCGAGAAGATCCTTCATTTTTGCGTCACCATCGGCTTTTCCTTCGCCGAAGAAGTAGACGTATTTGGCCTTTGCCATTCTTTCTTCCTCCATTCGTTTCACCACTTAGATTACGAATAGAGTTAATTCATAAGTATTGATATGTCAAGGAAAATGAACCATACAAATGTATACCACCGGTCGGCGGCAAGAAAGGCGTGAAAAAAAATAAAGACGATCTAATCGTCCATTATCCGGATAATACAGGAGCGAATCAAATTCGTCAACATTTTTCTATATAAAGGTACACCTCAAGAGTTACCCTCAAGCGATGCATTGCGGCTATGTCGCCTGGCGGTTATAGTAGTAGCATGCAAGCCCATGATCTACCCGTATACAAACACAAGGATTTAATCCTCAAAGCCCTCGCCGAACACCAGGTCGTCGTAGTCGAAAGCCCCACCGGATCCGGTAAAACGACCCAAATGCCCATCATCCTGCATGAGGCGGGCTTCTCAAAAAACGGGATCATCGGAGTTACGCAACCGCGTCGGATAGCCGCCGTTTCCGTGAGTGAATTCATCGCGCGCCAGATGAAAAGCACTATTCCGGGCGTCGTCGGTTACAAAATGCGCTTTGAGGATAAAACGGATCAAACCACCGCGATAAAAATCATGACCGACGGAATTCTCCTTCAAGAGATGAAACTTGATCCCTACCTTTCAAAATACGGCGTTATCATGGTGGACGAGGCGCACGAACGTAGCCTCAACATCGATTTCGTCCTAGGCCTTCTCAAACGGGTCCTAGAGTCACGGCCGGAGTTCAAGGTTGTCGTATCCTCCGCTACAATCAACGCGCAAATTTTTTCCGAGTATTTCAGTGAATGTCCGGTGGTCAAGATCGATGCGCAAACCTACCCGGTCACCGTAATCTACGACCCGCCCCTCATCGATCCGTCCTTGGGCTCCCAAGGCGCCGCTGAAGCGCAAATAGCCAAGATCGATCAGATAGTCGGACGCGTAGTCGGGGATAAACGCGACGGTGATGTACTTGTCTTCCTTTCCGGAGAAAAAGTCATAAAAAACTGCATGGAGACCCTCTATGGGGGAAGCTCAGGAAAATCCATACAGTGCATACCTTTGTACGGCAGACTTGGGAAAGAGGAACAGGAGCGTGTCTTTGACCCTGCCCCCAAGGGCAAAACAAAGGTCGTCATCTCCACGAATATCGCCGAAACGTCCGTCACTATAGACGGCATTGCGACCGTTATCGATTCTGGCCTTTCAAAACTCAACCATTATAATCCGCGGACTTTCACCTCTAGCCTCATCGAAGGTCCAATCTCGAAAGCCTCCTGCAACCAACGGAAAGGCCGCGCCGGCCGTACGCGGGAAGGTTCTTGTTATCGACTCTACGCCCGTAAGGATTTTGAAAATCGGCCGCTCTTCACCACCGAGGAAATCTATCGCACGGACCTGTCTGAAGTAGTACTCCGCATGGCGGAACTCGGAGTGACTGCGTTTGAGGAATTCGATTTCATCTCCCCGCCGAATCGAGAAGGCCTCATCGCGGCCATTGAGACGCTGAACCTCTTGGACGCTCTTGACCCTGACCGTACGCTTTCCAAGGTCGGCAAAATGATGTGCGAATTCCCGCTCCCTCCCCGCCAGTCACGCATCATCGTGGAAGCGATCCTCAACTATCCGTCCGTCACCGAGGAAACCATCATAGCGGCGGCTTTTCTCTCAACGCAGAGTCCCTACGTTCTGCCTCCGGGAGAGGAAACAGATGCCCGGCGCGCACATCACGCGTTCCGGGATCCGAACGGCGATTTCCTTTCGTATTTGAAAATATTCCGTGAATACAAAGGGACAAAAGACCCCATTCGTTTCTGTGATAAAAGTTATCTCGACATAAAAGCGATGGCTGAAATTTCAAATGTCAAGGATCAGCTCGAACTGATCGTGTCCGACATGGGGGTTCCGATTCTGTCGGGAGGTCCGGCCTCGGATTATCTGTGCTCGGTCGCGCGCGGACTCATACAGTTCGTGTGCGTGCGCGAAGGGCGCGACATGTACCGAAGCCTCACCGCCGACCGCATCCTGATCCATCCCGGTTCGGTCATGTTCCGTGAGGACCCGCAGTACATCGTCGCCGGTGAAATCGTACGCACAACCCGTATGTACGCAATGTCCGTATCTCCGCTGCCGAAGAGCGCCCTTGCGCGTATCAGCCCCGCTCTCTACGAGGGTCTTATCGGCGATGTCGAAAGACGGGAATCGAAGCCGAAACAGGCGCGCGACTTCACTAACCGCATCAAGATCGGCGACGAAATCTTCGAGATTCAAAAAACGAAAGGGCAAAAAGCGGCAGTACTGCCCTGGGAACGCCTTTCCCGCGTCCTTGCGGACCTCAGGCCGGAAACAGCCGCCATGTACAAAGAAATGCGCGGTATCGTAACGCTCAAGAATAAATTCACGATTTTAGCGGGTGAAAAACTAGAAATAATCCTCACCGTCGCACCGTTCCTCGCGCTGGACGACGCGCTGGAGCGGACTTGGCCGCGAAAACGCAATTTCGATTCTAAAAACGACTTGAACGATCTGCTGGAAAGTTTGCCGTTGCTTTTGGCACCCGCGCTCTGGAAACAGGGCAAGAATGAGTTCGGATTCCTGTGCATGTTCACCGACGGAACGGGCAGCTACTGGTTCAAATGCTCCAGAGGCTTCCACACGGCGTTAAACGAAAGCCTATCCAGTCTGGAAAGCCTCATCGACGAACTTGGTGAGGATGTTAATCCGGAACGGAAGGAAATCGTTAACCAGCTTTATAGGCGGCTTTCTTCATATTTGGGATAAGTGGAATCAAGCTCTTCCAGGCACGACACGAGAAAGCCGTTTAGCAGCAAAAGGCCTTCACGTGTCAAAGCCGGCCGATCGTTTTCCGCGTTTCCCTTTTTTCTCCATTGATCGAGCGTTACGCCGATGAATTTTTCGACTGATGCGCCAAAACGCTTCCGGAAAAAAGCCTGATCAACACCGTGCCTCGTTCTGAATCCCATTATTAAGCATTCAGCGATAAGATCTTTCCGTGAGATTTCCTCACGGTTGGCTTCGTGTGTTGAGGCCTCTTCATTTAGCCACGAGTCCACATCAGAGGGCCAAGAATAACGAACGGCCTTAGACCGCTTTTCGTCGACAATGGTACCAACAGCACCTGGCCCGCAACCGATATAACTTTCCATCCGCCAGTACCGTCCGTTATGTCGACTCTCCTCGCCGGGGCGGGAAAAATTGGACACTTCGTATTGAGTAAAGCCTTTTTCTTCTAAAGCGTCACGTCCCCGAATCCAACGTTCGTCGGCTTCATATTCTTCAGGCAGCAAGCTTTTATCGGCTCGTGCCCGAGCATACAGCGGAGTACCGGCTTCAAGGGTGAGAGCGTACAGAGAAACATGATTCGCGCCCGAAGTAGAGACAAACTCAATATCGTCAAGCAAACTTTTCTCAGTTTGGAACGGAAGCCCTGATATAAGGTCGAGAGAAAGACTCCCGCCAAACAAATGCTTAATATCGGAAATGCAGCGGTTAATAGAATCCGCTTTACCGAGACGACCAACGGCTTTTCGCGCATTTTCGTCGCGACTTTGAATGCCCAAACTCAAGCGAGTAACACCTGATGCATCACAAACACTTATAAAATCAGGTGTTGCCGATTCAGGATTGACTTCCACAGTCACTTCACCCGGAATAGACGGCAAGATTGTGGTAAGACCGCTTAATAGACGCTTCATCGGTCTGGGTCCCAGACGGGACGGAGTGCCACCGCCGATATAGAGGGTAGGCACGCAATCTACTCTGAAATCATGTATGCTTTTTTGAACATCATGAAGTAACACCTCGATAAAATGATCAAAACGCGGGTCGTTCCCCTGTGCCTGAACCGAATAGAAATCACAGTAATCGCACGTTCCCGCACAAAACGGAATGTGTAGATAAAGAGAGGATTCCACGGCTTTCGTTTTTACGGTCGACCGAAACGAGAAAACGGCCAATACCTGAAGAGGACTTTTCCGATTATCGCGTCTATGGGAACGGGACCCCAAACGCGAGAATCATTGTATCCGGCACGGTCGTCAGAAATTACAAAATATTCTTCAGGACCAAGAATAACCGTACCAAGTGTGCCGGAGAACGGAAGAGCCGTATCCCAACCGTCAGGCAACTGTGGTACCGTAATGTCATAAGGGTGAGTTGTTAGTTCAAATTCTGTAAGACCGTAAGGGTCGCCTTTGGGTTTAACACGCATGACATGATCAACCATGGCGACAGAGTCGCCCGGAACTCCAATGACGCGCTTAAGCAAACGACGTGAAACACCTGGTCCAGATAGAGATGCGCGCTGCCCTGAAAAAAAACGAATAAGGGAATCGGAAAAACGGACAAATTCTGATGAATTCAACGGCGCGCGTTCAACGATAACCAAATCACCACGCTTAGGTGTTTCCGGTCCAGGCAGTCTGAAAGAAAAGGCGGGAACTCGCGCTCCGAAAGGGAAAGGTGATACGACTAACCGATCCCCTTTACGGATTCCCGGTTCCATCGTCCCGTTTTCCTGGACAACCGTTAAAACAAACAAGGTTCCGAGCATTGAAAAACCGACAAAAGAAACAAAAACCCATAAAATTATTTTCAGCAAGTGGAGTCTTCGTTCTTTTTGCGCGACATAGGAATATTTTCTCCATTTGTCGAACATACTAAGACCTCCTATTCCTGCCGGTTATGGCCGGAACGTTAGCACGAACGATCGTCGTTGACAAGGCTGTTTTCGATCCCTATATTTGTGCGATGAGCGAAGGCATCAAAATTCTCGGTCAGAATAGGAAAGCTCGATACGATTATTTCGTTGAGGAAAATTATGAATGCGGCATAGAACTCTTCGGCACCGAGGTTAAATCGATAAAAGATGGAAAAATGTCATTTCCAGACGCGTGGGCTGAAATAGTGAACGACGAAGTCTGGTTGCGCGGTTTCAAGATCTCCGAAAATCCGTTTTCTTCCGTTTTCAACCACGATCCTGATAGGAAGAAAAAACTGCTTTTACATAAGGAAGAAATAAAGAAACTTCAAAGGAAAGTAGAAGAAAAGGGCTTCACATTGATTCCTCTGTCCTTTTATCTGAAAAATGGAAGAGTAAAAGTAGATCTAGGCGTATGCAAAGGTAAAAAACAATACGACAAGCGTGCAGATATCCGCGACCGCGACACCAAACGTGAAGTCGCCCGCGATTTTAACAAAGCCCTGAAATCTTAGAAATACCCGCTCCAGTTGTGGCATCGTGCGCAAATTCCGCGCGTAGGGATGCGCGCGAACGATTATTTAACAGTTCGCTTTTTCGTACCCTTGCGGTATGGATACCGCGCCTTGTTCTTTCAATTTTTCGGGTATATATTAAATGTGTGAAAAAACGGCTGCTAATACTACTTCTGTCGTTTTCGCCAGTATTGTTTGCTCAAGATGGTCGCCCCGTCGTTGCAATACTCCCATTCGAATCCGTTGATTTAAACGCGAATGAGAAACAAACCATTGAAAAACTTGTCCAATCTTACATTTCGGAACTCGGAGAGTTCAGGTTAGTTACGCAATCCGATCGAGAAAAGGCGCTCAGTGAACAAGAGTTTGCCGCAGTAGTAAACGATCCCGGACAGAGTCGCCCATCTGATCCGGGAACTTTGGGAACGGCACAATTTCTCCTTTCCGGCAGCATAGGGACCCTTGGGGATGAACGGATCCTAACTCTGGAAGCGGTTACAATAAAAACCGGTGAAAAAAAAAGCGTTTCTTCAATTCATCGTAGCATGAGCGATCTCGCTCTCGGTGTCCGCGCGTTAGTTTTACTCGTATTTGAGAA
>JBAYHM010000284.1:0-5976 GCA_041666155.1 Treponemataceae bacterium
AATACGCTAAGGACGACGTCGTTTTCAAGGAAGGGGAGCCGGGTCAGGAATTGTTCATCGTTCGTTTCGGCAAAATCGGGTCGTTCGTCAAACAAGCCGACGGAACCCGGCGAAAAATTTATGATTTCGAGCCGGGCCGGTTTTTTGGTGAGATGGCGATAGTCGAGGGTCAGCCGCGGTCCGCCACCTGCTGGGCGGAGGTCGATTCCGAACTTCTCGTTCTGGATGGGATAGATTTTTACCGGCTTGTGTTTGAGCACCCCATGATAGGGCTGAAGATTCTGACGGCTATCGGTAAGACCATGGCTACCTGGTTGGACGAATCGTCCCGTTTCTTGAACGACTTGGTTCGATGGGGTGAAACCGCGCGTCGGCGCGCGGTTGAGGATGCGCTGACTGGTCTTTTCAACCGACGGTTTCTGGAAGAATCCCTCAAAGGGCGTTTCACCGCGATGACGGCGGGTGGGCGGACTTTTTCTTTGGTGATGATGGACCTGGACCGTTTCCGTGACATAAACGCTCTGTACGGCACCGCCGGCGGCGACAAAACGATTAAAGCTGTCGCCGATGCTCTGCGCCCCGCCCTGCGGGACGGCGACGTCGCATCGCACCTTGCAGGCGACGAATTCGCGTTTCTGCTTCCCGATACCGAGATAGATTCAGCGCTCGCCACTGCCGACAGAATCCGCAGAAGCGTAGAATCCATCGACCTTGAGTTTTTTTCGATTACGGAAGGGGCGGCCCGCAAGGTCTCACTCGCGGCCAGCTTGGGAGTCGCATCCGCCCCTATTCACGGTGACACCGCCGATCGATTGATCGCGTCGGCCGATCGCGCCTTGTTCCGCGCAAAAGAAGGCGGCCGCAATCGCGTCACCTTGGCCGAGGCCGATTAAGACAGGCCGTCGTCTCAGTTCCATTCACCTCGTTTACCAAAGTGGTCACGTATGTTTTCGTCGTAGTGTTTCCCCACGGCATCCTTTTTTAAAAATATTCACTTGATATATCACAGATCCTGGGCTATCATGTCCCCAATGCAGTCTTCCGACGAAACGGAGCCAAAGAGCGACAACGCGCAAAAACAGTCGCTCTCTCAAGGCGTTTACGAGCACCTGCTTGAAAAGTTCCTCCAGAATGAACTCGTTCCCGGCAATATACTAAATCGGCGCGAGATCGCGCAGCGGCTCGGCGTCAGCGTGGCACCGGTGTTGGAAGCGCTTCTGCAATTGGAGATGGAAGGCTTCGTAGAGAGCATCCCCCGCAAGGGCACGCTGGTGAAACCCGTTCGGCAGGAAGACATCTTCGGCCAGCTCATGCTGCGGGAAGCCGTCGAATGCCAGGCCACGCGCCTGTATTGCGGAAAACGCGTTCGAGAAAAACGCGCGGCCCTGGAAGCCTTGGCCGACGAGTTGGACCTGACCGCTTCGGAGTCTCCGGAACATTGGAAGCAGGAGATTGAATTCCACCGTCGGCTTGTGGAATTGTCGGACTGCCCGGCCCTTGTCAGGGAATTCACCCGCTTCATTCGGCTCGGGGTTTTCTACCGGATGAATCGCATTCTGCAACCGGTTGACCGCTTGGACAGACAAAGCCATAGCTCGTTGATAGAAGCTGTTTCAGGAGATGATCCCGACCTTGCCGAGCGCGCGGTCAGGCAGCATCTGCGTAGCGGCAAGCAACATCTTTTCAAGACCTGAGTAGAGGCTCGAACGGCGCGACTAAAAAGTACTTGTAGTATTGATATATCACGAGGTATATCTTAAAGAATGCATTGGAGGCTTTCGAATGAAATCGCTTAAAGGCATTTTCCCGGCGCTTCTCACGCCGTTCGAGCGTTCAGGTCGTGTGGACGAGGAAAACTTAAGGAAGCTCGTGTCGGTAAATATCGGCCGCGGCGTGGATGGGTTCTACGCCTGCGGAAGCACCGCCGAAGCCTTTCTGCTCACGATTGAGGAACGGAAGCGGATACTTGAGATAGTCGTCGGCGAGGTCGCGGGACGGGTCCCGGTCATTTGCCATATCGGCGCCATCGGAACGGATCTATCTATCGATCTCGGCAAACACGCGGCGGCATCCGGCGCGGACGCGGTATCGTCCATCCCTCCGTTTTATTACAAGTTTTCAGGAGAAGAGGTCATTTGTTACTATCGCGACATCGCCGACGCGATCGACCTCCCCGTCATTCCCTACAATTTCCCCGCCTTGTCGGGCGTCACGCTGACCGGGGACCTCATCCGCCGCCTCCGCGAGCATCCGCGCATCGTCGGGGTGAAATTCACCTCGAACGACCTGTTCCAGCTTGAGCGGATGAAAAAGGACGACCCGGAGCTCATCGTCTACAACGGCTTCGATGAGATATTCCTTGCCGGATTTTCCATGGGCGCGGACGGCGCCATCGGGAGTACGTTCAACTTCATGCCCGAGAAATTTCTGGGTATCCGGAAACGGCTTCTTGCCGGGGACCTGGCGGGGGCCCGCGTGTTTCAGGACCAAGCGAACGAGGTCATCCAAGCGCTCGTTGAGACCGGTAAGCTCCTCAACGCCCAAAAATACCTCGTTGGTCTCCAGGGGATTCCGTGCGGGGACTGCCGTCGACCATTCCTGCCGTTGACGGATGAGGATAAGACAAAGCTCGAAAAGGTCGCGCGGCGCTGCCTGGAACTTCCGGGTTCAACGAAGGCGCGCTGAGGAAACGTATATGGATGCGATCAAGGACCGTCTATCGCGGCTTCTCGATGTGCTGGCGCGGACTGAACTCGGCCGACGCAACGCGCGGAGCGACGAACTGCACCGCGCCGCGTTGAATTACGAGAGCGTCCCGCGCTTGCCCGTCACGTTCGCGTATCCCCTGCCCGCCGGTTTTGACTTTCAGCCCTTCCCGAACGGAGCGATCTACCGTGACCCGGCGGCGATGCTGTACAACGAACTGGTTTCGGCTTGGGGAACGAGCATCGCCGGTCACGGGTTTGTCGGTGACGACCTCCCCGCGACCGTCAGGCCGAACTGGGGGACAGTCATCGTCGCGACGCTCTTCGGCGGAAAGGCCGTTCAAGCGGAGGACGCGACGCCGTGGATCGCGAGGAGTCCCGACGCGGCGATGTCCCTGGAGTCGATCGCGGAGGCCGACCCTGACGTTGAACATTCCGGCTGGGTTCCCCGCGTCCTTGACACCTACGCCGCCTATCGCGACCTTCTTTCGCCGTATCCCGAACTTGCCGTCGCCTTGCGGATCACGCTTTCCGACCTGCAGGGGCCGTTGGACACGGTGGAACAGTTGATGGGCGGCGATTTGTTCATCGAGATGGTCGATCATCCCGATCTTGCGGCCCGGGCGTTCATGCGAGCGGCCGAATTGCAGACGGCGTGCGCGCGCCTGTTCGAGCCCTTCGTGAACGACGGTCCGGCTGGATTTTCGCACCAGCACGGCACGCTGATTAAGGGTCGGCTACTCATTCGAAACGATTCGGCTGTCATGATCTCCCCCGAGCTGTATCGGGACTTGGTCGCGCCGGCGGACGAACTTGTTCTTGCCGCGGCGGGCGGAGGCGGCGTCCATTCCTGCGGCCGGGTAGGGTACGTCGCGCCCCGCATGTTCGAGCTGCCTTCAATTCGCTGTTTCGATTTCGGCCAATCCGAGCTCAACGACGTTGACGATTTATACCGTCGCGCAAGCGAGCAGCGTATTCCGTTTATCCGCGTTCGCCCGACAAAGAAGGAGCTGGAGACTGGTTCGATTTCTGTACGGTTTCCGACGGGCGTATCGCTTCGTTGCGAACTCGATTCCGCGGATGAGGCGAAAGCGACGTTTGATCGGTATCAGACGATTATGGAAAACAAAGTGTAATATATCACGAAATATATTAGTTGACAGTTTTCAAGGTCGCGTCTTATGATGCGATCAGAAGATACGGAAGGAGGTTTCCATGTCGAGACTTATGGCAAAAATCCAGGCGGTGCTGTTGCTGACGGCTCTAGCGGCGACGTTCGCGTACGCGGGCGGTGGAGCGGATAAAAACGCGGCTAAGAGCGGTGCCGCGCCGGCGTCGAAATTCGCCTCTCTCAAACCCGGTGAAAAGGTGACCATGCGGTTCACGCACGCCGGTGCATCCGAAGGCGAAAAATCCTTCATGGCGAACTTCAAGAAATATTATGAGGCGAAGAATCCCAACATTACCGTTGAATTCATCGTCATCCCCGGCGGAGAAGCGCTTCAGAAATTGACCGTCATGACCACCGCCGGCGATTGGCCGGACGTGATCGGCGTTCTGGACGTCGGCGACTTGGCCGCGATGAAGATCGTCGAGCCGCTCGACCCCTATTTCGCCAAGGACGACAAGTTCAAGAAAGAGAATTTCATCCCGAGCGTGATGAAGTATTCGCAGGTGGATGGGGTTACCTACAGCGTGCCCATCAGCGCGATAGGCTACGGCCTTATGGTGAATACCAATCTTCTCAAGAAGACCGGTTTCAAACTTGAAGACATCAAGACCTGGGACGATTTGGTCAAGGTTTCCGAGGCAATGACCAGGGACGGCGCGTACGGGTACGGTTTTTGCGGCGTCACCCCGCGCTTCATGTACCGCGATTTCTATATCGCCGCGCTGAGCAACGGCATCACCATGGACAAGCTGACCGATCCGGCCAACAAGACGAAGATAATGGAACTCCTGGCCTTCTACAAGAAGCTGGCGCCGACGATCGTCTCCAATTGGGCGTCCCTTGAGTGGGCTGATGCGCACAAGTACGTCATCGACAACAAGATGGGCATGCTAACGACCGGAACGTACTACCAGTCGTACATGACGGGACTTAACGGCGACTGCATCGAATACATCAAGCCCATCGCCTATCCGAAGGGCCCTTCCGCCGATAAGGCGAACGCATACGTTTCCAACTATGCCTACGGAATCACGACCGGAAGCAAGCACAAGGACATCGCCTGGGACATGATACGGGAAGTCCACCTGAGCGCCGTAGGCCCCGAATACGCCGGATCGATCCATACGAGCGCGAACATGACCTACGACAAGGAAGCGGTCAAGAGCGCGGTCGCCAAGTATTTCGGCGCCCACCTGGACGCGCAGATGGAAATCCTGGGCCGCTGGGAAAAAATCATGGCCAACGGCATTCCGCAGCCGGTCGTATTGGGGCAGTCCGACATCGAGCGTTCCTACCAGGAAAAGATGTTCGCCTATCTGACCGGCAAGATCACCGCCGATCAGTTCTACGATCAATGGATGGTCACGCTGGGTAAAATCCAGGCCGATTTAAAGAAAAAATAAGATGCGTAATTCGCGGGAACGCGTGCTTGCGGCTTCCCGCGGTCGGCCTGATATCTTCTGCTGTTGCGGACAATTCTGATTCTTGAGAGATCGTGATAAGCTTGAACAGAACGATTCCGCGCTGACAAGGAAGGGAATAGTTGAAAGCCATCGCCGGAATTTCCCGAAAGTACCGAAAACATGCTTTCGCGTACATTCTGATATTACCGACCGTACTCTATCTCCTTTTTTTCCAACTCTATCCGCTGCTGGAAACCATACGGTTGAGCTTTACCGATACCCACTTGGTGCGGAATACCGCCAACTTCGTCGGCCTGGACAACTTCAAGACGCTTTTTTATGAAGACGAGCATTTTTGGAACATCGTGGTCAACAGCGTCATTTTCGTGCTTGTCCCGATCATCACGCAATTCCTCGTGGCCATCCCCGCAGCGTTGATCCTGAACTCAAAGCTCGCCGGCCGCGGCCTCTGGCGCGGCCTGGTGATGGTGCCCTGGGTCATGCCGATGGTCGTCGTGGGCCTCATGCTGAAATGGCTGCTCGATTTCCACTATGGGCTCGTCAACTACGACCTCAAGGCGCTCGGCCTCATATCTCAAAGCATCAATTGGTTCGGTGATGAGAAATGGGTTTTCTTCACCTTGATTTCCGCCTCCACCTGGAAGGGTTTCGCGTATCCGACCGTCATGACGCTGGC
>JBAYHM010000285.1:0-5972 GCA_041666155.1 Treponemataceae bacterium
AAAATACCGCTTTTACCGAACACAATCGATGAGAATCCGGCGACGACGATAACGAGCCATACTACGAAGATGATTTTTCGAGCGTCCATCAGTTAGATTTACGGATTTGGGATGACATTTCTTAAGCGTGTCTAACGAAGTTCGCGTCGTTATTGACAATAAGAAAAAGCGTGCGATACATTTATGAATGAAACGGTAACGAACAGGGTCCTGAACGCCGATAATCAGGATAATATTGCGTTGTCTAGTGGGAGTACGTGATGGCAATCGATAAGGATCCTTCGATTTATCGCGACCGTGGCACGATCGGCTCTTCCGATGAGCTCGATGAGTACGGCGTTTGGGTGAAAAGTGAACCCCAAGTACTACGAGCCGATTCACCAGAAGTAACTCTTGATAGCGAGCCTGCTCTTCCCGATATAGAAGACTTACCGGACCTTGATCTTGAAATGACGGAAGATATGCCTCAATCGGTGACGGATGATCTTCATATTGAACCTTCTGAAGAACTTGTACCGGATTTTTCTGATCTTCCAACTTTTTCTATGGATGAGAATATGGACGAGGGTGAAGTGAAAACTGAATTTGTTCAAAATGATGAAATCGAGCCGCTCTCGGAAGACTCTTTTACGGAACTTTCAATGGATGATTTCCTCGATTCTTCAGAATCGACGCAAGAAGACACCGTTGAATTAGCAGCGGAAGCAGAAGGCGAAGAAATTGAGGATATCGATTTGGATTTTACTTCCGCAGACGAACCAAACGCCTCCATAGCGATGACGCCGAGTACGGAACCCTTGAAAGAATCGGTCGCATTGGAAACTGTTTCGGAATTTGATGATTTTCTGAGTGAACTTTCAGACCAATCATCGCCTACCCCGCCTCCAGTTTCCGCAGAAACGCTTGACAGCTTGCCTGAATTAAATATCGATTTGGACATCAACGAGGAAGAAGAGTTAATACCAACTATGAACAATGAAGAAATTTCCGTGGATTTATCAACTTCTGAAGGCGTTTCCGAAGCGGAAGAGAATTTCGATGATGTCGGGGCTTTCGGTAAAGCGCTTGAAGATGAACCCCCGCAGCGGTTGGCGACAAAACCGGATCTTTCGACGGAACTGCTTATGCGCATCGCTGACGAACTTTCATCCATCAAGATTGAGCTTTCATCCTTAAAAGGTGAACTGAGCGTACTTCGTTCGGCGGCTAAACCGGAAATCATTCCGACAGAAGCAGGGCATGAATCGCCCCATGGATTCTTTGACGAAGAAGATGATGAAAAGATCGCGTTGACCGGCGATGAACTGGACAACATCCTCAATACCGCCGACTTCACGGAAGAAGCAGGGTCCGATGCGGGCGAAGAGATCGAAAATGAAGCGTCTACCGAAGAAATCGCCGTGGATTTCCTATCGGAAAAACCAGACATCATTACTGAAGAGGAACCGGCGATTGAAAGCATCGATATAATTGATGATGAAATTGCGCTTGAAGAACCTTTGGAATTGGCTGAGCTGAGAGAAAGCGGAGTCACTCCGATGACACCAGCGCCTGAGGACACATCTTATCTTGAGCAAGAAGAAATAGAGATCCCTCCTCTTAGTTCTGAATCAATTGATTTTTCCGAAGCTGTTATTGAAGAACCCGATCTAGGTGATTTCACTCTCGATGAACCAAATATGGAAGAACCGTCAATAGAATCTATCGATATCGACCTGGATTTGGAAGAGCCTTTACACGTCGAAGAAATAGTTCTTCCGGTCGACACGAAAGAAGAAAGTTTTGAAGAAGTACTTCCAGAAGGTTTCGTCGTTGAATCGGAAAACGATAACACCCCCGCATCCAATCAAGAGGAACCTGAGATAATCGCGGAAGAACTGGAATCGGAAGAATCCGCGATGGAAATGGCTCCGGTATTGTCGACGGATGAAGCTGAACTAACAATCGAAGACGGAGGCGCAAAGGCCTTACCGCAAAATCTTCGTCAAGAAGTTCGTGCCGTCCTTTCTTACATGGATCAGTTACTAGAATCCTTGCCTGAATCCAAGATTGAAGAATTTGCCCGTTCCGAGTATTTCGACACTTATAAAAAGCTTTTTGAAGAACTTGGTATTGCTTGAACCATGGGATTGCTCCAAAAAGCACAAAAAAATGATAATACCCCGACTGGAACCATCGAAGGATCGGGTCGGGGTTTTCTTGAAAAAGCCGAATCTTTACGCGCTTCTGACGAAATTGTACAATTATGCATAGACCGGCTCAAACGACTTCCTTCCGCGCCCGGAACCGCATATACGGCATTAACCGTATTGAAGGCCTATTTTCCGATAATCGCAGAAATTATTCTCGCGTATAAAGCAGGCGAATTTCGAATCCAAGAAGCTGTCGGCATCAATGATACGGAATGCAATAATATAGTTAAGCTAGAAGCTCTTGAAACAAAACTTTCAACGGATGGTTATTATGTTTTTCCTGTTTCCGCACTACATATCGATAGTTTGACAGGAGAAACCCTTACTTTCGCGTTTCCCATACAAAACGAAATCGGTTCAACAATCGGTCAATTACTCATCATTGCGCAAAATGCGGATCATGCAATGCTTTCATCAGTTCGAAAAATTGTAAACACATGTCCGAATAAGTTCATTCTCGCCCCAGAAATGATAACAGTCAAAAAAAATACCTTAAAAACCAACTTGGGAATTAGCGCTGAAGCAGCATCAGAAAATGGTATACAGGCCATTGGAGAATCGCATATTCTCGTTTTTCGTTTTGACGCGTCTATAGCGGACACGGAACGGGATACGCTCGGAGAACTTGCAAGGGTTCGTTTAGGAAACTCAGGCGTCTCCTTTCCCGTTAACAATGACCTCTTGGTATTTTTTCTTAAATCGAAATTAGACAGGGAATTATACGCAAATCAGCTATCGAAATCGCTTAGGAATGTTTTTTCTCTATCTGCCGATACCCTACCGCTTATTTCTCAAGGATATGCAGTCGATAAGGCGCAAGCCATCGCGATCATCCGCGCCCAAACCTAAATTATGTCGGAAGTAATCTCGTTCGCTAGAAGCGGCGAGCCTATCGTTTCCCTTGATGGTATTTACCTCCATTCACGTTATAATCCAAGGCTTGAAGCTGATCGATATGTGGATTCACTACATATTGAAGAAAGAAAAGAAACATTGATTGTTCTTGAGCCTGGACTCGGTTACTTATGTGCATCCCTAAATAAAAAAAAACCGATCGCGCGAATTCTAGTAGCTCACTGCTCGCTTTTTTATAAATTTGAGGGCCGCCATTCGATTAAGTACCAAGCAGCGGATGAATGGTTCCCTGACGGGATTCTATCTTTTGAAAAGTTTCTTGAGCAAAATATTTTGGACGCCGAAGCTGAGTTTGTCAAAATAGTTGAATGGAAACCGGCTATCGGGGCTTACGGTAAAGATGTATATTTACTGGCTTCCATTGCGGCCTCATTCCTCAAACGAGCAAGCGCCAACGCACGCACAATTGCACAATTCGGCACAAAATGGTTTCGAAACGCTCTTTTTAATGCTTCCCGCATCTCAACGGAACTTCGCATAAAGGTCGGAACTTGCCCGATTGCGGTAGTAGCTTCGGGTCCAAGTCTGGAAGCGAATGTTGAGAAGCTACGCTCGTCAAAAAAAAGGAACTCAGTATTTATTGTCGCTGTTTCTTCTTCAGTGCAAGCTTTGCTCTCAGGGGGAATACGTCCGGATCTGATTGTGGCGACTGACGGAGGCGGCTGGGCACTCTTCCACCTCCAAGACGCAATTCGCGAACAAATCCCCTTGGCAATAACTTTTTCGGCCGCGCTGCCGTCCTCTTCTTATGCTTCTCCTATTCTTACTATCCGCGATTATTCCCAATGGCAAGAAATCGTTGGCGAAGTCGCCGATCTTGCCTCATTCCGTTCCCCTCAAAGGGGAACGGTTGCGGCGACGGCAATAGACCTCGCATTGAGTCTTACCGCCGGAAAAGTCTATCTAGTAGGATTTGACCTAGGAGTAAGGTTGGGGAGAACACATGCAAGGCCAAATGCTCTCGACCGTTTTCAAGAAGATACAGCTACCCGTGTATCTCCCTCCTTTTCCGCGGCATATGAAAGATATCTTGTCGCCCGTAACGGCCAATCTTTGAGAATCTATGCTGATTGGATGTCTGACCACCTAAGTGCCCTTGCCTCTCGCATAGTCATATTGGGAAGCGCGTCAAATGTTTTCGACTCCTTCAGCCACTCACAGAGCATCGAACCGGATAGCGGCCGCAAATTAGTGCAATTGGAATACGTTCGACGCCCGAGCGCTAATTCCCAATCAAGTGAACAAAACCTTCTCACGACCCTTCGATCCCGGATTGAAACCGAAATAGCCTTTTTTGTTCAAAACGAACGCGAGAGAATCGTCTTGTTCAAAGAGGGTTCGGCTACCGGCGAATTATTCAATTTATTCTACCCATCCGAATTTTCTCATGCTGTAACCAAATACCGAACACGCGAGGTTCCGCTTCAATTTGTGCTTAATTTAGACGAAAAATTACACATAGCCCTTACATCGTTTTCATTAGGAGCGAGGAAGCATGGATCAGCGTTTACACTTTGAACGGAATTTGTTGGCGCTGGCTACCGTGAATCCGCGGCTTTGTCAGCGATTGAGTTCAGCGGAAACAACTTTTGAACGTTATAGATTCCTTATGACTCGAAATGGCATCGTAGTGCCGGCAGTAGTGGATAGAGACGGATCGGCGCGTCCTTTACATTCCTTGATCGATCCGGAAAAGGAAGCGCAAAGATTAGTCGGGACTGTCCGCAGCGGTGGATTTCTTATTCTTTTCGGACTTGGAGGCGGATTTGTAGCTGAAGCTGCTTTAAAGCGAGAAGACATTCAGGGATTGTTAATAATTGACTTCGATATTAACGGAATTGCAGAACTGCTTGCATCAAAAGAATATGTCTCTTTGTTCGGCGATTCACGCTGCCGAATTTTGATAGATCCCTCATCCGAAGATTTGCGTGAAGCAATACTTAATCTCTACCGACCGGCACTATCGGGAGGCATTTCCGTCCTTCCGCTCAGGCAACGGGTCGAAATGAATGGGCCTTCGTTTTCCGAGGTTTCAGACGTAATAAAAGAAATCATAGACTCCATTTCCGATGACTATAGCGTACAAGCATATTTTGGGAAGCGTTGGTTTGCAAATATTGTCCGTAATATAATGGCATCAGACGGCCCAGTCCGGCTCACACCACCAATTCGTTCCGTCGCAATCACCGCGGCAGGGCCTTCGCTCGACCATCAATTGTCACTTTTGCGCAAAAAGCGAAACGATTTCTTTTTGTTAGCAACGGACACATCACTTCCGGCATTACTGGACGCCGATTTAAAGCCGAACGCAGTCATTTCAATTGATTGCCAACATATAAGCTATTATCACTTTATGGCAGGATTGCCGGACGATGTCCCTCTCTATCTGGACCTTGCCAGCCCTCCAATCGTTGCATCCCGAACGCAGTCCCCTCGTTTTTTTTCGGGTGGACATCCGCTCACCGTCTATGTTTCAAGGTCATGGCGATCATTTCCACGCGTCGACACCTCTGGAGGAAACGTAACCTACGCTGCCGTCGCACTCGCGAATCAGCTTGGTGCTGAAAAAATAGAATTGTACGGAGCTGATTTTTCATACCCGAAAGGAGCCTCGTACGCACGGGGAACTTATATTCATCCTTACTTCCAAAGAATGCAAAATCGATTACAACCAATTGAAGGCTTATTCTCTTCATTTGTGTATAGAAACGAAGCTCTTAGAAAAGAAAATGGATTAAATGGCTGGCGCTACGAAACCAAACCACTTGTAGGATATCGAGTTCGGCTTGAACATTTGGCAGAAAACATAGACGCGAGAATCGTCCCGATGGAAGGCGGCGGCGCTCCGATATTGGTGCCGTTAGA
>JBAYHM010000286.1:0-5968 GCA_041666155.1 Treponemataceae bacterium
CCAAGCTCCGGGCGACCGGCGAAATACGCGCTCGTTGGAAAAACCGGTCCGATTACGAGGCCGATTTCAAGGTCGCTGATTTTCGTGCTGAATTCAACAAGGACGAATACCGTTTCAGTGGCTCCGGTCGTGTTTCCCCAGATGTGTTGGATTTGGAAAACGTCCGTATCGCTAACAAGGATGGCTTTGCTACGGCCTCGACCGTTAGTGTCGATCGACGCGCCTCTACAGGTAAAGTCGCCGCCGGTTTTCGGGGCTCGTTCGCGGGGCGGGAAGCGGATACTTCGCTCAGCGCCGACATTTCTTTTGCCCCTATCGCCGATTGGACGAAAGCCCTTTCTGCATTGGATCGGGGTGCCGCGACGATTTCCGTCGGTCGTAGCCGTTACGGTACTGTGGCCTTGGAACCCTTTGGTTTAAGCCTGACCAAAGACGGTGCGTCCCTCACTCTGGATGGTGGGCCGCAAAATTCGCTCCGGCTTCGTTTTGAGGCGGGCGGAGCATTTTTCGCGGCCGTGTCAGCCCCGTCGCCAATACGCGGAAACGTGGTCGGTACGATAAAAAACGGCATGATAGAAGCTCGGGCAGGCAGTCTCTACCTCGACTTCGCCTCGTTATGGTCTGTTCTGAATATCCCCGATGTAGTTTTCTCCGGCGGTATCGCGACCGGTGCGCTTACTATATCAGGCCCGCTTGCCGACCCTGAGTTTTTTGGAACAGCCACGGCAACCGGATTTCGTGCGACGGTTCCCGCTTGGGTGACCGAAGAAATCGGGCCAGTCTCAGCTTCTGTGGAATTTGAGGGAAAAGAGTTCGGTTTTGGGCCGGTAGCCGTCAGCGCAAACAAGGGCGCCGGCAACCTCAAGGGCCGATTCCGTTTCGATCGTTGGGTACCTTTCGAATTCTCTCTTGACGTCGATATTGCTAAAAGAACGCCTCTCCCCGCAAAGGCCGATGTGTCCGGTTTTACGGCACAAGGGCTCGCTTCCGGAAAGCTCTCATTGGTAAACACTGTTGAGACCTTGCTGGTTTCCGGAAAACTGGACGTGGAAAGCACCACGATGACGATTGATGCGAAAATGCTCCAATCCTTGTACGCCAAACCATTCACTCCAGCGGGAATTACGGTTGACCTTAACCTTGTGACGGGGAAAAAAGTCGAGTTCGATTGGCCATCATCGGAATATCCGATTCTTCGCGGATATGCTGATATCGGAGATTCGTTACATATCACCTTCGACGGTATGACCGGCCGGTATGCTCTCATCGGCGACATCGACTTGCGAGGCGGTGAAGTGTTCTATTTCATGCGCAGTTTCTATATTCGCAGCGGTTCTATCAAGTTTAACGAGAATCAGATACAAGTAGACCCTCGACTTTCACTCCGCGCAGAGATCCGGGACCAGAACGAGGAAGGACCGGTAACGGTATCTCTTGTCGTGGACGAAGCACGGCTCAGTTCGTTCATGCCTCGTTTTGAATCGACGCCTCCTCTTTCACAGTCGGAAATTTTGGGTATGCTCGGACAAAACGCGCTGGGAGCGGACTCTACGGCAAACACGGCGGCGACTAAGGGCGCCGTACTGAATGCGACATCCGATGTTTTGGCGCAATTTAACGTTGTTCGGGTTTTTGAACGGAATGTGAGGGAAGTATTTGGTTTTGATATGTTCTCGATACGTACTCAATTGATCCAGAATGCCTTTTTCGGTGCCACAGGGATTAATTCGGACCCCGTTGACAGGAAGGCCGGGCTCGGTAACTATTTCGACAATACGACTGTTTATATGGGGAAGTTCCTCGGGTCGGACATTTTCATGCAAGGTATGCTGTCTTTGCAAAAGGATGAGAGCAAATCGACTGATCTTTTGGGCGGATTAACGATCGCGCCTGAGATTGGCGTGGAATGGAAAACCCCCTTGTTCCTGCTCAGGTGGAATTTCGCCCCTGACTGGGCGAACAATCGGGAACGGTTGTTCATAAATGATCATTCATTTACTTTGACTTGGAGAAAATCTTTCTGATATTTGACGACGCAAGGAGCACCGATGCGCTTACGACTGACCGCCGTTTTGATTTTCCTTTATGCATTTACCGCGTTCGCTCAGAACGCCGAAGAATGGTATGTCGGTAAACCGATCAAAAACATTACTTTCGAAGGTTTGCGAAATGTTCGAACTGAAGAATTGGACGGCATCATCCAACCGTTCGTCGGCAGGATTTTCAATGATGCGCTTTTTTTGGATCTTCAGGGCAGGTTGTATGCGCTTGAGTATTTCGACCTGATCGCCCCGACCGCCGTTCCCGCTTCGGCGGATGCTTCCGCTGTTATTCTCAAATTCAAGGTGACTGAGAAACCCGTTGTTGTCCACATTAAATTTGAAGGAAATAAAGGACTTCGGCAGAACGAGTTACTTGATGTTGTGACGATAAAAACAGGCGATGTCGTCAACAGCATGAAACTCAAGGTTGACGAAAAAGCTCTTACGGATAAATACCTGGAGCGCGGGTACCCCGATGTTTCCGTGAAAGCGGAAACGCGCATTCAGGACGATACCTCAATGAGCGTCGTATTCACAATCAACGAGGGTGAGCAGATTGCCCTTGAGGCATTCCAGTTTGAGGGAAACGCGACGGTTTCCGAACGAACTTTACGCGGCCTTCTTACATTGAAAACAAAATCGCTTTTCGATGCCGGCGCGTACCAGGAATCAAAACTGGTGGCCGACAAAGATGCGATAGTCACCTATTACAGGGAACGAGGATATGTCGATGCCGCCGTTTTCGACGTTGCTCGGCAGTCCCGTAAGGATGCCGAAGGCAGGAATCTTCTTACTCTTACCTTTCGCGTGCGTGAAGGTAGACAATTCGGCTTCGGCGGTATAACTTTTGAAGGTAACAAAATATTCTCAACCGAACGCTTACAGAACTTGGTTTCTCAAAAAAAAGACCAAACGCTCAATATGAAACGTCTGGAATCCGATTTTCAGCGAGTCGCCGACCTGTATTACGAGAATGGTTACATCTTCAATACCATTAATCGGAAAGAAATCCGTGACGATAACGCCGGAATAATTTCGTTTGTTGTTTCCGTCGTAGAACGGAGTCGTGCCTATGTTGAGAACATCATTATCCGCGGCAACAAGAAAACGAAAGAATCAGTCATCCTTCGCGAAATTCCCCTTGAACCGGGTGAAATCTTCTCAAAGTCCAAGGTAATGGATGGACTTCGCAACCTGTACAATCTCCAATATTTCTCGGCAATCAACCCGGAAACACCGCAAGGCAGTACCGATAATCTTATGGATCTCATTTTTAATGTTGAGGAGCAGCCGACGGCTGATATCCAGTTTGGACTCACCTTCTCCGGCTCGACCGATCCGAACGACTTCCCCATGTCAGGGTTGATCAAGTGGAGCGACCGGAATTTCCTCGGAAACGGGCAAGTTTTCAGCGTTTCGCTTACCGCATCACCCGAGACTCAGGAACTTTCGTTCCAGTTCACCGAGCGATGGCTTTTCGGTTTCCCGCTTTCCGGCACTTTCGACTTCACGATCGGTCACTATCAGAAGGACGCTGCCCAAATCGCTTCGGGAACCTTCTTCACGGGGAATGAAGATTACGCCTTTCCCTATCCCTATACTTCCTATCAGGACTATTACGATTCGGATAAGTCCATTTCCGACGCGTATCTGATGACTTACCAGAAATGGAGCTACTCAGTCGGATTTTCTTCGGGATACCGATTCCGCACTCCCCTTGGAACGCTTTCCGTGGGTGGCGCTCTGCGATCGGCTTTGTATCGCAACCAATACGATGAATCTTTGTATCGTCCCTTCGATCCGACGCTCCGCAGCGGCAACAATCAGTGGCTGAATACGCAAACGCTTACCGGTTCCGTTTCGTTGGATAATCGCGACCTCTCCTACGATCCCTCTAAAGGTACGTTTGTAAGCCAGAGAGCGTCGTTAGTCGGTTGGTTTCCCTTCGAACGGGAGCACTATCTGCGTACCGATACGAAAGCGGAAGCGTTCCTAACCCTTTTTGACTTCATGGTTAAGTCGTTCCAGGTAAAAGCGGTGCTCGCCGCGCATTCCGGATTCTCCATGATTCTGCCGCAGTTTTACGGCGAACCCAGCATCCTGTACTCCAATAAGCTCGCGCTGGACGGAATGTTCATAGCGCGCGGCTGGTATAGCGAGAGCACCAATTACGGGCTGACCATGTGGGAGAACTGGCTTGAAATCCGCTCACCCTTGGCTCCCGGCGTCCTTTCCCTTGACTGGTTCTTCGACGCTGCCGTCGTTAAGGAATCTCCCCAGAAATTCTTCTCGGAGCTTTCCCTGTCCGATTTCCGCTTTTCCATCGGCGCCGGTTTCCGTTTCGCCATTCCTCAATTTCCGTTCCGTTTCAGTTTGGCTAAACGCTTTAAGTTTGTTGACGGGAACCTGAAATGGATGACCGGCAGTCTTTGGAACGATTCCAGCACGGCTGGGGAAGGTCTCGATTTCGTTCTTTCTTTCGTAGTCACCACGAACTAGTCAAAAAGGAGTATCGCGGATGAAACGGTTTTTAATAATTGGCGTGTTTGCCGCATCCTGTTTGATTCCCGCTGCCGCGCAACAGCTGACCCGTTTCGCGGTGATTGATTTGCAACGCGTGTTTACCACGTTCTATCGTGATTCCAAAGCGGTTCGTGATTTTGAGGAACGAAGTGCGCGGGTACAGGCGGACGTTGATCGCATGACTGCTGAATTGCAAGGGTTACAGCGCACCAAAGTGGATGCCGAAAGCGCAAAGGATTCGGCCGGCGTCCTGCGCCTGGATCAGGAGATAACGAAGAAAACCGATTTTCTTCGTGAGTACTACCGCGTGAAAACCGCTGAATTGGAAGATCAGAAGAAAAAGCTTTCCCAATCCTCAACTTTTTATCAGCAGGTATATGACCAGATTAGAAGTGTCGCCGAAAGCGACGGATATAGCATAGTGCTGAATTTGAAGGATAGTTCGGGGATTATTTGGTACAGCCCCACGGTGGATATCACCGATTCCGTTATTCAAAACCTTAATACAAAGGCGGGCCGGTAACCGGTTTAGTCTTTGTTTTCCGTCTGTTTTTTCAGCACGGCATGGAGGGTTGAAAAGCGCTTGACATTTTCATCTGAAAGTTCCATGAGGTTTTCATGGGCTTTCAGGAGGAGGTCGGCGCCCGTTGCTTGCGTCTTTAACACGTTATCCATATCAGCGGGAAAAGCTACCTTTTCCTCAACTATTTCGATGAGCGACAACAAGCCGAGTCCGGAAAGTAATTCCCTGGCCGGGGTCGTCGGTCGGACGATTTTCAATTTACCGGCGCCCGTTCTAGCAAGACGTTTGTTGAAGCCGACAAGCAAGCCCATGAACGTGGAATCCATGTAGGTACAAGCGGAGAGATCTACATACATCGCGGAAACCGTCGGCGCGGCGTCGAATCGAGAAAAAACGATGAACCGTAAATCGGCGCAAAGCGCGGCGGTAACATGCCCTTCCGCGCGGAGATAAAGGGTGTTGTCTTTTTCCTTGTAGAGCAAGGCTTCAGGCACGGATCGGCTCCTTCAAGCTGATAGTTTACGGTTGTACTTTAAATCATCCTCTTTTATAATGCAACTCCTATGTCCGAACTAAGCCCTATGATGGAACAGTACCGAAGGATCAAAAAGGATCACCGGGACGATATCCTTTTCTTTCGGTTGGGCGATTTTTATGAGATGTTCTCCGAAGATGCCCTCGAAGTGTCTTCCCTCCTCAATTTGACCCTGACCAGTAGGAACGGGCAGCCCATGTGCGGGGTCCCCTACCATGCGGCTCGGACCTATATAGCGCGCCTTCTCAAAATCGGGAAAAAAATAGCGATATGCGAACAGCTTTCCCTTCCCGGTCCCGGCAAAGGCATTGCGGAGCGACGAGTAGTCGAGGTTATCACGCCGGG
>JBAYHM010000287.1:0-5968 GCA_041666155.1 Treponemataceae bacterium
ACGAAGTACCCGGACTGCGGTCTGCATTCCAGGTATCGCCGCCGCTCGAGCAATGAATACGCTTCTCTCACCGTATTCATCGACACGCCCAGATTGGCGCTCAGTGACCGAATCGACGGCACTCGATCCCCGATACGGAAAGTCCCGCGTGAAAGGCATTCGACGATCCAGTCCGCCACCCCGGCGTATAACGTGCGCTCGCTCATTTGGTAACTATACACCTGAGACAACTGATCCGAAAGACACACTTTTCAAGAATTGAAAGGACACAGTTGCGATAACGGTGACGCTGAACCGAAAAGAATCGATCCCGCTGATACTGGGGCGGATGCGCGGAAACGGGTACCGTCATCATCGGAGGTCAATCATGACCAAAAACGAAACTGAAACAAGGCTGACCCCAAGGTCGATCATCGCGTATCATGGTGGGACGCTTTCCTGCGCTTCAGGAACCGTATGGCTCAGTTGGCCGAATGGACCGGACATTCTGCTGACGGCCGGAGAATCCCAGGCACTGCCCTCCGGTCCGCTGACGATAATTCAAGCGCTGGGAGGCACGGCTACGGCGCGATTCCAGACGAAGTCGGCCCAACGACGGGCGTAACGACGCCACCATCGCTCTCTGGTTCCGTTGGACCGGACTCGGCTTCAGCCGTCGTTTCGATCTCCGCCTCTCCGCCGGTAGACAACGGAACTCCCTCAATAGGCTCCGCAACCGGCGCTAGCGCTGACTCCGCAACCGGCGAGGCCGACTGCAAAGCCACCGGCTCCTCCATGGGTTCAGCCGCTTGTTCGCCCCAGCGTTTGTTGAGGTACGCGTACCGGCTCCACAGAATACCGTTGCGCCCGAAAGAATACGGGGAAAACCTGATCGGAGACGAAAGCAGGGTAACCAATCGAATCGCTTGATCGCTTGAAAGAGCGTTGACACCCTCTTGATAGTGAAACCGGGAAGCTGCCTCAATACCGAAAATTCCCCGTCCCCACTCGGCATAATTAAAATACAGCTCCAGGATTCGGTTTTTTCCGAGTATCACTTCCATCTCAAGCGCGATTATCGCCTCAAGGTATTTCCGTAAGTAGCTTTTTTCCGGAATGAGAAAAATCGTCCGCGCCGTCTGCATGGTGATCGTACTTCCGCCGTAGAGAGGCGCGTGGAAACCTTTGTTCAGTTTGTAAGCATGCTTGATCGCGGCCGGGTCAATACCGAAATGATTGAAAAAATTGCCGTCTTCCACACGGACGGTCATATTCCGCGTCGCCTTTGGGATTTTCGCCAACGGTACAAATCTCGGCTTCGCGATTTTCCACTTGTTCACCTGAGCGCGGTAGACCATCAGCGTTGTCGTGGCGGGATTCGTCGACTTGAAAACGAACAAGCAAAAAGAAGTCGCTACCAAGAAGGCGATATGGGTGAGAACGATTATGCGGAGAAAACCAAAGACAACGCGCCAAGGTTTTGAACGTTGAGAGTTTCGCAACTTGGAGTGCGGTGAACCGTTGAAGTTGAGCACAATGAATGTTATCAATCGGGCAAGAGTATCGGTGCCGAAAGGCCGTGTGATGGCGGTATTACGAGCTGCCGTGATAACGGCGAAAGCGGCGGCTCCGGGATCAAAGGCAACGACTATGCGGGGTGGACGCGACATGGGTTACCCATAATAACCAAACAAATCCCGTGGGTAAACCGTCGCAAACGGATGCCCACAACCCTCAATCACTTTTTCTCGACTATTCTGAATAGATTAATTATCTTTTTCTCCCAAGGAGATCAGCATGAACCGTTTTGCGCGTTTCATTATCGTTTTTACATTAATCGCTTTTGTCGCCCTTTCGGCAATTGCGCAGAACGCTCCCGTAGTTATCGAAAAAAGCGGCATCACCGTATCGGTACTCATCCAGGGACCGAACGCGGAAATCACCGTAAGCGCTGAAGCCAAGGGCTGGGTTGCCGTTGGCTTCAATCCTACAAAAAAGATGAAGGACGCCGATTTCCTTATCGGCTATGTGAAGAACGGCGTAGCGTACGCAAGCGATGATTTTGGAACGGGAAGCGGATCGCACGCTCCCGATGAAAAAATCGGCGGGAAAAACACGCTCATTTCCTTCAGCGGAGAGGAAAAAGGCGGTAGGACTACGATAACTTTTGTCGTACCGGTTGATTCCGGCGATTCTAAGGATGCCAAGCTTACTCCCGGGAAGCATACAATAATCGTAGGTGCATCGAATTCCGACAGCTTTACCGGAATGCACAACAAGGTCGGAAAAACATTCATAGTCTTGCCGTAGACCATCGTGGATCTGAACCGGCCGGAATACCGGTTCAGATTCTGCCGGATCGCTTACGCGCGGTTTCTTTGTTGATACTTTTTCTTTTTGCCCAATCCTCTATCTGGTCGTCGGCCAAACGCCCGGCGCCAAAGTAGAATGACGACGGATGGGCGAAGAACATCCCGCACACGGACGCCGCCGGCGTCATCATCAACGATTCAGTGAGGCCCATCCCGCAACGCTTTTCAGCGCCGAGAAGTGAATAAGCAATTTCTTTATCCGTATGGTCCGGGCAGGCCGGATATCCGAAAGCCGGTCGTATGCCGCGATATTTCCCTTCGATAATTTCACTCACCGATAAATGTTCATCGCCCGCGTAGGCCCAAAACTCTTTACGCACACGCGCGTGGGTTTCCTCGGCAAAGGCTTCGGCCAAACGGTCGGCCAGAGACTTGGCTAGGATAGCGCCGTAATCGTCGCCGGCTTTTTGCCTTTCTTCCACGATCGCTTCCAGCCCGTGCCCCGCCGTCAGCGCGAACAAACCAAGCCAGTCTTCTTTGCCGCTTTCAATCGGAGCGATAAAATCCGCCAAACAGGGATTCGGCCCGCCCGCCCGCTTTTTTTCCTGATTACGCGGAAATTTAAAGCAAGCTATTTCACGACGCGCTCCTCGTCCAGAGGTTATGTTGTTCGCCGTTCGCGGCTCCGTTGAATCCACGGCATCATACAGAACGATATCGTCCCCGACGCCGGACGCCGGGAAAAATCCAATCACTCCTCGGGGCTGGAGCAGTTTTTCCTTGACGATGCGGTCCAGCATGACGCGCGCGTCATCGTAGAGTTTGCGGGCCGCCTCACCTTTTTCGCTATCGTTCAGAATGCGCTCAAAGCCGTGCCCGAGATCCCACGTATAGAAAAAATATGACCAATCGATGTACGGGACCAGTCGCGCAAGATCGTAATCGCCTAGATCGAAGACACCTCTTACTATCGGCTTCGGCAGTTCCGTCGCCGCCCAATCGATTGAAACCCGATTGGCGCGCGCGGCTTCCAAACCAACCGCTTCCGTCTGCTTTTCCATTTTTTCATGACGTTCCGCGGCCTCTCGGTACCCGGCTTCCAATTTTTCCAGAAAGCGCGGTCGGTCGGCGGCGGAAAGAAGCGCGCGCACGGTAGCGGCGGCCCGGCTCGCGTCCTTCACATAGACGGACGGCCCCGAGTAACAGGGGGCGATGCGGAGGGCCGTATGCACCTCGCTCGTGGTTGCTCCACCGATAAGTAGGGGGATCTTGAAGCCGCGCCGTTCCATTTCCCGCGCGACATTCGCCATTTCATCCAAAGACGGCGTGATAAGTCCCGAAAGGCCGAGTATGTCCGCTTTCTCCCGCGCCGCGGCTTCAAGTATCTGGTCGGCTGGAACCATCACACCCAGATCCAGCACGTCGTAGCCGTTACACCCGAGCACCACGCCGACGATGTTTTTACCAATATCGTGAACATCGCCTTTTACGGTGGCAAGCACGATTTTCTTGCCGCTCAATTTCGCTGCCGCCGCGACAATGCCTGAAGACTCCACGGCTGCCGCATCCGCGGCCTTCTCGGCCTGAATGAACGGCTCAAGAGCGGCGACCGCGCGCTTCATGACGCGCGCGCTGCGGATCACTTGCGGAAGGAACATGCGGCCGGAACCAAAACGGTCCCCGACTTCATTCATGCCCTTCATGAGCGGACCTTCGATCACTTCCAAGCCACGCGCAAAAAGCGGCCTGATCTCCAGAACATCCGCTTCAATATATTCGTCTATTCCCTTCACCAGAGCGTGGATGATACGCTCCCCGACCGGGAGTTCCCGCCAGGCATTCTTTGCCTCCGCTCCACCGGCAAGCCCCGCGCCGCCGCTTTCGACCGTATCCTTCAATTCCACGGCTTTTGCCAATAGCCGCTCCGACGCGTCCGGCTGCCGCGCGAGCACCACGTCCTCGGCAAGTTCGCGGAGTTGGGGGTCCAGGTCATCATAGTTCACGAAACTCGCCGGGTTGACGATGCCCATGGAAAGGCCTGCTGCCGTCGCGTGTTTGAGGAAAACCGCGTGCATCGCGTCGCGCACAACGTCGTTGCCGCGAAAGCTGAATGATAAGTTGGAAATGCCGCCGGAGATCGAAGCGCCGGAGCAATTTGCTTTTATCCAGCCGCAGGCGCGAATGAAATCAAGCGCGTAAAGGTCATGTTCGCTCATTCCCGTCGCCACCTCGAGCACGTTCGGATCAAATACGATATCTTCTCCGGGAAAGCCGGTTTCGGTCAGTAAGCGATACGAACGGCCGGCGACTTCGACTCTGCGTTCGTACGTATCTGCCTGGCCTTTTTCGTCAAAGAGCATAACCACAACCGCGGCGCCGTACCGACGGGCAAGGCCCGCTCGGCGAAGGAATTCCGTCTCGCCTTCCTTCAGGCTGATCGAGTTGACCACGCCCTTCCCTTGCAGGCATTTTAGCGCCGCTTCAATGGCTTCCCAGCGTGAACTATCTGCCATCACCGGTACACGGGCAATCTCCGGGTCGGAGAGCGCCAGATTCAGGAAGCGAACCATCGATACTTTGGCGTCCAGCATCGCGTCATCCATGCAGACATCGATGATCTCGGCGCCGGATTCAACCATTTCACGCGCGACGGATAGGGCCTCTTCGAATTTACCTACTTTGATTAGACGCAGGAATTTTTTGCTGCCGGAAACGTTCGTCCGCTCTCCCACGTCCACAAAGCCTGTTACTCCGTCGATAGCCAATGGCTCCAAGCCTGAAAGAATCAGCCGTTTTGTAAGCGTGGGTTTCGCGCGGGGGGAATACTTTGCCGCGACCGCCGCTATCGCCGCGATGTGGGCTGGCGTGGTGCCGCAGCACCCGCCGATCACGTTCACTAAACGTGATTCCAGGAAGGTCTTCACAAACGCGGCCATCGTTTCCGGTGATTCGTCGTACTGGCCGAAACGATTCGGAAGCCCCGCGTTCGGATGGGCGCTCGTCCAGGACGGGGCTATTTCCGAAAGCGTCTCCACGTGCGGCCTCAGGCGTTCGGCACCGAGCGAACAGTTGAGACCGACGCTCCAAGGATCCGCGTGTGTGACTGAGGCGTGGAACGCGTCCACAGTCTGTCCCGAAAGAGTCCGACCCGCCGCGTCAACGATTGTGCCGGAAATCATCAGGGGTATGTCGTAGGAAAGTCCGGCGGTTTTTCGCTCGTCAAGAACTTCCATAATCGCAAACAACGCGGCCTTGGCGTTCAGCGTATCGAAGATGGTTTCTACCATCAGGATATCCGCGCCGCCGTCGAGGAGCCCGCACGCATTTTCTTTGTAGCACGTGACTAATCGGTCCCAGCTTACTCCACGTGCTCCCTGATCGTCGACATCCGGCGATATACTCGCCGTCTTGCTTGTCGGCCCCACGACGCCGGCTACGAACCGCGGCTTTTCCTCCGTCGAATAAAGATCCACCGAATCGCGCGCGACGCGGGCGGCCGCCGCGCTGATTTCGTACGCATAAGATTCCAAGCCGTAATCGGCAAGCGATACCGCGTTCGCGTTGAAAGAATCCGTCTCGATAATATCCGCGCCGGCGCGAAGGTAGGCCTGGTGAATCCCCGCGATAACATCGGGTCGCGTCAAAACGAGGAGGTCATTGCAGCCTTTGAGCGGCGT
>JBAYHM010000288.1:0-5947 GCA_041666155.1 Treponemataceae bacterium
CTCAATATCCGTCTCGGTGTGGCGTGACTGCGGCGCGTAGAATACGTCGTCGAACCCACGGAACAGGGCTTCTTTTTTCTCGTTGACGGCGTGCGGAAAAACTCCGAAAAGCTTTGAATCCAGCTGACGCTTGCCTATGCCGAAGCGGCGGTACAGCCCCGCCTGGGCTCCCCAGCAGATATGCAGGGTCGAATACACGTTCCTTTGCGCATAATCGAGCAAGGCAACAAGTTCCGGCCAATAATCGACATCCTCAAAAGGCAGAGTCTCCACCGGCGCGCCGGTGACGATGAGTCCGTCCAAACGTTCGTGCATGACGTCTTCGAGCGTAACGTAGAAACGTTCAAGGTGCCCCGGCGGCGCGTTCTTGGACTCGTGACTACCCATTCTGACGAAGGTAACGTCGACCTGCAGCGGAGTATTTCCCAGAAGCCTCAATAGCTGGAGTTCCGTGTCCGTCGTCGTCGGCATGAGGTTTACGATGGCGATGCGGAGCGGGCGTATGTCCTGGTGGGTCGCGCGATCTTCAGTCATCGCGAACACGTTCTCCGCGCGGAGAGCGTCGTAGGCGGGAAGGGTCGCCGGAATTTTAATGGGCATGCTGAACTCCTTACTAACTCAGTCATAAATATGCGAAATTCTAGCGCGTTTGTGAAGGGGTTTAGTATCTTGTCCCCAATATACTCACCGCTTTCGCTCTCTGGGGCGGCGTGGTTGCAGCCACCTACTTGGTGAACAAGCTGTTCACCGGCCACGGGGCTAAGGTGTATGCGATCGAGATCGGGAATCATCTGGTCAATTTTCTGATTTTCGGGGCGATTATGAGGGTGTGGAGGTAGCATCTTTTGTTAGTGGGAAGTAGCCATGGTCATACAAGTCCAGTCCTAAATGCGGCTCAGCGTTTTCCAGTGCTTTCAAGCACCATATCGGGCACCTTCCCTCCATTTTCTCCGTACAACAGCGGATCGGAAAGATGCGCTGAAAAGAATTCTCTCAGCTGCGAAGAAACGGTAAATTCCCGTTTTTCGAACAGCTTATCGTCGACGAGCCGCAACTCTATTCGTCCGTTCACGCTTCGATAATTCAGGAAGTACCAGGGTTCCTCATCGTTGTCGCTGGTCAATTCTCTAACGTTCAGGAAGCGTTCGGCGCCGATCTCGGTTACGAAGGCGCGGTAGGCGTCAATTTCACCTTTTTTATCCCCGTTCGCAAGTATCGCGAATGTGTGTTCATCGAAGGGTACGATCACGATTGGAGTCGATTCGCCCGAATCCGTATCGCTTATTTGCCAGAATCCGGTCAGTACCGCATCGATCCTTGCCTCGGAAACTTCTGAAAGCGGCGCCTGCGAGGTGAACGGGCAAGACGAGAGCACCATGATCGCCGGGATCAGTATCGCCGCTATGCCGGATATGCGCATCGAACGCCTCCTTTTTACGGTACTTTCAAGTATAGTCCGTCGTGAAAAAATCGCGTTGAATATCTATCCAAGATCAATCACTTTTTTGCATAAATATTGAATGTGTCCGTTTGTTCATGGTATTCTCTTAAAATGCGTGCTATGCGCGTACAATTCAGTAAGGAGGCCTTCATGTCCGTATCACTTCGGTCCCTAAAAATAGTTGCCCTCGTCGCGGCGCTCGCCTGTATCCCCGTGCTTTCCTTCGCCGGCGGGCAAAGTGACGCTCAAGGCGCCAACCTGATCCTCGCCACCGGCGGAACCTCGGGAACTTACTATCCCTTCGGCGGCGCCATGGCTCAGATCTGGAACAAGAATATCGCGAAGATGAACGTCACCGCGCAGGCGACCGGCGCTTCTAAGGAAAACATCCGTCTCGTCGGAAAGAGCGAGGCTGACCTCGCCATCGTGCAGAACGATGTCATGGATTACGCTTTCAACGGTGTGGAACTGTTCAATAACGAAAAGGTTGAAGGTTTCCGTACTTTGGCGACCTTGTATCCTGAAATCATTCAGATCGTCGTCGATCCCGCGTCCGGCATCAACTCCATCGCGGACATGAAGGGCAAGCGCATTTCCGTCGGCGACGCGGGCAGCGGCGTTGAGGCGAACGCAAAACAGATCCTTGAAGCGAACGGCCTGTCCTTCTCTGACCTCAAGGCCGCCCATCTTTCCTTTAAAGAATCAGCCGCGGGCGTCAAAGACAAGCAGCTTGACGGTTTCTTCGTCACCGCCGGTGTTCCGAATGCCGCCATTCAGGAACTCTCCGCTCTCGCGCCGGTCAAGATTCTTTCGGTCGATGAAGCGACGGGTAAGAAATTGATGGATAAATACAAATTCTACACCAAGGAATCCATCCCCGCTTCCACGTATAACGGTATGACCGCACCCGCTTCCACAGTCGCGGTAAAGGCTACGCTCATCGTGCGAAAAGGCTTGTCCGAAAAAGTCGTGTACGATCTAACCAAAGCTCTTTTTGAAAAGCAGGCTGATCTCGCTTCGGCTCACGCCAAGGGCAAGGAGCTGAATCTCGCCAACGCGGTCCAAGGCGTATCGATCGAATTTCATCCGGGCGCCCTCAAATACTACAAAGAAAAGGGCGTAAAATAACGTTCCTTTCGGCCTACTCTCGATGAATCGTTTCGTCATTCCGGCCGCAATACTATTCGCGGCCGGTGTTTTTTTTATGGTGATACCGTTCGTTCCCTCGATAACGGTGCGGGTCGCTCGGTCGGGACGCTTGGCCGCGTCGCTGCCTGTACAAAAAGGCGACATTGTCGGTTTGGCTTATATTCACTCGGCGAACAAGGGCGCCGTGCTTGATGAATTCCAAGTATCGGGCGACGGTTCCTTGGTATTGGTCCGGTCCGTTTTTCAATCGTTCGGGGCGGGTATGAGCGATGGCCTTGAACCGGGAGTTTCCATGCATCTAACGAAAAAAGGCGTGGAGCTTACTGGTCTGAATCGAAAAATAGGTACGCTGCGTATGGCGGTCGGAACCATCGCTAATCATCGGCTACGCGCCGCGGGGCGTGAGATCGAGCTTGCGCGGCGGGTAGGCGTGAGAACCTTCGTTAAGATAGCATACCAGCGGATTTCGCTTTATCAGGCGGTCCGAGAAAGGATAAGGAATGGAAAAGAGTAAAGACACTAAAGCGATCGAGTCCGCGGTTCCAAGCGATTCGACACCCACCGGCCAAGATGCTGCCGGAACGGCTTCTTCCGTCATTGAAACCCCGAGCATTTCAGTCGAGGATCTCCTGGCGAGCATCGACCGCGAATCGGCTTTTCGCCGTTTGGTCGGCATTGCCGCGATAATCGTTTCGGCTATCGCGATCAGTTTTTCGCTTTTTCAGCTCTACACCGCGTCCGTCGCCCTGCTTCCCGCACGCTTGCAGCGCGCGGTGCACTTGGGTTTCGTTCTTACTCTTGCCTACCTCTTGTATCCGATCCGGCACGGCAAAGCAGGGAAGACGATTCCCTGGTACGATTTCGGCTTAGCTGCAGCATCGATCAGCGTAGTTTCCTATTTAGTGATCAATGGAAACGCGCTGATCGAACGTTCGGGCGCTTTCCTTCCGGTTGACATCGCCGTTGGAATAGTCGGCATTCTTCTCGTGCTTGAGGCCTGCCGCCGAGTGGTCGGTATACCGATTCTAGTTATCGCGATAACCTTCATTGCGTACGCGTTCCTCGGTCCGTACATGCCGGGATTTCTCCGACATCGTGGGTACAGTTTTCAACGCATTGTAAGTCATCTTTTCTTCACGACCGAAGGCGTATTCGGCGTTCCTCTCGGAGTCAGCGCGACTTTCATATTCTTATTCATCTTATTTGGCGCCTTTCTTGAAAAAACGGGTATCGGCAAGTTCTTCATTGATTTAGCCAACTCCGTCGCGGGTTTCGCCGCGGGCGGTCCCGCAAAAGTTGCCGTCATCACAAGCGCGCTTGAAGGCATGGTATCGGGTAGTTCCGTTTCCAATACCGTCGGCTCGGGAAGTTTTACGATTCCCATGATGAAGAAACTCGGCTACAAACCGGAATTCGCCGCGGCCGTCGAAGCCGCCGCGTCCACCGGCGGGCAGATCATGCCGCCCATCATGGGTGCGGCCGCCTTCCTCATGGCGGAGACTATTGGTGTTCCCTACTTGGATATCGCCAAAGCGGCCATCATTCCCGCCATCCTTTATTTTTCGGGTATTTTCATTACCGTTCACCTTGAAGCCAAAAAACTCGGTCTTAAGGGTTTACCGCGGTCACAAATCCCAAGTCTGTGGGCTGTTATGAAAGATCGCGGTCATCTCATACTTCCCTTGATCGCGATAGTTTATTTTCTAATGGAAGGTTCTACCCCTATGCGCGCGGCTCTTTGGGGCATTGGCTTTTCAATATTCGCCAGCATGCTGCGAAAAAGCACGCGAATGTCCTTCAAGGACTTCGTGGATGCTCTTGAGCAGGCCGGTCGCGGAGTTGTCGGAGTAGCCATCGCGTGCGCGGTGGCGGGCATAATCGTCGGCATTGTGACGTTGACGGGGCTTGGTTTAAAAATGGCTTCGGGCCTCGTGGACCTCGCGGGCGGCGTGATGATCTTGACGCTTTTCTTCACGATGATCGCCTCCCTCGTGCTCGGTATGGGCGTACCGACCACTGCCAATTACCTGATCACCGCGACCATCACGGCTCCGGCGGTCGTCGCTTTAGGCGTTCCGGTGCTTGCCGCGCACATGTTCACCTTCTATTTCGGGATCGTCGCGGATATCACTCCTCCGGTCGCATTGGCGGCTTACGCAGGAGCGGCGATAGCAAAGAGCGATCCGTTCAAAACAGGGCTCACCGCCACTAAGTTAGCGATCGCGGCCTTCATCATTCCATACATGTTCGTGTACAACCCGGTCATGCTGCTTATAAACGTGACACCGCTGCTTATCGTCCAAATTCTCATTACGAGCCTTATCGGAATGACCGCCATCGGCGCGGCAACCGAAGGGTGGCTTTTCGTTCGCGCAAATGTGATTGAACGGCTCCTGTTCTTAGTAGGCGGTCTCCTTTTGATCGATCCGAGCGGAATAACCGACATCATCGGAATCGTCGTATTGGCAATTCCTGTTTTCTTTCAGTGGGCGCGTCGGAAAAGGCCGACAGCTGTGGGCGAGGCATCATGAAGCAAGCCATACTTTGCGTTGACGACGAGGCTATCATCGTACTTTCTCTCAAACAGGAATTGCGCAGTCATTACAGGGACCAATTTCTGTATGAAACGGCTCTCAACGCGACCGAGGCTATGGAAATAATCGAGGAACTCGCTTCGGAAGGGGTCAAAATCATCACGATTATTTCGGATTGGCTGATGCCCGGTATTAAGGGCGATGAATTTCTCGCGCGCGTCCACGAACGCTATCCGGATATTCGTTCGATCATCATAACGGGTCAGGCGGACGAGGAAAGTCTTAAGCGTCTAAAGGATGACATTTGCCTTACCGCGGTTCTGCGCAAACCGTGGAATTCTCTGGATCTTTTTGCCGCCGTCGACAGCTGTCTAGTTTGAGAGCTTTTGGTCAGCTCTTTTTTTTATAATCGCGGTTAACGATTCAGCGGTTTGCCGCAGCCATCGGTTTCTTTCTTCCACGGTACTGTCTGTGATGATTCTAAACATTGTCCGATAGGACTCCTCGATTCCGCAAAATCCAAAAACGCATTTTTTCCAAATATATTCCAATGGATCATGAAAATATAAATCTTCACGTTCTTTTTCCGTATTGGAAGTATTGAAAACAATTCCGATTTTACCTTTCAATTTTCCAATCGCCACACCGCCGCCGGTCTCGTTTGCTGGAAAATCATAGGTTTGAGGCGGCCTAATAACTCGGTCGATATAACCTTTTAAAATGGCTGGAGGCTGACCCCACCAATTAGGATGAATAAAGATCAAAAAGTCCGATTCAAGCAGCTCCGTCTCGTATTTTTTTACTAAAGGGTCTTTAGAGGGAG
>JBAYHM010000289.1:0-5920 GCA_041666155.1 Treponemataceae bacterium
CGGCGTATTCTGCAAGAAATTCAACGGAATCACCGAGCTGGGTCTCCTTCTTACCCTCGTCATCCTCTTCGCGTTCCAAGGCGAGACGATCCTGTCCAATCCGCTCGTGATTGCCCTGATCGCCGTTCCCCTCATAATCCAGACGTACTTTATCTTCTTCCTCGGTTACGGTTGGTCAAAGCTATGGAAGGTTCCTTACTCGGTCGCCGCTCCCGCGGGGATGATCGGAGCTTCCAACTTCTTCGAACTATCGGTTGCCGTTGCGGTAAGCCTATTCGGATTATCTTCCGGCGCGGCCTTGGCGACTGTGGTCGGTGTCCTCACGGAAGTCCCTGTCATGCTGAGCTTAGTAAAAATCGCGAGGGCGACGCGGAACAAATTTCCTCAAGAGCTTGCTGTTGTTAACGGTAAAACGTAGTACGTGAAGACTACCTTCATCGCCTCAATTCTCTTCGGCGTCATATCGGTCGACGTCGTCCACCGCGTCGTATACCGTTACCGAATAGGCGATACTCGCTTTTCTGAGTATCTGTGAAAGAGTCTCCAGCATATAGTAAGAACGCCGCGCCGTTTAGCTGATTTGTCGGGGTATTCAGCCCACCCCAAGGCGTCGTTTCCGGTTCATCAATACGGCGCCTTCGGCGCAGGCGGCCATTTCAAGTACACAGGGAGCGATAAGCCGATATTCCACCTGGGTACCATGTTTTTCATCGCCAATTAGGCCGGCGTCTTTGAGCTGGGTAAGGTGTTTCGATGCTACGGATTTATCTATGCCGACTTCCGCGGCAAGTTCGCATACGCACCAGGGCTTTTCTTTGAGCTTTTCTAGCATCTGTATGCGCACCGGATGAGCGAGAGCCTTAAACATATGCGCGCGCAGTTCGTATCGCGTCCTTTCATCATCGTTCATGCTTATAATGTTGCAAAGTTTGGAAACATAGTCAAGAACTACTTGACGAATCGTGTCAATGTTTCTATTATTTGCAACAAGAGAGGGAGAAATATGGATACTTTGTTCCTTTATATAGTTGCGTTCGCATTGTTTGCAGTCTCCGCGTTGAAAGACCGCGAAAAAACAAAGAAGGCATTGATGAAGGGACTGAAAGCCCTTGAAGGTATCTTTCCCCAGTTTTTGGCCGTCTTGGTGTTTGTCGCGATCGTACTGGCGGTATTCAACGCCGAGACGATCTCGCGCTTCATCGGTGAAGGATCGGGAATCCTTGGAACGATAGCAGCCGCATTGATCGGGGCTGTCACCTTGATCCCCGGTTTCGTCGCTTTCCCCGCGGCGGGCGAACTCTTGCGCAACGGCGCCGGTACGGTCCAAATTGCGACCTTCGTATCTACCCTAATGATGGTTGGTATCGTAACGCTGCCCATGGAGATCAAATACTTCGGGAAACGAGCCGCTATAGCCCGCAATTCGTTCGCGTTCCTCTTTTCCTTTGTCGCGGCGGTGTTCGTCGCTTGGGTGGTAGCGTTGTGAATATGAAAGAAATCATGAAAAGGTATAGGGCCGCAATTATCGCGGCCTTTGCGTTTATCGCGTTCATAGTACTTTTCCCGGGATACGCCCCGAAAGCTGGAGCTTCGCTTATCGAGCAAATACGAACCATGCTTCTAGTGGTGCCGCCTATTTTCCTGTTGCTAGGACTTATGGACGTATGGGTGCCGCGTGAAACGCTGATGAAATATATGGGGCCCGGTTCAGGAATAAAGGGGCCTCTGATCGCTTTTGCGGTTGGCTCGGCGGCGGCGGGACCTCTATACGGAGCATTCCCGGTCGCGGCGATATTGATGAAGAAGGGCGCGAGCTTTTCAAATATTCTGATTTTCATCGGAGCGTGGTCCACCACCAAGATTCCGATGCTGTTGTTCGAGATGAAAGCCTTGGGTTTCCGCTTCGCGCTGGCGCGGCTGGCTATCGATATCCCCGGCATCATTTTGATAGCGTTGGCCATCAAAGCCTTTATTCCAAAGGCCGAAGTGGATCGGCTGTACGCTGCCGCCGCGGCGATGGATATCCCTTCGGCGCCTAAAACGAAAAAGATGAACCCTTGAATTGATTCGTAATATCTATGGAGGTTTTTATGAAGGTCCAGATTCTGGGCACTGGATGTCCTAAGTGCAAACAGCTTGAAGCAAACGCGAGGCAGGCGATTGAATCCATCGCCGGCAACGCGGAGGTCGAGAAGGTGACGGACATCGACAAGATCATGGAAATGGGCGTAATGATGACGCCCGCGCTCGCGATCGACGGCGACGTCAAATCGGTTGGAAAAATCCTTACGAAGGATCAAATCATAGCGATGCTCAAGGGAGAGAAATAGTATGGCATGCGGATGCAATTGCGGAGCGGATCAAGAAATCAACCTGGTGTATTCATGTTCAGGCGCGGCGAATACGGGGCTCCTCGCGGACCAAGTGATGCGAGCGCTCATCAGGGACAAGGTTGCCTCCGGCACCTGCCTTTCGGCCGTCGGCGCCGATCTTTCAGGCTTTCTCCAGTCGGCGCGCAACGCGACGCGGAACATCGTAATAGACGGCTGCCCGGTAGCCTGCGGAAAGAAAATTTTTGAGAATAAAGGGCTTCCCTATAAACACTTCATCTTGACCGAGTTCGGCGTGGAGAAAGGCAAGACCGTTATTTCAGGCGAAGTCATCGAGGAGGTTGCCGCTAAGGTAGCCGCCCTGGCTAAAGCGTAATCATGGCGAAGAAAGAACTGACGCCGAACAAGGCTCTGGGCCTCACGGCCTTGGTGTTCATTGCGGCGTATTTCATCCCCTTTGACGATCCCGCCGTAGCGGGAGCGGTACAGGAAGCCTTCCTCATGCTAAGCGACTATGCCCGGCAGCATGTTATCCTGTGTCTGGTTCCCGCGATGTTTATCGCCGGGGCGATCACGGTCTTCCTCAACCAGCAGGCGGTGATGCGCTACCTCGGCCCCGACGCGAAACGGCCGATAGCCTACGCCGTCGCATCGGTCTCAGGCGCGATCCTCGCGGTATGCTCCTGTACGGTGCTCCCTATATTCAAAGGTATTTACAAGAAGGGAGCGGGACTCGGTCCGGCGGTCGCATTTCTCTATTCGGGTCCGGCGATCAACATCCTCGCGATCGTACTTTCGGCAAAGGTGTTCGGGTGGAAACTAGGAACGGCGCGGGCAGTCGGAGCTATCGTCTTCTCCATCGTGATCGGCCTGATCATGGCGTTCATCTTCCGTAAGGACGACGCCAAGCGCGCCGCGGATGCGCGCTTGTTCGCCGCGCCTAACGAGAAACCCTCACGAAGCCTCGGGCAAATGATCGTCTATATGGCTTCTATGATCGGCATCCTCGTCTTCGTCAACTGGGCTAATTCAAAAGGCGGCAGCGTCGTATGGGACGCCATTTATAACGCCAAGTGGTGGATCACACTCGCTTTCGGCATTGTATTGATCTATTCCATCATCAAATGGTTTAACGGGGAAGAACGAAAAGAATGGGTGATCGCCACACGTGATTTCTCTCTGCAGATCATGCCCTTGTTGTTCGGCGGCGTTCTCGTCGCGGGTTTTTTGCTCGGCCGACCGGGGCACGATGCGCTCATTCCGAGTGCTTGGATCGGTGGGCTCCTCGGCGGAAATTCGCTTTTCGCGAACTTCTTCGCAGCTTTCGCGGGGGCGTTGATGTACTTCGCTACGTTGACCGAGATCCCTATCGTTCAAGGACTCCTGGGAGCGGGAATGGGGCAGGGACCGGCGCTCGCTCTGCTTTTGGCCGGTCCTTCACTTTCCCTCCCCTCGATATTGGTCATCAATGGAGAGCTGGGATGGAAAAAAACGAGCGTGTATGTCGGTCTCGTCGTCGGCTTATCGACGCTGGCCGGACTCGCGTTCGGTATGGTCGTTTGAGGATATAGAAAGGGGGATTATTCATGAAACTAGATAAACGTTTCGCGGGACCGCTGAACGCTCTCATAATGGCGATCGTATTGCCCTTTTTCATGACGTTGGTCATCAGCATCATAAATATTGGTTTTACAGATCGACTGCTCAACGCTTGGATGAAAACTTGGGGTATCGCTTCCATAGCGGCATTTCCGTTAATTCTTATTCTCTCTCCGCCTATCAAAAAGCTGGTTATGAAGTTAACCGCTTAATCGAGGATATATGAAAGCGCTGATGAATTAAACCAAGCGAGTAGGAGCTATCATGAAAATGTTCGGGAAAAATATCGGCATCTTTCTTTTATTCACTGCGATTTTAACCGTTTCGGTTGAACGAAGCGATGCTGAAACGAGCAAGAATACGAACACAGCTACCGCAAAGTCCGAAAAGAAGACCGTGACTTTCATCGAACTTGGCTCCGTCAATTGCGTTCCCTGCAAAGCGATGCAGCCGATCATGGAAAAGGTCCGCAAGGAATTGGGCGACCAAGTCGAAGTTGTGTTCTACGATGTGTGGACCGAGGCGGGCAAACCCTACGGCGGGAAATACCGGATACGCGTGATTCCGACTCAGGTATTCTTGGACCGTGACGGTAAAGAATATTACCGACACGAAGGCTTTTTTCCCGAAGCGGAATTGAAGAAAATCTTGGCGCAGGGCGGCGTCAAGATTTGATCGATACACTCGTCGCCGGCATCGCCGAAGCGTTCGCGCGTCCTTCGGCTATCGCCTTCGGGGCCGCGACGCTTTGGGGCTTCTTGAGCGTTGTGCTAAGCCCGTGCCACCTTGGAGCGATACCACTCATCGTCGCGTACGTCAACGACGGGAAACGAGCCGACCGTAAGAACGCGTTTCTTCTTTCGCTGCTTTTCGCTCTCGGGCTTTTGGTAATGCTTGCGCTTGTCGGCATAGTCACCAGCGCGGCGGGGCGCCTGATGGGTGATATCGGCCGCGGCACGACTATCGCCACGGCGATATTCCTTATCGCTTGCGGACTCTGGTTGATGGACGTCCCTCCCTTCTCAAAGATCGCGTTCTCATTCAACGTGCGCGCCGAACGGCGCGGGCCGCTCGGCGCGATCATCCTCGGGCTCGTCTACGGCGTGATACTCGGCCCCTGTTCTTTCGCCTTTCTCGCCCCGATGCTCGCGTTCGTTTTTTCCGCGGGGAGAGGCGAAGTCGCTTTCGGAATTAGTCTTATGGTTTTCTACGCGATCGGGCACACCGCCGCCATCGTCGCGGCGGGCACCTTCGGGGACTACGTTGGTGAGATACTGAGAAAAAAAGGAACAGACGCCGCCGCGACTTGGTTCAAGCGAGCGCTCGGCGCGATTGTCGTCTTCGCGGGGACGACCCAGATTATCGGATAACTGGTTTATTTAACGAAACATACATACGCCGCTTGCGGATAAGTCCATTATTTCTGCGGTCCTGTCCATTCACCGCCCGGCATTCTCGGATTACTATTAAATCATGGGATTGCTCGGCTTAGACATAGGCACGTCCGCGTGCAAAGCTTCCGTATTCGCGACCGACGGCAGACTCGCCGCGTTTGCTTCGCGGACCTACGCCACCGAGCGCGGCGAAGGCGGAGAGGCTTTGGTCGATTCGCGGCAGGTTGACGCGGCAATCCGCGCGGTGATAGCCGAAGCGGCCGCGGCGGCGCGGGAAACGGCAGGCGGCACCGTCACGGCGATCTCGGCGGGATCCATGGGCGAAGCCTTCGTCCCGCTGTCCCGGTCCGGGCAAATCCTGGACCGGAGCATACTCAGCGTAGACCGACGCGGCGGGGAATACCTTGATTTGTTTTCAGGCATCCAGCCGGCCGACCTGTACCGCATCACTCCCAACATTCCCGGTGCCTGCTATTCCTTCCCCAAATTGCGCTGGGTGAAGGACCATCAGCGGGAACTCTACGACGCAACCTGGAAATTTCTCTTCTGGGCCGACTACGCCGTCTTCCTCCTCACCGGTGAAGCCGTGGCCAGCTA
>JBAYHM010000290.1:0-5857 GCA_041666155.1 Treponemataceae bacterium
GACCTACCAGATGTACTGGGACTTTGCCGAGCCGCTTTCCCAAGTAAAGCCGCACCGCGTTCTCGCGATCAACCGCGGCGAGCGCGAGGGCGCCCTCGAAGTCACCATCGACGTGGATGAGAACACGGCGACCGAAATTCTTCAACGCAAGTACGCGATCAACAACGATTACCATAAAACCGCGATCGAGGAAGGCCTGAAGCGTCTCCTTTCGCCGGCCGTCCTGCGCGAACTCCGCGGCGACCAGAGCGACCAAGCCGACGATCACGGTATTTCCGTGTTCAGCCAGAACCTCAAGAATCTGCTCATGCAGCAGCCGATCAAAGGCACCCGCGTGCTCGGCATCGACCCGGGCATCCGTACGGGCACCAAGTGCGCCGCTCTGGACGATACGGGCAAGTATCTGGGCAATTTCGTCATCTACAACCACAAGATGGAAGAGGGGCGCCGCCTCGTGCTTGAGGGGATCAAGGCCTGGAACGTGCAGCTGGTGGCCATCGGCAACGGCACGGGTTCCCGCGACGTGCAGGAACTGGTGGCTTCGGTCATCGCGGACAACAAACTCGATATTCTCTATACGGTTGTGGACGAGGACGGCGCGTCCGTCTATTCCGCCAGCGATATCGCCCGCGAGGAATTCCCCGAGCTCGACCTGACCATCCGCGGCGCCATCTCCATCGGGCGCCGCCTCCAGGACCCGCTGGCCGAGCTGGTCAAGATCGATCCGAAATCGATAGGCGTCGGACTCTACCAGCACGACGTCAACCAGAAAAAGCTTTCCGATATGGTCGATGAGGTAGTCGCGTCGGTCGTTAACAACGTCGGCGTCAACCTCAACACCGCCAGCGCATCGCTGTTGAAATACGTTTCGGGCATCAACGGATCCCTGGCCAAGAAGATCGTCAAGCACCGCGACTCCAAAGGCCGCATCGCCAGCCGCGCGGAGCTCATGGAAGTCGCCGGCATGGGACCCAAGAGCTACGAACAGTGCGCGGGCTTCCTCAAGATTCCGGAAAGCCACGATCCGCTGGACAACACCTGGGTGCATCCGGAAAATTACGCGATCGCCCGGGAAATCTACGATACCCTCAAGTCCAAGGGCGATGTTCCAGCCGCCGACCGGACCGCTCTCAAAGAAAAATATTCGGTGGGCGATACGACGATCTCCGACATGATCGAAGAACTCAAGAAGCCCAACCTGGATCCGCGCGAAGGGTATCCATTGCCGCTCATGCAGAAGGGACTGGTTACGTTTGAGGACCTCGCCGACGGCATGAAGGTGACCGGCAAGGTGAAGAACGTGGTCGACTTCGGCGCGTTCGTGGACCTGGGCATCAAGGAAACCGCGCTGCTGCACATCTCCGAGATGAGCGACCATTTCGTCAAAGACCCGATGGAAGTACTGAAGGTCGGCGACGTGCGCGAGTTCACCATCATCGGCCTGGACCTGGACCGACGGCGCATCAGCGTGTCTCTCAAGACCGACGCGGCTAGGGAAAACGGCGGCCATGGCGGCAGCCACGCCGGAAGTCATGCCGGAGCGCCTTCCTCAGGCGACGCGCGCGGCGGCGAACGTCCCCGTGAGGTGTCCGCCGCTCCCGCTGGAAAGCGCGTGCTTATCGTCAAAAAAGATGGCGCCTCCGGCGGCAGCGCAGTAGCGGAACGGCCGCAAGGCTCTAATCCTTCAGGTTCGAATCCGTACGGGGCGCGTCCCCAAGGCTCTACCCCGAAGGGTTCGCCCTCCGGCGGTTATGATCGCGGCGGCCAGCGGTCTGATTCCCGCGGGCCGCACCCGCAGAGTTCGCGCCCGCAGGGCGCGACGACGGGCGGCTTCGGCGGACGTCCGCAGGGTTCGAACCCGAAGGGTTCGCCTGCCGGCGGCGACGACGACGGTACGATGTACAATCCCTTTGCCGAAGCTCTGAAGAATATGCAGTCCAAGAAGGGCAAGAAGTAGGGCAATGGCCACTATTCTTGAGCGCGGGCTCGCCGAGCTATCGGCGAGCTTTGCGGCAAAGGGCGACGGTGTTTCCGCCGACCTTGTAGCCGCTCCGCGCGTTCTTGATCTGCTGTGCCGGTATATCGCCGAGATTGAGTTGTTCAACCCCGCGTACGGCTTGGTCGGCGCGAAAGACAGGGATGAACTGGTCGTTAAGCATATCCTGGACAGCATCGCGCCGCTCTCGGCGCTCCGCGACCTGCTCCCGCCGGGCCTTCCCATCGTCGCCGATGCGGGCTCGGGTGCGGGACTTCCGGGAATTCCGTTAGCTATTTGTATGCCCGACATAAACTTTGCTCTGTTAGAACGTATGGGGCGCCGCGTCGGCTTTCTCAATAATGTCGTAGCCGTGCTGGGCCTGACTAATGTCGACGTGGAGCAAACGGAAGTGGAGCGCGGCGCGGCCGGGCGCTATGACCTGGTCACTTTTCGCGCGTTCCGACCCTTGGATCCGCCCATGCTGAAGGCCCTTTTCCGGCTGCTTTCCCCCCGCGGCGTGCTTGCCGCGTATAAGGCGCGTGAAGAAAAAGTGGCGGAAGAAATGTCCGCGATCGAATCCCTGGTCGGGTCATGGGAAGAAGTTGAGACGCCGGTGCCTTTTTTGGATGAACAGCGTCGCTTGGTGTCGGTGCGTCCGCCGCGCTGAAAGACCCGTTTATTTCAGGGACAGAGACGCGACGCCGGAATCAACGGAATCGAGTATCTTGGTGATGCGGTCTTTTTCGATCAGATCGATAAGGCGCGCTTCCACGAACTTTTTGGCTTCTTCGGTGAAGCTGCCCGTCGTCAGGCAATAGCCTTTTCCCGCTTTGACTTCCTTGATGCGCGCGTGGAAATCCCGCAGGATGAGCTCCCCGACGACGCCCTGGGTGCGGATGAACCGGAACAGCACGATGTCCTGCCATTTCCTGGTTTCCACTTCCGCCAGAATATCCGCCCACTCGTTCTTGTTGACCGAAATATCGGTGATTTTCACCTTTGCGTGGGAGAAATATGTCAGCGCCACTTTACGGCAGAGCGTGACGAAATCCCCGGTGGCCGCCATAAGGAAAATCTGTAAGTTTTTGTTGGCGTTGAGTTCCTGGTATTTAGCGATGAGCGCGGGCACATCCTTATAATTCGGATAGGTCTCTTGGACATCCCTGAGGTAACCGAGGGCGCGGCCGATCTCCTGCTGTTTGAGGTAAGCCATGGAAAGCCGATATTTAAGCTCCACGGCCGTCTCTATTTTAAGGTTTTCGTGTTTTAGCCCGATCTCAAAGTCCATGATGGCTTTCGGAAACTGATGTTGGTTGAGGTGAATGGTCCCGGCAAACAGGGACGCGTTCGGCCCGAGTGCCGGATCCGCGCGCAGGTGCGTGAATATTTTGATCGCTTGTTCGGCCTGGTTGAGCTCGTAGTAGCACTCGGCGACCGCGTACAGAGAGTCCTTGTCTTCCGGACTCAAGTCGATGGCTTTTCGCAGCAGCGCGAGCGCCTCACGGAAATTCTTGACGCGGAAGAGCGCATGGCCAAGGTACCGGAGGGTCGGTATGTGATCCGGGTCTTGGGTTCGCGCCTGTTGGAAGAGCTGGATCGCTTTCTCGTAACTTTTCTTGTTGAATTCCAGTAATCCGAGGTTAAAGTTCACCTCAAAGTTGGTTTGCTTGAGCGTTCTGGCTATAACCAGACCCTTGTACGCGTCGTCGGTGCGACCAAGCTTAAGAGCCGCCATGCTGTAGCGCATGTTGACCTCAAACTCATCCAGGTCCGGATTTGAACCGCACAGTTCGATGAGGACTTCATAGGTTTTGAGGGCTTTATCCCAAGCTTCGTCTCGGTAGTACAAGTCTCCGAGGGCGACTAACGACTCAGGGTCTTTCGGATTTTGCGCAAGACGCCGGTTCGCTTCACGAAGAATAGCGTCGCGGCCTTTCATCTTCGTTTTTTTTCTTTTTACTCCGGGACGATCGTTCTTTTTCCCCGTAATGAACAGCAATGCGATCATTACGAAAGCAAGGAAAATAACGACGATGAGTATAGGAACGATTCCGGTCATAGGGCCATTATCGGTATACCTTTGGGACCTGTCAAGGAAAGTTATGGTATGCTAAGGAATTCGACCCTTTTGCCGATATGCGTAAAGGGATACTCATCGTTGACAAAGTGGAAACACGCGTCTAAATTGGATAAAAAGGAAGGTGGGCTATGGCGTCAAGCATCGGCATCAAGATCGCGAACGGCGAATTCTATCCGGTCCTTGAAGAAGGCTCGACCGTTAAGAAACGCTTGGTGCTGACAACCGTTCACGATGGCCAGCGCAGCGTTCAGATCGACTTATACCGCAGTGATTCGCGGAGCATGGCCGACGCCGCGTATATCGGGAGCCTTGTAGTTGAGAATATAGCCGATAAGGCCAAAGGCGAACCTTCCATAGAGCTGGTGATCGGAGCGGAGGGTCCTGATGTATTGAGCGCGGAAGCGGTCGACTTGGATGCTTCTTCTTCCGGCGCGCGACAGCGATTGAGTGTTTTGTTACAAGCTATGGAAGACGGTCAAACGTACGACGTTCCCGACTTTGAATTGGAAGGTGAGTCGACATTAGTGCCGCCCGCCGGGCTTTACGAGGAACCGGACTCCGAAGTGGAAACAATCCATCGCGCGAAGTTCCCGGTGCTTCCTGTCGTGATTATCGTATTGATCGTCTTGTTGATAGGCGGAGCGCTCGCGTGGTTCTTCATTTTTAATAAACCGGCACCCGATTCCAGCGTGAAGACGCCTGTCGCTATTGAGAAGCCGATCCCGCCGGCGCCCGTCGTACCGACTCCGCAGCCGGCGGCGGCTATTGTTCCGGCACCTGTACCGCCTGCTCCGGCGAAAGTTGAACCTGTTAAAGCCGAACCGGCAAAACCGGCCGTTTCGGCGACAACCGCGAAGTCGGATGCCGCCGCGCGTCGCGTTCGTTCGGCCGCGCCCGTTAAATCGTATAAGGTTCCCAAGACCATCCCACGTGACGGATTCAAGTATCGGGTGCGTTGGGGTGATACACTTTGGGATATCTCGGAGGCTTTCTATCGTAATCCTTGGCAGTATCCGCGCATCGCGCGTTTTAATAAGATTCGCAACCCCGACCTTATCTTCTCAGGGTCTTTTATTCGGGTTCCTCCGAAGAAGTAAACTTTTTTTCTCTGTAGGTTTTTTTCTAATCGCATCCATCGGGCCCGTTTTGTTCGGGGCTGAGGAAACGTTCGTTCATTCGCGTTCACAGATTGCGCAACGACTTTCCGCCGGGGATATCTCTTTCGTTTTGGACGCCGATCCGAAGAAACTGCTGGAAATCGCTTCCAATGATCCCGACGCGCCCTTCTTCATCGCCCTGCGCGCTGAAAACCTGAACGCGGAACCGGCGCTGCGTTCTTCACTTTACGCCCTGTCTTGGTCGCGCGCAAAAGGCATCGTGCGCCGTGAAGCCGGGCGCCATTTGATACGGACCGAAATGGACCGCGCCCTTGGCGGCGACGGCAAGAATATCGACGGGGCAAAGCTCCTGGCGACGGTACGACGTTTTCATAAGGATTATCCGCTTGATCCGGAGGTTCGCGGTATTCTCGCGTCCGGATTGTTGGGATCAGGTGACTATAAAGGCGTACGAGCTCTTTTTACGGTGAAAAATCCCGCGATTACGGAAAAGGAACGCGGCGCCGAAGTGATCGCGGCGGTCGCCGACGGGGCGAAGGACGCGAAAGCGCTCTTAGAACGGTTTTTCCTGGACATTCCGGTCGGTGACGACTATGAGTGGACTCTTATGGAATTGACTAGGCTTATCCCTGAATCGCTTTCCTCCGATCCCTCCATTCGTGTGGCGGAACGCGCCGCGCA
>JBAYHM010000291.1:0-5846 GCA_041666155.1 Treponemataceae bacterium
CAGACCGATCATGGTCTTGAACAACACGCTCTTGCCGGTGCCGCTTTGTCCGACAACGGAAGTGATCGCCCCTTCCGGAAAATCGAGGTCCACGTCCCGAAGCACGACAGAGGCTCCGAACGCTTTTTTGAGTCCGCGGACCCGAATAATGGCGCTCATCTGAAGAAGAATATCATCATGATGGACGCCAGCACATAGTCGGCGCAAAGGATGGCTACGGACGAGACGACAACGGCTTTCGTCGCGCCGTCTCCGACTCCCTTCGCGCCTTGTTTGGCGTTCAGTCCGCAATAGGTGCTGATCGTGGCGACGAGGAAGCCCATCACCGCGGCTTTGATGAGTCCCGAATAAATGTCAGCGGGCTTGAGAACCCGGAACATGTAGCCGGAATAACTCGCCCCGTCGATACCGTACAGATTCGTCGCGATGAGATACGCGCCGCCGACGCCCACCAAGTTCGCCAACATCGTCAGCACCGGAAACACCATGACCGAAGCGACGACGCGGGGAACTACCAGGTACTGCACCGGAACGACGGACATCGTTTCAAGCGCGTCGATCTGTTCGGTGACGCGCATGGTCCCCAGTTCCGCGGCCATGGCCGAACCGTTCTTGGCGATAAGCATCAGCGTCGTAATGATAGGCGCCAGCTCCCGCCCCATAGATATGCCTACCGCGGCGCCGACGCCGATTTCGCCCTGATAAGGCTGAAGAAAGGAAATGATCTGCAGCGCGAAGATCATGCCGATCGAAAGCCCCGCCAACACGATGACCGGAATGGAATTGATCCCGAGGCGTTCTATTTCTTCCAAATAGAGGCTGACGCGGAAAGGTCGCCGCACCGAGTAGCGCATGACGTCGATGACGAACTCGAAATAGCGACCGACGTCGGTCAGTTTACTCACTATGGCTTGCCGCAGAGCCATGACTACTCCAGAGCGGCGCGCCGTTTTTCGGCGTCGTCGGCGTCGGTCCGGAATCGGGCCGCGGAAAATACGTCTCGTGAACGCGCATAGTAGCGCGCGGCTGCTGCCTTATCACCGGTTTTTTCCGCTACTATGCCGAGCGCGCGAAAATCGAAGCCGATACCCGCCGGGTTCTCCGCGCGGCGATCAGCTTCCAAAGCGTCCAGCAACGCTACCGTCGCCGCGGCGTAATCACCGCTCTTGGAATGTATGGAGGCGGAAAGGTATCGCGCTGAGGCGTACTCGGCGAAGCGCTTCAGACCTTTATCCGAGGCGGCGGCGTCAGCCAAGGCCTCAAGCGCGCCCTTCGGATCGCCTAATTCCTTCTTCGCCTCCGCAAGCACGCGCAACGCGCGTGAACGGTCGGCGGGTCGGCGGCCCAAGGCTGCGGAAGCGGCAAGCGCGAGCTCGGAAGCGCGGCGCTTGTCGGCTTCAGCGCCGGTTCGAAGCGCGGCCTCGGCCTCCGAAATGGAAGCGAATGCGATAAGGTCAGCCTTACCTGAATCGGCGGCGACGGTTTTCGCCAGCGCGATACACCCGGCGGCGGAAGTAGGCGGGTAGGCCCAATCGATCTGGGCCGCCGTTGACGAAGGATCGGAGGCCACGGCGGGCACGACCGCGCCTGAAACGGAAACCTCAGTCCTCATACGCAGAGAAGCCAGGCCGTCCAGAGCGGCGATACGTCCTTCCTCATCGGCGACTGAAGTGGCTAAACGGTAGGCTTCCTCGTAGAAGCGCACGGATTCTCCCGCGTTCCCTTCGCGAGCGGCTTTGGAACCCAGGCCAACGAGTTTGGTAGCCTCGTTGCGAACGAGGAACACGGCGTCCGGCGCCTTAGGGGATGAGGAGCAGGCGGAAAAAAGGCAGACCGCGACACTTATGAAAAAATATCGATATTGCTTTTTCATATCAGAAATCCGTTGTGCGATTGCCCGTAGGCGCCGCGGCGGGGGCGGCCCGTTCACTGATGCCGCCGCGCAGAAGCGGGTTGTTCTTGAGGCCTTCCATCACGTCCTCCGCTTTTGTCAACGCGGCGCGCGCCTCTTCCAAAATCGACACGATACGCGGCATCTGGTCGGCAAGCGACGCCGTGGCGCGGTTGAGGTTTCCCAAGGTTGATTCCACCTGCGCGAACGAATTGTCCACGCGGCGGAACAACACTCCGTTGTCATCCAGGAAGGATTTAAGCGAACCCTTCGGATCGAGCAATTTCGGGATGGCGCCCGTCGGGTCCGCCAAGCTCGCGCTCGTTTTTTCAAAATTGGCGACAATTGCCGATATCGATTTACTGGACGCTTCAAGTTGATCCAAAAGCACCGGCACCGATTTTTCCGCGTCCGCGGCGATACGGTCCACGCGCGGCATCGTCGTCCGCATAACGGTATTGAGCTCGGCGGTCAGAGTCTTCACGTTGGCGACCGTGGCCGACGCGTCGACGAGGGTTTTCGCGACCGGCCCGGAACCATCCCCTGCGATGGCGCCGTTGACAAGCGTAATCGTCTTTTCCAGCTGGAGAACCGTCGCGTTGACGTTCTCAAGAAGCGGATTCACGTTGGAAATCAGGCGGGTGATGGTATCGTCCTTAGGCGGCCGATCCACAAGAGCCGAATCGACCAAACGCTTTCCTTCGGGCGTGTCAAAGGAAGGGATGAACGAATGTTCGGCGGCCCGCTTTTCGCTCTTTCCCGGGTGGAACAAGAGCTGACTGCCCAAGCCGATGGGACTGGTCACGTATTCCAGGAGGGAGTTTTCCCGAACCCTGTCCGCGAAAGTATCGTAAATGACAAGGACGACCGCCGCCTCGTTGCGAGCGGTCAAGGAAATCGATTCAATTCTACCGACCTGAAAACCTTTAAGGAGTATGGCGGTCCCGGTAGCAAGCCCCGAACCGGACGCGAAGCGGGATTCATAGCGGTAGTCCCGGGCAAACCAGCGCTGCTTTGCGCCGACCGCGACGAGTAATGAGGCCAAGGCAACGAAAGCGAGTATGATGAATACGCCTACCACCTGGTCCGCGTAACGAATTCTGAACTTCATAATTTCACTCTAGGCTCCGTCGTCGGGGTCGTCAATAGCCGACTCTTCGCCGCTATACCGCCGGGCGGTTCGGATGCGCTTAAGAAGCTCGCCGCCGACCAATTGAGCAATCTGCTCGGCCGGACCGAAATTGACGACTTTCCCCTCCGACACGACGCAGAGAAAATCGGCAAGTTCCGCGATAACCCGGGCCCGATGGGAAATGACGATGAGTGTTTTCCCCGCCGCCTTGAATTCCCCGATGATCTCCAGCACTCGCTCCACCGAATCCTCGTCCAAAGACGCTGTCGGTTCATCCAGGAAAATCAGCTCAGGATCCAGAATGATCGCCCGCGCGAGCGAAATGAGTTTTTGTTCGCCGGCGGAAAGATCAGCGGGGCGTAGGGCAAGGCTTTCACTGTACCCGACACGCAGCGCCGTTTCCCTGACCCGCTTATCCAATTCCGTCTTCGGCATATGCGGAAAATGCAAAAAGAGGGGCAGCGTCAGATTATTGTAGATGCTTTGATTCGCCCAGAGCGCCGCGTCCTGAAACGCGAACGCGCTGGATTTTCGGAACTCGGTTTCCTCAACCCGGTTCATCCGCGCCAGATCCTTGCCCAGCCTAAAGACGCTGCCGTCATCCGGAACCACGAGTCCCGCGGCTGTTTTAAGCAGCGTGCTTTTTCCGGACCCCGCTTTACCGATGATGAAAGTCGCCTGAGCGACGGGAAAGGAAGCGGAGAGATTCCTCAGGACTTCATATTCACCGAAGCGCACCGTGACTTCGGCGAGTTCCACCGCGGAAATATCGTTCATAGGAGTAGGTACGAAAGCGTCGTAATGACGGCGTCGGCCATAACGATGGCGACGAAGGATTGACCGACGGCACGGATACCCGCCTGCGGAACCTCGGTAGTGGAGCGCGCGACGGAAAAACCTTGATATGTCGCCATGATGGAAATAAGCGTACCGAAAACGAGGCTCTTTATCAAACCGACCGCGATATCGGGGCCATGTATCGTACTCACCAGCCCTTGGAAATATTCGATGAACGGAAGCGGTTTGATCACCCGCAAAACCCCGTACGAACCGAGCAGACCGAACATGTTGAAATAGATGTTCAGCAGAAAACAGGAAAAAGTGACGCCGAGAAAACGCGGAACCGCAAGGTAGGATATCGGGTCGATGCCGACGGAGATGTACGCCTCGATCTCATGCGACACGACCATGCCGCCGAGTTCGGTAGCGATGGCCGTCCCGGAGCGGGCGACGATAATGAACGCGGTAAGGAGCGGTCCAAGCTCCCGAGTGATGACCGCGATGAGGATTACGTACACAAGGCGGCTTTGCCCGAATTGCGGCAGCAGCGACAGACCGACAATGTTGACGATGGCCCCAACGCTCACCGCCAGAACGGCGGAGACGCCCAAGGCCTCCACACCGGTAAACAGGATCTGCATGACCAAGACCCTGTAGCCCACCTGTTTGCGGCGAAAAAAGAAAAGTGTTTCGGTAAATACGCGACCGAGAAAACCCAGCGCGTATATCGCCGTATTTAAGCGATCGAGCGCTCGTTTTCCTATTTGCGAAATAAAGTTCACAAAAACAATTATAGGGCGATGCGGAGCCGGAGTCCAGGCGGCGAAGAAGGCCGACAATAGCATGGAAGGTAAAAATGACAGCGCTTCTAAGGACGATAGGGAACGCAGCGAATTGTCCGAGGTTGATAAGGCGGAACTTCCGGGAAGCGATTCAACCTTGATAGGACGTGCTATGCTGACGGTAGACATGAATGTATTCGAAAAAGCGATACGCGAACGCGGAACAGTCTCCGAGAACGAACTTAAGCGGCTTTTCTGGACGCTCGCAAAAAAACTGCACCCGGACGCCGCAGGCGTCGAAAAAAGCCACGACCGGTTCATCAAGCTGAAAGAGGATTTCGACACCGCGATAACATTCCTGCGGGAGGGGAAGACGTTTCCGGACTCCGCAGCGCCGACCGCGGCGGAGTCCGGCGGAATACCTAACAGGCAAATCTGCCTGCGACTTTTCATCGATCTCATCGCCGGTAATTTCCCCGTGGACCGCAGTATCCGCGATCAAAAGGCGTACCTGGCTCGGATCGAACAGCTGAACACTGAACTTTCCAAATTCGGCTCGGGATTCCTCGACCTATTCAAACGGTTCGAAGTGGAGATGTACTCGCTCAAAGGGAAGACCACTATTTCCAATCACGAGTTCGCCGTCGTAAAGCTGTATTTCTACCGCTTTTCCTCTTTCACCTACTCGTACACGAAGCAGACGGAAAGCTACCTGAGGATCGGTTACGACCTGGTCCATGATATCCTCAAGCGCAGAAACATGGATGGATCAATCAAATTCGTCAACTGGCTTGTCGAAGGTATCGTCGGAAAGGAAAAGCTGAAGACCTGAAGCGGCCGCGCAGATGGGGATTCCACACGGGCGAAACGGGCGTACGAACAATCCTTGAGAATTGAACGCGGGAATTTAAGCGCTCGACTAAATTTGGATTCCCTCAATGATTTAAGCGCCCAGTACGAAGATGCTTTGTCCGCTTTATAGGAAGCCGGAAGCCTTACCCTTCCCTCGCGAAACCCTCAAGCTCGGCCTTCAAACCTTCCACCGTTCGGAGGTTTTCCCCGACGCGCTCGCCGACGGCGCGCGCGTGGTCATCAAGTAGGAGATACGTTCATGAGCGCACTGGTGCGAATCAGCAACGTCCACAAGTACTTCACGCGCGGCAGCGAGCGGATCGACGTGCTTCAGGGCGTCAACCTCGAGATTCATCCTGGCGATTTCCTCGCGCTGATGGGCCCGTCGGGTTCGGGCAAGACCACGCTG
>JBAYHM010000292.1:0-5823 GCA_041666155.1 Treponemataceae bacterium
AACCGTCGTTATCGCGCTGATCACCGTCTTCTTTGCGCTCCAGCTGCCGAAAGCTAGGCTGGACAACAACAATTTCCGGTTCGTGCCGGAAAAAGACCCCGCGCGTTTGGAATCCGTACGCATCGACGAAATATTCGGCAGCCAGATTTACATTATGGTAGGTTTGGAACGTAAGCACGGAACCGTTCTTGACGCTGAATTTCTTAAAACCCTCAGACAGTATACGAAAAAATTGACGGCCGATCCCGTTATCGGCGAAGTTACTTCGATCGTCAGTACCGATTACATCACCGGTTCCGCCGATTCCATCATCGTAGAACCGCTGGTTCCGGATAGTTTTACGGGAACGAGCGCGGAAATCGCGACGCTTCGCGACCGTCTCCTGAGTTGGGACCTGTATAAGCGGGCGCTTGTTTCCGACGATTTCTCTTCCACCCAAGTACTTGTATCGCTTAATTTGACGGCCGAGACAGCGGGAAACGAACAGGCGGTGGAAGCCTATCGTTCAATCAAGCGTTTGGCGTACGAAGCTGGATTCAAAGGAACGAAAATTTATATTGCCGGGATGCCGGTTTTCAGTGCCGTGATCAATGATGCGATGGCGGCCGATCTGCTGATCCTTATCCCCTTGGTAGTCATCGTCGTGCTCGGTATTCTTTTCTTATCGTTCAGGCGCATCGGGGGGATCGTTCTACCGATGTTGACGGTAGTCGTTTCCAGCATCTGGGCAATCGGTTTGATGGCCTTTTTGGGCGTGAAATTATCAATCATGTCCACGGTCCTGCCGGTTATTTTGGTCGCGATAGGCTCGGCTTACGGAATACATGTCGTAAGCCACTATTACGATGAGACCGCGGGTAAGCGGAATCTCGGGGATGATGAGCATCGCCGCATCATTTTCGCCGTCATGCGCAAGATCGGGCGGCCGGTGCTTCTGGCCGCGTTGACGACCCTCGCCGGTTTCATCTCTCTTTGTTTCACGCCCGTCGTTCCTATCTCCGAGTTCGGTGTTTTCGCGACTTTCGGCGTCTTGGTCGCGTTCGTCGTGTCGATAACCCTGATTCCCGCCCTTCTGATCCTTCGGGGACCGAAAGCGGCAAAAGCGGGAGCCGCTCCTTCTTCCGATCAGGCAGTACGCGATCCTTTGAGCGAAGCCCTAGCCGATGCCTTGGTTTCCGTTTCCCGCAAACGCCGTACGGTATTGTTCTTGTCCAGCCTTGTCGTCGTATTCTCCCTTTTCGGCATCACCCGACTCATAATCGACAACGTGATGATCGAATACTTTAAACCGGATACGGATATGGTCCAATCCGACGGATTCATCCGAAAGTATTTCGGCGGATCGAAAACGATCAGCGTTGTGGTTAGTACCGAGAATCGAGGAGACGTGCTCGATCCTGCTGTTCTCGGCGCTATGGACGGGTTATCCCGTTATTTGGAACAAAACGTGAGCGAAGTCGGAAAAGCGGCCGGCTTTACCGATCTGGTCAAACGAATCAATCAAGTGTTCAACGCCGATGAAAAACCGGATGGTTTGGCGACGCGGACAAACGTTGCGCCGGCGGCAGGGGCCGCTTCTTTCGGTTTCGGCACAAGCGCGTCATCCGGTGAGGCTGCCTTCGGTTTCGGATCATTTGACTCTCCTACTGCCGAGAAGCCCCTTGCCGTTTCCGTCGATGCTAAACCTAAACAGCCTTCGGAAACCTTGGACGAACTAAAAATGGTGGCGCTTCTTTCCAAAGCCCTCGGCGAAGGCGGCCGGAGCGGCATGAGCGCCGACGAATTGGTAAACGCCTTGAAGCGGGCGACGAACTACCAAGGCGCCGCCTATTACGAGATACCCGTCGACCCTAAGCGCTACGGGAAAAAAGACGCGAAAGAGCTCAAGGACCTTATTTCAAGCTACCTGGTGCTTCTTTCCGGGAACATTGAATCTTACGCGGATGATCCGATGGAACCGCGATCCATCAGGATGAGCCTTCAGCTTCGCACCGTCGGCCAACAGGATACCGACCGAGTGATAAATGAAATACGCGATTATATAGATGAAAATTTCCCTAAAAACGTAAAAGTGACGATAGGCGGCCCGGCGCTTGTCGAGGGGGCTCTAAACCGCTTGGTGGTCCAGTCGCAAATCCAGTCGATTTTCTTTTCTCTCTTAACGGTGTTCCTCATTCTTGCAGTGTATTACCGGTCTTTGATCGCGGGCGTTATCGGCCTTGTGCCCCTGTCTATTTCCGTCCTCATCAATTTCGGGGTCATGGGCTTCTTCGGCATCAAACTCAACATCGGTACCGCCATGATTTCGAGCATCACCGTCGGTACCGGTATCGACTACATCATCCATTATCTTGCGGCCTATCATCACGAGTTCTTGGCGATGAAAAACGGCGGCGATTTTTTCAGGCGGACCTTCCTCTCTTCCGGGAAAGCGATTCTGTTCAACGCGATTTCCGTCGGGGCCGGTTTCGCGGTGCTGGCTTTTTCGCAGTTCACAATGCTCGCGTATTTCGGCATCCTGGTCGCTTTGGCAATGGCTACGAGCGCAACGGTCAGCTTGACGCTGCTTCCCATTCTCCTCAACTGGTTAAAACCCGCATTCATACGACGGCCGATGCCGTTCGACGACGCGAAAATTTCGACGGAGGTTCTTTAATGAAAAAGATCGTACTAATCGGAGCGTTCCTGGTTGTCCAGACAGCCGTTTTGTTTGCCCAGAACGCGGATGAGATCGTGAAAGCGTCCCGCGACCGCATCAAGTCGGATACGGTGTCCACGCGTTCGCGCATGGTCATCTACGCAAAGGACGGAAGCACGACCGAGCGGCTTTTGGACCAGTATTCAATCGATACGAAGTCGGGAACCCGTACGGTCATCGTCTTTCAAAAGCCTGCGAGCGTAGCGGGGACGCGTTTCCTTACCGTGGAGAATAAGGGCAAAAGCGGCGACCGTTGGATTTTCCTGCCGTCGCTGGGAAAGATTCGCCGCATCTCCTCGGGCGAAAGTTCCGGCAGCTTCATGGGAACCGATTTTTCCTACGACGACGTTTCTTTCAGCGATCGCGATTACACCGACGATACGCATACGTTCCTGCGCGAGGAAACCTTGGATGGTAAGGCTTGCTGGGTTATCGAATCGACTCCAAAAGACACGACTTTTCCGTATTCGAAAATAATTTCTTGGATCGATAAATCGAATTCCGTATCCGTGCGTGTTCATCTCTTTGATAAGAAGGGCGAATTGTCCAAACAACTCGATATCGGAAAACTGGAGACCATCCAAGGTCGCTTGACCCCGATGGGTATGAAAATGACCAGCGTACAAGCCAAGACCTCTACGGAAGTAAAAGTGGAAATCATGAAGTACAACGACAAAATTCCTGAAAGCGTGTTTACGACCCGCTTCCTTGAGACGGGGAGGCCCTGATGAAAGCGGTAACTACTTTCAAAAAAAACGTAGTCTCGGTTCTAGCCGTGCTCATCCTTATCGCTTTTCCCGCCGCCGCTCAGAGCTTTGGGTTCGGTGACGCGGGTGCGGCCGAAAAGGAAGCGGCAACGGAGAGCGACGCCTCAACCCCTTCCGCGGCTACCGGCGCGACGGTCGGCGGTTCCATCAATTTCTACGGTACAGGCTTCCTTTCCGATTTTTCAGACCCCGCCAACGCGACTGTCTGGAATGGATCGACGGGAACGCTCAATTTTTCAGCCAAGGGCAGCAAGGCCGAAGCCGCGTTCAAGCTTAAGATATCCGGTGATATTCTCACTTCCGATCCGGCAAAGCTCATCGACGAAGCGTATATCCGCATGTTCATCGGTCCGCTTGAGCTGGAAGGAGGCCTTCTTAAGGTATCTTGGGGCAAGGCCGACAGCCAGAGCGTGCTGGACGTGCTCAACCCCTTCGACCTGACCGACCTCACCGTGACCGATACTCGGGAACGGAAGATAGCGCAGCCCATGCTCCATCTATCGGCGGCAATCGGTTCAGCTTCGAAGGCAGAAATCGCCTTTCTTCCCGGGTTTCAGGCCAGCAGCGTCGCCTGGGAAGGCAAGTGGATGCCGGCGCTTGTGGGGACCTATAAATCGACGCTCGGCATCACGGATATAGACACCGCGACGAGCGTCATCAGTTTTCCGACGACAAATACCCTTTCCTACGCCCAGGGCGGCGCCCGGTTTACCACCACGGTCGGCTCGGTCGACCTCGGCGCGCAGTATTTCTACGGCCTCCTTCCCACTATGGCGGTGTCTCCGGCGGCCGTGGCTGCATATCTTACCGCTGCCGGCTACCATGCCGCGGCCCCTCTTGTTTACCCCGCGCCCAACGCAATCCCCGTCTATTATAACCGGTACCACCAGGCGGGGCTCGACGTGGCGACGGAGCTGTTCGGCTTCAATCTGCGCGCGGAAGCGGCGGCGAACATCACCGCCGATACCTCCGGCGACGATCCGAACACGTACAACCCGACAGCCGCCTGGACCTTGGGCTTCGACCGCGATCTACTTGCGGGAATCAATCTGAACCTCCAGGGTTCGGGGACGATCCGTCTAATGAACGATAAAGTGACATCGGCGCTGGACTTGGAAAAGACGAGCGACGCGGTCAAGACGAAGATCACCGCGGTGCTTAGCCAAAAGCTGTTTAAGGATACGCTTGAGTGGCAGGTCGCGGGTATCTACGGAATCGAGAAAAACGATTTCTTCGTGTATCCGAGCGTCGGCTACATCGTTGGGGACGCCCGGTTGGACTTGACCGTCGGCATCTTCGGCGGTGACCGGAGCGGTGACCTCGGCCAATTCACCGATTCCAACTACGTAAGCTTGTCGCTCACGTATAGTTTCTGAATTTCCGCTGTGAGAGTTTTTAGATAACGCGGATTTTTAACCGCAGAGGACGCAGAGGAACGAATTTTATTCTTCCTTCTGCGTCCTCTGCGGTGTTTGTCTTCCTAAGCGTCGCGCTTTGTCGTTTTGCGGTCTATGAAGGCGAGCATGCTTTTTCGGATACGTATTGACTTCGGCGTGACTTCGACTTCCTCGTCGTCGCGGATGAACTGTATGGCGCGTTCAAGCGTCATCGGTTGGATGGGCGTAAGCGTGACCGCTTCGTCCTTGTTGACCGAGCGCATGTTGGACAGTTTTTTCGTTTTTCCCGGATTGACGTCCAGGTCCATGTCTTTGTTATGTTCGCCGATGATCATGCCTTCGTAGAAAAGCTCTCCGGGAACGATGAAGAGATTGCCGCGCGGCTCCAGGTTGAAGAGGCCGTAGGCCACTCCTTCTCCCATACGGTCCGCGACCAGGGATCCCGTGAAACGGTTGATGAAGTCGCCGCGGTATTCTTCGTAGCCGAGGAGTATCGAGTTGAGCATGCCGGTTCCCTTGGTGTCGGTGAGGAACACGTCTCGGTAGCCGATGAGCGCTCGCGAAGGCGCGGAAAATTCAAGGCGGATGCGCCCGCTGCCGTGAGACACATAATTGGTCATCCGGCCCTTGCGCGCGGAAAGTTTCTCCGTGACCACACCGGCGAATTCTTCGGCGCAATCCACGAAAATATGTTCGATCGGTTCGAGCCTTTTTCCGCCTTCATGCTTGTAGATGACCTGCGGTCGTCCGACGGAGAGTTCAAAGCCCTCGCGTCGGAGGGTTTCGATGAGGATGACAAGCTGGAACTCTCCGCGGCCTCTAACGACGCAGCCGGCGCCCGTCGTGCCTTCCTCCACTTGGAGGGACACGTTCATCAGCGCCTCTTTCCGCAAGCGCTCAACCAGTTTGGTCGATTGCGCGTTATGGCCTTCGCGCCCGGCCAGGGGTGAGGTGTTGACGG
>JBAYHM010000293.1:0-5815 GCA_041666155.1 Treponemataceae bacterium
AAGCGGCAGCACTCCGTGCAAACCCGTAAAAAGGGCCACGCACGCGGCGGCGACCGATAGGACGAAAAAGATAGATCCCGCGGCCATCTTCTTCCTGAGCAGCGGAGCGGAAAGTTTCCGAAAACGGATTTTTCCGTCAAAAAGTCCCGCGCCGAAAGCCGCGACTACCGAAAACGGCAAAACGGCGGCGAGCACGACCGTCGTATCGTAGAGCGCGTCGTACAAAGGCCCCGACCCGAGAATCATTAGTCCGACCGGCAGCAAGACAAGAAAGGCCGCGAACGCTTGCGGCATGTGCACGATAACCGGGTGGATGTGCATCTTCAGGATCATAAGGCGTTTTGCGGATACCTTCTCCGTGTAAGGTTCAAACTGCTTGGAAGGAACGCCGCACGCGGGGCATTTGTCTCCCAGCTTCCCGACTTCAATGATGTAACCGCACGCTTTGCACTTCACGTATTCCATATAGGCTCCTTCAATGCGCTTCGGAATGCCGGTCGGCCTTCCCCTTGAAAACTCGGTACGCGAACACAGTATATCCCGCGACTATCGCCAGGGCGATCACCGCGAATCCCGCCAAAAAAGCAAGGCTCGATTCGGGGCTCGCGGCTTTTGAAAGCGAGAGACCCGGTCCTCCTGATGAAGGCCTGACCAGATACGGGAAAAGAGCGGAAGATCCGGCGACCCAGACCGATACGACGGCCGCTCCCGACAAGTAGAAGGGAAGGCGGTCCCCCGCGCGGCCGAGACTTACGTAAAGACCGATCCCGGCGGCTGCCGCGCAAACGGCGCCTATCCGGAACAGAGGATTCGTCCGTACTTCGGGAACAATGAAAGCGGTCCAGATGAGGGTCAGCGCCCCGAGAAAAGCGACCACGGGAAAGCCCCCGCGCGCGATCAGCGTGGCTTTATCCCTCACCGCGCCTTCGGTCTTTTTCCGCAAATACGTCGCTCCGAGCACGACCGCCCCGGAGGACGAAAGGAGCCCCGCGGCGAGCGCGTAGGGCTGGAGCGCGGAAGCGGGCGTTCCCGCAAAGTTTCCGGTATCCGATATCGGCAGCCCCGCGATCAGGTTCCCGACGAGGAAACCTAAACCGAACGACAAGAAAAAGGAGCCCGCGGCCTGAACATATTCCCAAAAACGACGGCGTGAAGAATCCTTGTACCAGGCTTCAAAAGAAATGGTGCGGAACATCAAGCAGGAAAGCAGCAGCGCGACGAAAGGCGCGAGTCCGCCGATGAGCGCCACAAACGCATGAGGGAACGCGGCGAAGAGGCAGGCGCCTCCGATGATCGCCCACAATTCGTTGCCGTCCCAGAATGGCCATACGACATCGAGCAGTATCTTGCGGTCGGAATCCGACTTGGAAAAGAAAGGCAGCGCCATTCCTATCCCCATATCGAACCCGTCCAAAAGGAAAAACACCAGAAAAATCAGCGAAAGGCCGGTAAACCAAAAGGTTTGCGGGAAAGTGGCTGAGATCATGCTCGGTTCCTCCTCAATCGGCCTTCGGGACGCTCTTGATCACCGACGAGGTGAACATCACGAACAGAAAGCCTAGCACCAGATAGACAAGCGAGAACAGGATGAGCGAGAACGCGACCGTCCCCGCCCCCTGGGCGGAGGTTCCCGCGTCCTTGGTCAAAAGCAGCCCGTAGACCGTCCAGGGCTGCCTTCCGATTTCCGTACCTATCCAGCCAAGTTCGTTCGCCAGATATGGGGACGCGGCGCCGAACATCACCAGCTTCAAATACAGCGGGCGAGCCTCAAGCGGCTTCTTGGATTTTTTTCCGGTGAACCACAAGGCCGACAACGCGACCGCGATGATGATGCCCGCCATCGGCACCATGAGGTGGAAGGTCGTGAAGATTATGTTCACCGGCGGCCAGGTTTCCTTCGGAAAATCGTTCAACCCTTTGACGAGCGAATTCGGATTCCCCGATTCCAGAAACGAAAGTCCTTTCGGGATCGACATCGGGAACAGGATTCGGCCGTTCGCCGCATCGGGAATGCCGAAGCCTATGAGCGGCGCGCCGTTCTGCGTCTCAAAGATGCCCTCGTAGGCGGCGTCCTTTACCGGCTGGTGCCTGAGTACGTCCATGATCTGCTGGTGACCGAGAACCGGCTGAATGAGGCCCAGGGCAAGGGACAGAGCCGCGGAGAAGCGGAACAGCTTCTTGGCGTTTTCCCGACCCCGATTCCGCGCGATCATGCAGGCGGAAATCGCCAAAAGAAAAAAGAGACCGGAAAGCCAGGCGGCCGTAATCGTGTGGAAGAAGCGGATACCGACCGAAGGATTGAAGGTCGCCGCGAGATAATCGGTCAGGACCAGGCGTCCATCCTTCACCGCATACCCTGCCGGAGTTTGAAGCCAGGAATTCGCGGAAATGATGAAAAACGCGGAAAGGTGAGAACCCAGGAAAACAAAGAACGCCGACGCCAGATACACCCGTTTGGAAACGCGGGAGCGGCCGAACATCAGCACCGCCATGAAGGCAGCCTCTAAAGTGAAAGCGACCATCGCCTCGATCGCCAACTGAACGCCGAAAATCGGCGCGGCAAAGAGCGAAAAGTTGCCCCAGTTCATACCGAACGAAAAGGGCAGCGCCATGCCGGTAGCGACACCGAACGCGAACACGACGCCCAGGAATCGGGAACAGAGGGTCGATATATCTTTCCAGGACTGGTCGCCTGAGGCGACGTATCGCCATTCGGCGATGAGGATAACAAGGGTTAGCCCCAGGGTCGTTTGAGGGAAAATATAGTGGAATCCGAGTGAAAGCCCGAATTGCACGCGAGCGATCATTACCGCGGTCATCGGCGAGTACCTCCGTCCATTCAGCGAAAGATCAAAAAGAGCGCGAAGAACAAACTCATAAAACTGGAAGCGACGATGTTCATCCACATCATCGATCGGTAATCCGCTTTTCGTTCATCGCGGAAAGCGGCTGCGGCCCACCGCAAAAAATATCCGAAGGCGGGAAGCTGCATACCAAGAAACAGCACGGCCCAAAAGCCGCCCCCGAGAGAGGCGATCCAAGCGAAAAACCCCGCGGTAGCCGCACCCAGACAAACCGCCGAGAGCATGAAGGTTCCCCGTATTCCCAAGAGTCTGCTGATCGTCAGATCACCCCTGCGCGCGTCTTCATCGTGCTGGTATATCTGCGTTAACGGATAGACCCCGAGAAGAAAAAGCGCGATAAGCGCGGATCCGGCATAAACGCCGATGCCGAGTTCCCCCAGGCCCTTCCCGCTCGCGACCGCCGCCATGGCGATGAACGTGAGCATGCCCTGCCCGAGTCCCGTCCAAAGCCATCCGACCCACGGCAGCCGTTTAAGTCGGACACGATCCCAGCTATACAATTTGGACCCCGTTCCGTAGCCGAGAACGGCGGTGCCGAACAACGGCCCTCCGGCGAAAGCCAAAATGAGCGCGGCCCCGTCGAGAATAAGGGAGACGACCAATAGACTTCGGAATACCGGGGGCGGTACCGCCAGCCCCCCAATCGGTCCCTCGTCCTTATCGAAATAGGAATTGAAACCATTGCTCGCGGGGTAGACTAGGAGATGGAACACCACAAAAACGACAAACGCCCTGGAAGGATCAAAAGGAAACGCCGCAAGGGCGGCGAGAAAGATGGGCAATAGGAAAAAAGAGAAAGGGAACCGTAGGTGCAGCACGGTGGATCGCAATCGGTCATTCATGGTTCGCCTTCAGTATAGGATCGGTATGTTTGGATTACAAATCAATCTTTCATAGGGATAAACGCCGACGGTTGAACTAAATCCGGTATAAGTCCATGATGTCGGCAGTTTTCACAATCCGGGAGTATTTCATGGCTCAGAGCAAAAAAATCCAGTACTCAGGCATCGCGATTCTGTCTATTTCTCATACACTCAATGATTTATACAGCAATTATCTCCCACAAATGCTTCCCTTCCTGGTTTTGCTTCACCCCGGTTTTTCGGCGACCCAAGCCGCGGTGTTGGTATCGGCTTTCGTCATATCCTCTTCTTTCGCGCAACCTATCTTCGGGTACTATTTGGATTCCCGGGGGAAACGCTGGCTCGTCCATGTCGGAACCTTGTGGATGGCGGTTTGTTTAAGCCTTACCGGACTTTTCCATAACAGCTACCCGATGCTGGTTTTGCTGGCTGGTTTGGGCGGTTTGGGAACCGCGGCCTTTCACCCGCAGGCCTCCACAATGGTGAACGCGATGAGCGGCGAGTATAAAGGCGTGCTTCTTTCGGCGTTCGTGGCTTTCGGCAATTTCGGGTTCGCGTTAGGGCCGCTGCTTCTGGTTCCGTTGTTCCAGGCCTTTGGCCTCGGCGCTACGGTGTATACCGTAGTACCTGGAGTGTTCGTCGCGCTTTTGCTTTTCTTTTTTGCGCCCCATCATGATACGTCATCCGGAAGAGCTCCCTCAATACAGGCGCTGTTCGTGTCGCTACGGTCCGCAAGAAAAGAGCTTTCCGCCATCATCGGCGTTATCGCGATCAGATCTCTTTCCTATACGGGCATGTTGACTATGCTTCCTCTTTATTTTCAATCACGCAAACTTTCCAACATCGCGGGAAGTCAGCTGGTGACGCTTATGCTTTTTTCGGGAGCGATAGGCGGCGTACTCGGCGGTTTCATCTCCGATAGGTTCGGACGGAAGCGTCTGATAGTGGGCTCCCTTATCATATCCTCACCGCTATTTCTTGCCTTTCTTTTTACCCAGGGCATTGTGAGCACCGTGTTCCTCGCTCTTGCCGGCATGGCGCTGTTATCGAGTTTTTCCGTAACCGTAGTAGCGGCGCAGGAGGCTATTCCCGATAACAAAGCCCTCGCGGCGGGCTTATCGATGGGACTTGCCGGAGGAATCGGCGGCTTATTGGTGATTTTCATCGGGCGTATCGGCGATGTCTGGGGTTTGCAAACAGCAATTTCAGTACTGTTCGTTCTACCCATCGTCGCGGGTTCACTCGCGCTCCTTATGAAGAGCCGCCCTTCGGCAAGGGCAGAACGGCACGCGGCAATCAAGAGCGCTTAACGGAGTATACATAACGAAACGCCAAAAAAAAGAACCGCCGATCGGCGGTTCTTTTTTTTACCCTGCGGGCTTACGGCCTAGTAGCGGTCGTTGTCGCGGCGGGGCTTATCCATGGCTTCGTTCACCTTGATCTGGCGACCGTCAAGATCAATACCGTTGGTTCCGGCGATCGCGGCGCGAGCCTCATCGTCCGAACCCATTTCCACGAAGGCAAAGCCCTTCGAGGCGCCGGAATCGCGATCGGTGATGATCTTCGCGGATGCTACGGTCCCGTAAGATTTGAAAAGGTTGCGGAGGCTGTCCTCATTGGAGTTAAAGCTAAGATTTCCTACGTAAAGTTTCTTTCCCATAATCATTTCCCCCACTCGATTCTTAAATCGAGTAATTACTACTATCCACGATTAGCGCAGATTTGACAAATGAATTCATCCATTCGGATCAATTCATAAGTCCACTACATGGTATCACAGAGTTGCCGCAATAGATATAGACGTTTTTAACGGTCCATACTCCATTTTCCTGCTCTTTCCGACAATTTGCTTGAAATAATTGAGTATAAGGCTGCGCGATTACTCATTCGGCTTGACGAATTTTTAAAATCGGGCAAAATTGACTATAAACTCAATGAGTAAAGAGTCATTAATTTCAATATGAAACAATACGTTCCGACCCCGCTAACGCCTTCAATCTGTTTCCCGCCCTTGGCACCGACGCGAATGCCGAAGCGCCCGCATGGAAAGACCGGACATGACGCCCTTGCGTGAAATGACGAACATCG
>JBAYHM010000294.1:0-5712 GCA_041666155.1 Treponemataceae bacterium
GGACATCGCCGATCTTGGCCTCGTTTTTATACGGGTCCTCGTGCAGGATCCCTTTTTTCATCAGGACGTTGTATAGCCCCGTGAACGCAGACTGCAACAGTCGGAATTCTTCCTTAAGCCGGGGCATTTCGGTACGGTCAAGCCATTCCCTTCGTTTCTCCAGCATATCCGCCAGGGTATTCTGAAAGGTGAGCGTGTCATCCATCGTCTTTCCAGTATGAAACAAATTGTGCGAAGCTACAATACCCGGTAAAGCGTGAAGCTTGCGGCGCTTCTACAGATCGATATGAAAATGAATATGCTGCTATTGACCGTTCTTTTGTTAGCCGCCTGCACGATCGATTTCGGTTCCGAGGAACTGACGGCTAGGACCCCCGCGGTGAGCGAAGCATGGCTTTCCGCGCTCGGGGAGCCTGATTGGGTTTTTTACTGGTACGGTCCGGATGGCCAGGAACGAAGCGCCGAAAGCGCAACTGGTTTTATAACGGTAAGCTTGCCGGATGCGGTGGCGTCTCCTGTTCTCGCGTATCCGTATTGGCCGCGTCTGGATATTCGTGCGGGGACTGTCAGGCCCGCGGGGGCGATCTTTCCGTTTGGCTTGCGGGATGACGACATCGCTTTAACTTGGAGCGGCGGGGTAGCGGGTGTGTTTTATCAAGAACTGCTTCACGCAAGCGGCGACGACAGTCGGTTGGGCGAATATTTTGATTGGCCACGTTTTATGGAATTGCTGGATTCAGAACAAATTGACGCGGCGGTTCGCGCGGACCCATGGATAGTGGACTGGCGTTCCGTCGCGATCCGCACTCGTGTTACGGGGTTCGACAGACGTAGACTAAAGTCGCGTCCGGTCTCTTCTCTTCGTTTGGTCCTGCCCTGTGACGGACCATGGGTTCGCGCCTCCCCGTTTTCCGCTAAACTAAATATTGCCAGTGACGGCAGTGCGCAAGTTGAGGCGTCCGATGAAGCGGATACACTCATTTCACCACGCGGGGAGCTGCGTTTCAACGCGCGTTCATGGGCCTGGTTCCCGAATCATTGAAGACGCTTCGAAGAAGCGACGCTTCAGAGAAGCGACGCCTCGACAAGGCGTTTCGCATCAGCTAGACTCCGGTTAAGTATCGAGGGGGCACTAATGCCGGGCCGCGCCCGTTTTCAGCTCCGCGCAGTTTTTGCGGCGCTTTCCATAATATGTGTTGTGTCCTGTACTCGCGCTCCGTCGCCGCCGGTTGAACGCAAGGAGGTCGACGCGAAGAGCGCGGCTTCCGTCATCGTGAAACCTTATGCGACGGCTCGACCGTCCGTGACCCCCTTATGGTTCGAATTTGGTCCAAACGGTCCTGTATCGATTTCGGGACCACTGGACAGCGCGCTCACTTCCTTTGATCCGTGGCCGCTTGCCCGCCGCGCGGCGGGTTTAGTCGTGCGTGACGGTTCGGTCACGGTCGCGGTCAATCGCGACGGTTTCGTTTCGTTAGTTCCCCGCAAGGAAGGCGAAATCGCCGTGTACCGCGTCGGCGACGCTACCCGCTTCGCCGCGTATTCGATCGCGTCGGTTTTCCTATATCGAGAATCGCCGACCGTCTTGTTTTATAGGGATCGGTTTTTTGTTGATCCCACTGAAAACGCTCCCGATCCGCGCGCTTGTTCCCTCCTGAAGGGGTCGTTGGAGCTCGTTCCGGTCGATTTGCCGGTCCTGTCTGTTTTCCCGGTATCCCAGTCGTGGGACATTGAAGCGCTTGGCCTTTCCTTCGACGGGCGTTGGGTTATGAAAGCCGTGCGATCGGGGGGACTTTCCTTCGCGGCCGCCGCGTCGTTGGATGAGGTGAAGACTGATATCACGGCCGCGGCCTATCGTGCCGCGCTGTTACCTCGTTCTCCAAAAGACTCGGACGGTCCTCTTCGCGTTGTTCTTGATGCCGCCGTCGCCGAACTGCCGCCCAAAAAGGCGATGGTAGCGACCGTCGTCGGAGCGGGGAACGCGTCCACACAAACGTATTTGCTGTCCACATCGAAGGGCGATAACGCCGACGCGATTTTGTCGGCGTCCGACGAGAACGTTGATAGGGTATGGGCATATCGTGACGCCTCTCGCGCTTTCCTATTGCTTGGCGACGGCTCATATTTCGCCTCGGCGACGGGCAACGCGGAAATCATGCGCGGTCATTTGCCGGCGCTACCTGAGAACTTTGTGTATACCGGTATCGCGGCGGCGAATAAAACGCTCGTCGTCGTCTGGGAAGAGCAGGATGGCTGGGCTGTAGGCTCGGCCGGTTTCCTTCTCGTGGACGCCGGACTCTGATCGGGATATACTTAAAACCTATGAGGCGATCGTTCGCTCTTATTATTACCATCGTCGGTATTTTCACCGCCTCTCCCCTTGGCGCCGCGGAAGGATTGTCGTACATCTATCGGGCGTCCGTTCTCACTATCCTTGAGGATAACGGTCTTTCCGGAGATCCAGCCCCGATCCTTTTCTCTCCGGGTTTCGCGGTCGCGCTTCCGCTGCTTAGTTTTATCAAATTTGAGCCGGGCTTGGATCTTTACTTCACCTACTATGGGTATGCGACGGATCTCGGTCGCGCGGTTCCCATCGCGTTGGAAAACCGTTCGGCAGCCGTTTACGGCTTCATGCTTAATCTTCCGCTGGATTTTTCGTTTCGGATCGCGAAGCTGGTCGGTTTCCACGCCTCGGTTGGAATGACGGCTGATCTTAGGCTCTGCCTGGTGGCCGACGGATTGGATAACGACGCGCAAGGCCTCGCGGATGCTACCGCGCAGACGGGTCAGGTAGCATCTTATTTCTGGGGCGCCGGACGCTGGTTGTACCCTTCGGCGTCCATCGGGTTCGATTTTCCGTTTACCAAAAACTATTTTCTCGGCGTAGATCTGCGCGCTTGGTATCCGCTCTATCACCTTTGGTCGGGGGAAAATCTTCCCGTGACGGAAAATCTACGCTTCGCGCTCGGCTTGCGCCTCTCCTACTCATCACGTTAACGCGCGGTCAATTTCCGGTTTATTGAAGCCGATGATGATTCGTCCGTTGATTTCCACAACAGGTACGCCCATTTGTCCCGATTTTTTTACCATTTCATCTGCGCGGCGTCGGTCTTTCCCGACATCGTATTCGGCGAACGCAACCTTTTTTTCCCGTAAATAATTCTTCACCATCGTGCAGTAGGGGCAGCTCTGGGTGGAATACACATTGATTGCCATAAATCACCTCCGTGCGAAACTTGTATATATAGTAATATCCTAATATATAAAAGTCAATACGTTTTTCGTGAGATATGGTGAACGGCATAAGTAATGAGGATAAACGCGGAAAAGGCCGACGCAAGAAGTACGGCTCGGGGACTCCAGAGGTAAGGCAGAATCTTACCGGCGGTTTCAATGGGGTGTAGAAACAGGTCCCAACTGTTGAAACGGACGAAACGGCCGATATAGAGCCCAAATCCGGCAACCATGACGGCGAGAGCTACGAGCATCCGGGCGATCCATCGCCGAGTCACCCCTTTGAAAGAACGCAATACGAGATCGATCGACATTAGTCCCGACGAGTGTCCCATGAACGCGAACGCGGAACAGAGTACCAAATCATACCAGAGCAGTGTATCTTTCTCTATTATGACGGTACCGCTGCGCAGCCAGGTCCGATTCACTACATGAATAAAATCGGTGAATATATAGGGTGCGTTCGGGTAGAAAACCAGCCAGAGTACGCTCAGCAGGGCTAACAGCGCATAGGTACGAGTCGTTTTTTCTCGGCGGGAAACGGCGAAAATAGCCACCGCGATGCCGTACGGAACGAGCGCGAGCGCGAGATTCCAGAGCAAGAAAAAATAAAAGAATCTGTCGGTCAGCGCGAAGCGCACGACAACCAGGGCGCAGCCGCCCAAGAGCGATAACGAGGAGACCCAAAGAAATGAGACAAGCTCTTTTTTGACCGGGCTTTCTTTCAATTCCATCACGTTAATTATGGACTATCGCTTGGGTAGGGACAAGCGGACCAGGAGAACGGCGATATCGCTCTGCCGGACCCCGCTGATTCGAGCCGCTTGGCCAAGGGTCATCGGCCTGATTTTGATCAGCTTTTCCGTAGCTTCGGAGGAAATGCCCAACGCGTTCTTATAATCGAAATCAAGGGGGATGCGCAGAGTTTCCATCTTATCCATGCGCGTAGCCGCTCGATCTTCTTTAGCGATGTAGCCCGCGTATTTGATGTCCAAAGCTACGCGTTCTACCCATTCGGCCGGTTTATCCAGCAGTTCGGGCGCGAAGCCTATGATGTCTTCAATTGAAGTTGTTGGATCCGAAAGCGTTTTAGCCAAGCTTTCACCGATGTGCGGCCGCAAGGGGGAGTCGATCGCGGGTATGTGTTCCGCGTCTCCGGGGATTTTGCGCGATTTCAGCAATTCGGCGATTTCATCGATCATCGTCGTCTTTTTCATGAACCGTTCCCAGCGCGCGTCATCCACCAGGCCCAGTTCTCTGCCTTTTGGCGTCAGACGCGAATCGGAGTTGTCGTGCCGGAGCACCAGGCGGCGTTCGGCGCGGCTGGTGAACATGCGGTAAGGTTCGGTCGCGCCGAGCGTAGTCAGATCGTCCACCAGGACGCCGATGTACGCTTCTGAGCGGGTGAGGATAAGCGGCTCTTTCCCTTGCAGGGAAAGAGCCGCGTTTATGCCGGCCATGAGCCCTTGGGCCGCCGCTTCCTCGTAGCCGGAGCTTCCGTTGGTCTGTCCCGCGACGAAAAGGCCCGCAAGCCGCTTTGATTCAAGGCTTGGATAGAGGCCCAAGGGGTCCAGGTAATCGTACTCCACCGCGTAGGCGGGGCGGACGACGCGGACGTTTTCCAGGCCGGGCAGGGTGTGGATGAACGCGGACTGTACGTCTTCGGGAAGCGATGACGACATGCCGTTCAGGTACATCTCGTTCGTACCCAGCCCTTCGGGTTCCACGAAAATCTGGTGCCGGTTCCGTTCCGGGAATCTGACAACCTTGTCTTCGATGGATGGGCAGTAACGCGGCCCGCGACCGATAATCTTTCCGCCGTAGAGCGGGGAGCGATGTATGTTTTCCCGGATAATCCGATGCGTTTCCTCGGTAGTGAAAGTGATCCAGCAGGGCACATCGGACCGGTCGATGCTTCGGCCGGGATCAAGGTCAAAGGAAAAAGGCCGCAGCGGTTCCCCGTCCTGACGTTCCATTTTAGAAAAATCGATGGAGTCCGAGGCGACGCGCGCGGGGGTTCCCGTCTTCATGCGTCCGACGGGAAAGCCCAGGCGTCTTAGGCTGGTACCGAGCCCGACCGCGGCCGGTTCCCCCAGCCGTCCGGAAGACGCCTCATACTCGCCGATGAATATTTTTCCTTCCATGAAGGTGCCGGTGGTCAGGACTACCGTCCGGGCGCTGATTCGCCTGCCGCGTTCGGTAATGATTCCTTCGATTTTAAGACCGGTCGCGTCCAGGATGAAGTCGGTCACCGTATCCATGAAGATTTCAAGGTTCTTTTGTGTTTCCGTAGCCTTTCTCGCGACTGCCTGGTATTCGTGTTTGTCCGCTTGGGCGCGAGGGGCCTGCACCGCCGGTCCCCGTGAGCGATTGAGAACCCGGTACTGAATCATCGATTTATCGATGAGCCGACCCATTTCTCCGCCGAGCGCGTCCACTTCGCGCACCAGGTTTCCCTTGGAAAGACCGCCGACGGCA
>JBAYHM010000295.1:0-5706 GCA_041666155.1 Treponemataceae bacterium
CGAAGAACGAACCCAATAATTCTCCGGCTTTTTTCACGTATGTATCCTTCCGGCTTCCACACGATATACTATCGTGTCATTCTTCGCATATCTTTCATATGGTTCTTCCGGAAGAAAGGTGAAAAAGGCTTGATCATAGTCTGGAAGGACTGAAAGAAACCGCTTCCTTTTTTCAGGATCCAACTCCAACAATACATCATCAAGAAGAAGTATCGGTTTATGTCCGGTATTGTGCGCGTAACGAAGAGCTTGCGTAGCACGCAGAAGCAAAGCAAGTAAACGTCGCTGGCCGGTTGACGCTTTTCCCGCATATTCTGTACCGAATCTAATGAACGAGTATCGATCTCGGTGAGGTCCGCTTAATGTGCTACCAAAATCAAGTTCGGACTCCCTTTTTTCTTCAATAAATTTAAGTATTTCCACTCGGTCATCGTTTTTCCACGAAGACCCATATCGAACCGAAACACCACCAATACCTGAAACCGACTCGTATAAAGGCAGAAACACTTCAGAAAAAAACTCCACTGCTATTTTTCTTTTATGTATTAACTTGAGCCCGGACTCAACAAGTTGAGTATCCAAAAACTCAAGCATGTTTACTTTTCTCTCTTTCAGTATCGAATTTCTGGTTTTCAATATTTTTCGATATTTTCGCAATTCGTCGACATATTCGCTGTCGTAAATACAGAGGCTTTGATCAAAAAACCATCTTCTTCTTTCAGGAGTCCCGGATACAAAATCCATGTCATCATGACAAAAGACAATAGGAGCAATGGTACTAAGCAGGGTTTTCCGGTCTTCTACTCGTTTTCCGTCCATCAATACGATTTTTTTGCCGTTTTCAATACGCGCTGAAACAAGATCGAATGAACTGTCCGTTAGATGAGCGTTAACAGCGCAGTCTTTTTCCCCGTTTTTTACAACATCGGCATCTTTAACCGAACGGAACGATGAAGCGTACGAACAAAAGTAAACGGCCTCGAGAAAGTTTGTCTTCCCTTGGCCGTTTTCTCCGATAAGAAAAACAGATGATGAATCGGTTTGAATCTCATTATCTATGAGATTTCGAAAACCAACCGTCCTTATTGAACCAATGGACATCTACTCAGTCTAATTGCATCGGCATAACGATATGGAAAAAATCCTTTTCCGGTACCGGGTGTAGTGTTATGGCTCTATTTGGCTCGGTAAACTGTATTGTGACATTTTCATCCGAAATAACCTTAAGAGGTTCTTCTAAATACCGGTAGTTCAAAGCAATAGTTACTTGTTCACCTTCATAACGGCAGGGAATATCTTCTATGGCCGTCCCTATTTCACTTTCTTCAGACGAAATTGAGAGAGACCCTGAACTTACGGTCATATAAATTCTTCTGGATTTTTGTTCAACAAGCAAAGACACTCTCTTCAGCGCTTCCAAAAGCTCAATTCTATTTACCGCAAAACTAAAGGATTGCTTATCAGGGATAACGCGTTGGTAGTTTGGAAATTGACCTTCTATGAGTACAGAAGACAAATTATAAGACCCAAAACGAAGAAATATGCTTTTTTCAGTGACTGCAATAGAAACGGGACCTTCATCGCCGGCTCTTTTCGTGATCAAATTTAGAATTTTAGGAGGAACTATTACACCTTTGAAAACAGGAACCGATGTACCGAAAGATTTCCCTATATAAGCAAGTCTTCGTCCGTCCGTCGCAACCATTACTAGTTTTTCGGTATTATTTTCGAGAAACACTCCGTTCATGAAATATCGGGTTTCATCGTCGGATACAGCAAAAACCGTTTGATATACCATTTCTTTAAAATCTTTTACTGGTATATCAAAGAAAGTGGCTCCATCAGCTGAAGGAAACTCCGGAAATTTATCAGAAGCAATACTTTTCAGTTGAAACTTAATTTTCTTAAAACTTGGTTTAATAATTATTTTAATATCGTTTTGTTCAAACTCAAGTTCTCCATCAGGAATGGAATTGATGATTCCTAAAAGCTTATCGCAAAATACGGTTGTTGATCCGCTTTCGGTAACAGTAACCGGAACTCTGGTTTCAAAATTGACTTTGATGTCGGTAGCTTTGATTACTAGAGTATCATTTTCCGCTTCCAATAATACGTTGGAGAGAATGGATATCGCGTTTTTGGATGAGATTATTTCTTGAGCAATAGCGATCTCTTTTAAAAGGACGCTTCTTTCACAGGTAAACTTCATGACTCTCCTACTCCTTTATATAAGATATATAATAGTAGAAGTAATAGTAGTACCTGTGCATATGTGCATATGGACATAAATTGTTAGCTATCAAAACGTTACAGGTCCTGATAACTTATACACGTTTTGGTCGGTTATCCACTTTACGCACAGCAAAGAGGTCTACACCTCAAAGTACTCGCAATATACTAACATGTTATCAGGTCTTAGCGCTATATTCCTTTATGCTTCGGATGAGCGTATTAATAGTTGAATCGAGTGTAGGATCTGATCTAATTCGTTCTTCAATTTTCTGACATGCATGCATTACTGTGGTATGGTCTCTGCCTCCGAACTCCATACCAACTTCAGTTGTTGAATATTCCGTGATCTCGCGCGCGATATACATAGCCAACTGACGAGGATAGGCAATAGCTTTAGTTCTCTTTTTTCCTTTCAGGTCGTTGAACGATAAAGCAAAATATTCTGCGGTTACTCGTTGAATTACTTCTATTGTAACATTGCTTTGTTTAGGAGATGCAAAAACATCTTTAAGCTGTTGTTGGGCGATTTCAATCGTTATATCTTTTCCAACTAGTTCAGCATAGGCTACCAACTTAGTCAGAGCAGCTTCCAGATCGCGGACGTTGGTCGTAACGTTACGACATATAAGTTCTATGATTTCGTTTGGAATATGTATTTTTTTGTCGTCAGACTTTTTTTTGAGGATTGCGAACCTTGTTTCGTAGCTGGGAGGCTGTAAGTCTACGTTCAATCCGCGTTCAAAACGGGATCTAAGCCTGTCTGAAAGGTTTTTAAGCTCTGATACCGGACGATCGCAAGTAAAAACCATCTGCTTATTCCCATCGTATAAAGCATTAAAGGTATGGAAAAGTTCTTCTTGTGTTTCAATTTTCTTTTGGAGAAAGTGGATGTCATCGATCAAAAGGACATCGATATAGCGATACTTATTCTTAAAAGCCTGTGTTGTTTTATCTCTTATGGACTGAATAAATTCATTGGTAAAATTTTCTGCGGTAATGTATATAACCTTTGAACTTGAGTCAGAGAATATATAATTACCGATTGACTGCATAAGGTGCGTTTTCCCCAGCCCGACACCTCCATAAATAAGGAAAGGGTTGTACGCAGTACCGGGATTTTTTGCTATGGCGATAGCGGCATTGGCTGCAAAACTGTTGTTGTCACCGATAACATAACTATCAAATGTGTAGTCTTTTCTTAGTTGAGGATGAGGACTTTTCCCTTTTTGAGCGGATTGGGATTCTGTGGAAGATGGTGATCGCTTACCATTTTGATGAGTTTTTACTTCTGCTTTAGGATTGTTTTCGCTCTGATTAGGGCGTTGCGAACTCTCTTCGTTTTTTTTCGCTCGAATTTCTATAAGTAGTTTAAGTTGCTTTCCTGTCAATTCATGTAATTTTTCTTCTATATATGACTGATATCGTTGTTTGACTTGATCACGATAAAAAGAGGAAGGAACAGTAATAGTTATTTCATTTTCAATCGAACTGGAGTATTCAAGGTTGAACCACATGGCAAATTCTTGTTCTTCAAGTTCCCCTTGAATCTGGTCCATGGCTTCTTTCCAAAATATCGAATAGTCCCAACCTGCCATACAGTTCCGTCCTCTGATTGTTTTCAGCTTGCTAACATATTATCCACAACAATGCGTGCCAATGCAAATGAAGTTTTGTATAAAAATAAAGTCCTATTTTTACAAACACCTTAAAAATGAATAGTATTTTTTGCTTAATTATTTGTAATACATGTAATTAAAATCCATTCATACAGAATACCTGAATATATGAAAGATCGTAACTTTTTCTTAGTTCTGTTGATATAATTAAATACCAGTTTATCCACAATTTATCCACATCAAAGAGAGTTTGAAATGTCCATCGCCTTTACTTTTCATTCTAAGCTGAGTATACTGACCACCACGGTCCACACCATATATTAGGAACGATCCACGCTCTAGGATACAGAATGGAATCAAACTATTCGGCTCAAAGTATTCAAGTCCTCAAGGGCCTTGAAGCGGTACGAAAGCGACCCGGTATGTATATCGGATCAACGAGTATCGACGGTCTCCACCATCTTGTTTATGAAGTTGTCGATAACTCAGTCGACGAGGCCCTTCAAGGCCATTGCACCGAAATACTTGTCGTATTGGAGAAAAACGACATTGTCCGCGTAGAGGACGATGGCCGTGGTATTCCTGTCGGGATACACCCTACTGAGGGTGTCAGCGCTCTCGAGCTGGTAATGACCAAATTGCATGCCGGCGGCAAGTTTGATAAGAACTCGTATAAGGTATCGGGCGGTTTGCACGGCGTCGGCGTCTCTGTCGTCTGCGCTCTCTCAACTTGGACCGAAGCATACGTCCACTTGAACGGCAAGATTCACTTTCAGCGGTATCTGATCGGTGTACCTGAGGAACCGGTCAAAATGATCGGGGATTCCGACAAACGCGGTACAACCATTCGTTTTAAGGCCGATGATACGATTTTTGAGACAATAACTTACAATTTTGATGTTTTGGCCAATCGTCTAAGAGAGCTCGCTTTCCTCAATAAAGGTATCAGGATCATCATTCGTGACGAGCGATTGCTTACGCCTAAAGAACATTCATTCATGTTTGAAGGTGGCGTAAAGAGTTTTGTAGAGTACCTTAACCAGAACAAAACGGTGTTGCACAAAGAGCCGGTGTACATAGAAGCTACTAAGGACGATGTTGAAGTCGAGTGCGCCATCCAGTACAACGACGGTTTCAATGAGAATATGTTCTCGTTCGTCAACGATATCAACACCCGTGAAGGCGGTACGCACCTTATTGGGTTCAAGTCAGCGCTTACCCGTACCCTCAATGAATACCTGAAGAAGTCAAAGTTCGCCAAAAAATTGGAAGAGACCCTCTCGGGAGACGATGTTCGGGAAGGCCTTACGGCGATCCTTTCAATCAAAATTCCGAATCCACAGTTTGAGGGCCAAACCAAGGGTAAGCTCGGCAATTCGGAAGTGAAGGGTATAGTAGAGTCCCTGGTTAACGAACAGCTTACTCTCTACCTTGATCAGAATCCTGATGTCATCGCAAATATTCTTGAGAAGTCCATTCTTGCCGCCAAAGCACGTATTGCCGCCCGTCAGGCTCGCGACGCGACTCGGCGTAAAAATTTCCTTGAGAGTTCAGGTCTCCCCGGAAAGCTTGCGGATTGCGCCGAGAAGGATCCCGCCAAGTGCGAGATCTACATCGTGGAAGGTGACTCGGCAGGCGGATCGGCAAAGATGGGACGTAACCGAAGCTTTCAGGCAATACTCTCTCTGTGGGGTAAGATGCTCAACGTTGAGAGGACCCGCTTAGAAAAAGTTCTTACCAACGAGAAACTACAGCCTATTATCGCCAGTATCGGTGCGAGCGCTGGAGTAAACTTTGATGTAACGAAGATTCGATACCATAAAATTATCATCATGGCCGATGCCGACGTCGACGGATC
>JBAYHM010000296.1:0-5640 GCA_041666155.1 Treponemataceae bacterium
AGGGTTGAGATTCATATGCAGGGAGACATAATCAGCGCCTCTAACGGCATCCTCGAATTTTGTAGTGAATTCGTCCAACAAGTCCGGAAAAGCGTCGCGGACTTTTTCGTTGATGTCGAAAGCGCTTATCTTCATGCCGAACCCTAACTTCGCGATCCGCGCCAGAGTCCGCCCTATACTGCCGAAGCCGATTATCGCGAGTGTTTTACCCGAAAGTTCCTCGGCCATGACCGGCGCCCAACGGCCCGCCTTGACATCCGCGTCTTGGATGATGAGTCTGCGGGCAAGCGCCGCGATCAGAGTCATAGCGTGTTCAGCTACCGACTGATCAAGGGTCCCCGGGGTATTCGCGACCAAGATCCCGAGTTCTTTGCAAAGAGCTATCGGAACGGCATCATAGCCAACACCGTACCGGATGAGAAGCGACCCTTTCTTCAGTTTTCTATAAAACTCGTCGGGAAATCTTTCATGGCTGATGATGAAAGCATCGATTCCCTCTTTTGCTTGCAGTTCAAGCATTCGGGGCCACCCCAAATCCGCGACAACTTCTCTGAGCAGGCCGGAATCATCAAAACTTTTTTTCGCTCGATTGTAGTTGTGATTTTCCAATACCAACATCGGTGTTTTCTTTGCCATCATTTTACCCCCGGCTTATGAAAAAGCCTACCAACAGACTCGGTCACGTTTGCCATCATCCTTTTGTACGCGGGAATCTGGGTGATGAACATTAAAAGGACACAGATAACGAGAATTAGGGAAACAGGGCGGGTCAACATCGGAGTTAAGCTTCCCTGCGAAACCATTAGGCCGCGGCGGAGGCTCTGATCCGCCATGGAACCGAGAATAACGCCGATGACGAGAGGCGCTACGGGGTATTTCATTTCCCCAAGGAAATAGCAGAGGAGGCCGATCGGGACCATCAAATATAGGTTGAAAATCTTCAAGCCCAAAGCATAGGAACCCATGAAGCAAAGCATCGCGACGACGGGCATAAATAGTTTAGGCGATATTTGAATTACTTTGACGACATGCTTCACGAGCAGCATACAGATAACCCACATCGCTATTGCGGCGAGGAAAATAATCGCGCTGACTTTCGCGATGAATCCCGGATGTTCTACCGCAAGCATCGGACCCGGCTGGATACCGTGAAGAATAAAAGCTCCTAAAAGCATCGCCGCCGGGGGACTTCCGGGAATACCCAAGCTCAGCAGAGGAATGATCGCGCCGCCGATGCACGCGTTGTTCGCGGTCTCAGATGCGACGATCCCCTGCAGCTCGCCCTTTCCAAAAGTCTCCGGATGCTTCGATGAATTCTTGGCGGCGCCGTAAGAGACCCAAGCCGCTATGTCTTCACCTAAACCGGGAACGGCGCCGATACCAACGCCGATGAGGGAAGCACGAACTACACCCAGAATATTGTGTCGTAGAGTGGACCACTCGGGCGTTACTTTTGAAACGGTGGTGACCCGCACGTCCTTGCTTTTATCTTGCGTCAAAACGGAAATTATTTGTGGAATGCCGAAAGCGCCGATGAGCATTGGCACAACGTCGATTCCGCTATCCAGTTCCATTATGCCGAAGGTGAAACGTGGATAAAATTGCAACGCATCCCGTCCGACCAAAGCCAGCCACAAACCGAGGAAACCGGCGATCCAACCTTTGATGACCGTATCGGGCGTTGCCAAAGTACCGCTCAGCATAATACCGAGAAATGCCAACAGGAAGAATTCGAAAGAAGCGAATTTAAGCGCGATATCGGACACCGCGGGAGCGAGCATAACGATGAAAACCATTCCGATAACGGTCCCGATGGCCGAGGCTGTCGTCGTTAGGCCTAAAGCCCTGCCGCCTTGCCCCTTCAAAGCCAAGGGATAACCGTCGAGCGCTGTCGCCGCGGCCGCGGGAGTTCCCGGTATATTGACCAGGATCGATCCGTAAGAGCCCCCGTAAATGGCGCCCACATAGATCGCCAACAAAGCGATCAAGGCAATTTCGATGCTCATGCCGTAGGTAACGGTCGTCAGCAGCGCGACGCCTAATGTAGCGGTAAGACCGGGAAGAGCGCCAAAAATAATACCTAGTAGCGTACTGCCGAATAAAAGGATCATAGAGAAGGGATCGGTGGCGATACTCCAAATATTGGTGAAAAGAGCCGTGATTTGGTCGAATGCTATCATTTCTATGTCCTCGCTTTATTTCAAGCTATAGGAGACAAGATTCATCAGATCTATTATCCCGCCCTCTTTGGGCATAGGAATAAGAAGAAGAAACTTGAAAAATACGATAAGAAGAAAAGGGCTTAGATAAGATGTAATTATCACCCTGCGGGATTTCTTCTTCTTTTCCGCATCGCCCTTGCAATAAACGACAAGCACACCGGTCATGATAAAAAGAAAGATCAAAACGAAAACGTCAGTCGTATAGTCGAAAAGTTTATTCAAATATGTCATCAAGCCGGTAATCTTTAATACAAGCAAAACGGAAGTAATACCTAAATAAGAAAATCCGATCTTTCTTAAAAGACCCATATCTTCAAAATAAAAAGCGGAGATGAAAACTAAGATAAATAAAGCCATCGTTAGGTAGAAATCGATATTCGGTATGAAAACGTACGTTAAACCGCTGAGGAAAAGCATGATGATCGCGAATTTTTGATTTTTTTCGGAAAGGCCGGTGAACTTTTTTTTCGCACTTTCCAATACTGCTGTCTTTATATACGCAAATCCACCCTGCTTAATCGCGAAAAATAAAAGACCGCCGCCGAGAATAAGAATCCCGCCGTTCACTATTAGAGGAAACAGGGCGGGAGACACGTACCAGACATTCGCGACGCCTCCGTAGGTTTCCGTCATAGGCATCTTAAAGGTTTCTATAAATCCCCAGATAGAAAAAAGAACAAAAAAAAGTCCGGAGATAAAATCCAGACCCCTCAGTTTGAATTTATCCATATAGTACACAACCTGTTATATGCCGTAGAGGATCTTACCGGCGCTGAGTGGGGAGACCCCGCGCCGAAAGGCGCGAGGTCCTCATAAAAATGAATCAGGTTTAGGGTCTTTTGATACCAAACTTTTCCGGGCTGAATTTCGCGATGCCAAGATCCGCGAGTGACCATGCGAAAAGGGATTCAAGTTTTTTCATATACGCGGAAGCTTCTGCTCCGGATAATCCTTTGACCAGGTAAAAATTGTCATTGGCGAATTTCTTCACCGCGTCGCCCTGCATAGCAACCTTGAACGCCGCTTCCAGTTTATCTTTCACCGCTTGGGGCGCTTGCTTCGAGATTCCGAGGCCAATCGTCTGCGGAATGGGCAAGTACTTATCCAAGCCGGCGATCGTCGCAAATGCGGAGGGTACTGTTTTGTCGGCGTATTTGAATTCCGTCGGAATCAACATTGCCAGCGCTTTAAGCTTTCCGGCCTTGAGAAGCGGGGCTTGTTCCGCGATTGAGGTAACCACTACCTCAACTTCTCCGGAAAGCGCCGCGTTCTGGGAGGGAATTGATCCTTCATACGGTATGTAATTGAACTTTGTTCCGCTTCCTTTCTCCAGCGCCGCGAGGTTGATTTGGTGAATCCCACCATTAGCGGCCGCCGCGGCCTTAATCGAACCGGGAGCTTTCTTAGCGGCTGCGATCAACTCATCAAGCGTATTGTAGGAAGAACTTTGCGAAACGGAAAGCACTTCAGGGGATCCGCCGAGAATGTAGTAATCGAACGCATCTACCGAATTTTCCCAATATCCCATCACCGCGGTAGTGCAAACCGTCTCCGGTATTCCTACCAAGGTGTATCCGTCAGCCGGCTTGCTCAGAACTTCTTTCATCCCTACCGTGCCGCTCGCACCTGTAACGTTAACGACGTTGATGTTGACCTTCAGCTGTTTGGCCATCTCAGCGCTCAAAATACGCCCTACGGAGTCGGTACCGCCGCCGGGAGCCATGATGACGACCGTCGTAATATCCCGCACCGGATATTTTTCCTGATCTCCTTTTGCGAAAAGACCACCTACAATTACCGTCGCAATAAGAAACGCCATAGCAAATTTCTTCATAAGTCCCCCTTGGAAAAGCTTTTCGGAACAGTTGTATCATAACCTACATCTTATAAGACGTCAAACTTTTTCTTTGCAAATATTTTCTAAGTAATTTTTTTAAATACATATCAGTAAAATAGTTATCCGATGTTATCTCTGATATATCATAATTCATTAGCGGGTAATAAAATACTGATTTTGTATACAATAATACTTTGCCAAATAGTAGATTCTTTTAAAAACAAGAATAAAGGGAAGGCCTAGCAGTTGTAAAAAACAAAAAACAGAATAGTTTGTTAGATAGAAACGGCGGCATCAACTCAACAAACCGAGTGCCGCCTCTAATTTCACCGCTTAGACTGCTACTTTTACAACAACTTTGCGCGTTTTTATTTTACCGGACTGTGATACGCCGGGTTTATGTGAATCTTCGGGGAAAAAAATCGCGGCCACGCCCGGTTCCAACGCGACTCGGTGTTCGGGAGCTTTGGGACCATCATGAAGGAATTCGATATCCTCCACATATGGGGTCATGATCGGCATGCCGTTGGAATCGCGAACCATAATATATTCCGCGCCTTCAAGTATGATTTGGATATCAGCGTATTTTCTATGCACTTCGTGTTTACACTCTTCAAGCGGCTTGGTTTCACCGGTCATTGCCATTGCATAGAAGCGCTTTCCATCAATCTCATGGCGGCCGTCCGCTAGCTTTTTCCAAACACCGGTTTCAATCCACGCGATCGCGTCGGCAAAGTTTTTTGAAAGCGCCTTATAACGGCCCAATTGTTTAAGCGATGCTACTATCATTCAATTACCTCACTTATAGGAACTTGAGTATTCGCGAGAAACGCCCATCAGCTGCTCCACTTCCAGTTTCATGGATTCGCCGAATCTTGACGCGTCCGCTCGTCTGCTCATTAGCTTAAAAGGAACTCCTTCAAGCTGCAAGGCATACATCGCGTTCACCGGGTACAGTTGGTTTTCGATCACGGATGCCAGCCCGAGGAAATTCTGCAATTCCTCGGCCCGTTTCGGGTTCTTCGTCCAGTTGGCGCAGATCCACGAATACAGATCCGCGTGGAAATTGGTCATCACCCCGGAATATCCTGCCGCCCCCGCTTTTAGGGAGGAGAGCAGGGTCGCCGCGTTAGCGTTGAAAAGTTTGAAGTTGGACCCCTTCGCGACATCCAACTTCGCTTTGATATCGCCCATTTTGCAGCTGGTATCTTTGAGAAAGCCGAAACGGCCGGTTTCCACGCCGAACTTCATGAGAGACGGCGTTATGAGCCGCTTGTACGGCGCAGGACACTCGTAAAAACCCAGCAACACTTCTTTGGGAACGCCTGCAAGGAATCGCTCCAAATTCTTCTTAAAGACATCATCGCCTTCGTTTTGCCGTGCGAAGCGGTTGCTAATGAGTACTAAGGCCTCAATACCTGTATCAGCCATCATCTTAGCTTCCTCGACTTGGTCGTCGATGGTCTCGGCGACGTGTCCGGAAGCGATAACAGGAACACGGCCGCGCGCGAATTTCACACAAGCGCGCGCCAGCTCAAGACGTTCTTTCAAACTGAGAAAAAACATTTCGCTTGACTGGCA
>JBAYHM010000297.1:0-5629 GCA_041666155.1 Treponemataceae bacterium
CCGTTTCCGAAGAGGAACTTCTCTACGATAAATACCTGGTCGGACGCGACGCGATGTACGGATCCTATCCAAAGTGATCAGTCGGCTGTTCTTCGCTCTTGGTGTCCTGCTCGGCGTAGTCGAACCGCAGGCGGCGCCGGACTTTGCGGCCAAAATATTCCGAACCGACGACGCGATATACTTTAACGCTGAATTGTCGGGGGCGTACTCTCAGACAGCCTTGGAACTGGCCTTGCGAGGAAACCGGGTCGCATTCCGCGTCTTAGCCGAGCTTGAAGGCGCGACACCCTCAAAAACGCAGATCACCCGATCCATCCGATTCGATCTCTCTTCGAAAACCTGGAATGTCGAATCTCATAATGGGTTGGAAGCCAAAACAGTGAAAAATTCTCAAACCGCGTCGGAAATCGCTTCCCGGATATGGGGCATCAGATTAGGGCCCATAGAACATGCCGCGAACGGAGCGACAATAACCATCGTCGCTCAATCGGGCCTCTTGGATGATGAGGGAGCTTGGCATCCGGCAGGTATCCTATGGGGATATGCGGAACCCAAACGCACGTTCGTCTTCCGTTCGGCGACGGAGATACCGTATTAATATGAAAATACGAACTCGTTTTGCCCTTTTATTCGCGTTTCAGGCCGTCGTCCTGGCCGGCCTCTCCATAGCCTTTGTTTTTAGCGCGATCGCCGGCGGGAATGCGCGGGCCGAAAACGAATTCGTTTCGGTTTCACGCCGGATTGAGGAAAATATTCAACTAGCCGGAGCTGCCTCCGCAAGCGACCGGACGCGCCTTGACGCGGCGCTCGCGGCCATAGAAAGTCTGAGGGCGAAGGAGGCCGCGGGCCGTCTTTTCAGATCTCAAGCGATAGTCGATTCGGTAGCTTCCGTGGGGCTTTTCGTCCTCGGGATGTCGATTGCGTCCATTCTCCTGGTATCCATGGCCGCCCGCCCCCTCACCAGGAGACTGGAGGAATTGTCCAAGGGAGCCTCAAGGGTAAGCGCCGACCGGTTATTCCGATTCCCAGTTTTGAGCGAGGGAGAATTCGCTCCCGTGTTCGGTTCATTCAACACAATGCTCAACCTGATCGCGGCTCAGGAGCTACGCCTGATAGAAGCGTCCCGATTAGAAGGGTGGAAAGAAGTTTCGTCGTTTTTGTTTCACCAGTTACGCACCCCGCTCTCAGCCTTGGATTTAGCCGGGCGGAACGTGGAAACCGTGCTTACCCGAGTATCTGAAGGTACTATAACCGAGCGCGAAGCCCTGAATATCGTCCAAGGAAGAGCTTTGGCGATCCGAACGGAAACCGAACGTATCGGAAACTTGCTCGACCGCTTTAAACAGCTTGCCGGCCTTACGCTCCAAGCGCCCGGCGATTTTACCGCCTCCGAGCTAAGTGCCGCGTGCAGCCTCCGCATTCCGAAAAGTCGCGGCTCTATTATGTTTTCAGGCGATAGTGAGGCAACTATACACGCCGATCGGAGACTCGCCGAAGAAGCGCTCATGAACCTACTGGTCAACGCGACGGAAGCCTGTACGACGCCACCCGCGCTCATCCGCGTTACGGCGCGCCGAACGGACGCCGGCACGGAGCTCTCTGTAACCGACGATAACGGCCGCGTCGATGAAGCCGTCATTGAGCGATTGGGTAAAGAACGTTTTTCCACGAAAACCAATGGAACGGGACTCGGCCTCTTGTTCGTTACGCGAATTGCCGCGCTCCACGGCGGCTCGCTTACCATTGACCGTACCGAGGACGGCGGCTTTCAAGCGCGGCTTTTATTGCCCGAGGGAGGACCTGCGTGACCATTCTTATCGTCGACGACGACCGCGGCATTCGGGACGAACTTTCAACCTTCCTCTCGCTTCATGGCCATCGAAGCCTACTTGCTGAGACTCTTTCCATCGCAAAAAAAACGATCGCGGAAGAAAGAGTGGATACCATTCTCCTAGACCTGTACCTCGGTTCTGAAAGGGGTACTGATCTGCTTGCAAGCCCTATCCCTTCCCCGACGATCATGATGTCCGGGAAAGGGAGCATCAGTGACGCGATCGACGCGTTGAAAAAAGGTGCCTACGATTTCCTGGAGAAACCGATTGAGACGGAACGACTCCTCGGACTTCTGCGTAATATAGAGCGAAGCGCGACCGTCGAACGCAACCTGGCGGCGAGTCGCGACGAATGGCTTGCCGAGCACGCGGCTTTTGCGCCCGATTCCGCGTTCGCCCGGGCCGCCGCACGCGCGAAGGAAGCCTCCGCCACACCCTTATCGGTTCTCATCACCGGGCCTTCAGGTTCCGGGAAAGAAGTGCTTGCGCGCTACGTCCACTTCTGTTCCGCAAGGGCCGCCGGGCCTTTTGTTGTAGTCAACTGCGCTGCGATCCCTGTTGAGCTTGCTGAAGCTGCCTTCTTCGGAGCAAAAAAAGGCGCCTATACCGGGGCCGATACCGAGCGGGACGGTTTTTTCCAAAGCGCGCGGGGCGGGACTCTTTTCCTTGATGAATTAGGGGACATACCCCTTATCGTACAGGCCAAACTCCTGCGGGCTGTTGAAAACGGCGACATTCAAAAACTGGGATCAACGATGAACGAACGAGCCGATGTGCGCATCGTGTGCGCCACCAATCGGGATTTAGGAAGCTCTATCGCGGCAAAAACCTTTCGGGAAGATCTGTACTGGCGTTTGGCTCAAACGGTCATCGACGCGCCCGGTCTTGAAAAGCGAAAAGAGGACATCATCCCGCTCGTCCATTTTTTCCTGAATAAATTGCAGGGCGGCATATTTACCCAAGAACTCAGGTTCGACGAAAGCGCGGAAGCTTTTCTCAAAAAACGAGCGTGGCCGGGAAATGTGCGAGAGCTACGGGCCTTCGTGGAACGAGCGGCGTGGATGGCGGGAGGAAAAGCGCTCACCGCGCAAGTTTTTGAAAAGAGCGAGCTTGAACGGAGAAGCGCCGGCACCAGTCCGGTCGCGGACTTTGAAAGCATTGTCAAATCGAGCTCCGCCGGAGCAAGCACCAGCGATTTGCTCTCTTTACGGGACGCAAAAGAAGCGTTTGAGAAGCGGTACGTGGAAGCGGCGCTCGCTATTTCTGATTATTCGGTAGCCCGCGCGGCAGTCGCGCTCGACATTCTGCCGAACAATCTTTCACGAAAGATCCGTGAATTGGGAATATCGGGGACTTCAAAAAACTTCAGTTTTTTGAAGTCAACCAAATTTAACCGCAAATCCTGAAAGGATTTGCATAGGGCACTTTAAAAACCAACCGGGTTTTTAGTGGTGCCCTATCGATAGACGCGAAGCTTAATATTAGAAAAACGGAGTTCACTCCGACGGGACCGTAATACGAAGGGAAAGTCCTTTCTCACCGCGATGGGTCATGGCCAATTTTCCCTTAAGCCGTTTCAGGACAATATTCGCTACCGCCGACATGCCGAAACCGAGTCCGGCCGTGTCTCCGTATGCGGCGCGCGTACTTAAACCCTCGTGGAAAACCAGGCGGGCCGTTTCGCGTTCGTCGAGCGCTTCCGCGTGAGTTTCGGTCAGCACTCCCATTTGAACGGCCTTAGCGCGAATAGAAGGCAAGTCCAGGCCGCGACCGTCATCGGAATAGTCGACTCGGAAACCTGAGCCCTCTCGGAGAATACTGATAGTTAGGTTTCCGGTGGCGCTTTTACCGGCCTCAACGCGATGAGCAGGCATCTCGATACCATGGGCGACTGAATTGCGGACTAGATGAAGCAACGCATCCTTGAGATACCGGGCAACCAGGGGCTTGAACTTTCCGACATCCGAATGGAAGACGACGCGGACGAGCTTACGCTCTTTTTGAGCGACACGTTGGCAAGCCATGACGAGGAATCTCTCCATTGCCCCAGCGTCGCGTGAAGCGGCTTTTCCCGCTGCTGCCGCGGCTTCAGAGACAACCGATTCCAAGGCATCGCTTTTGTATCCGGAGGACTGGAACGCTTCCAACAGTTCGTTGATCCGCGCGACTAAGGTTTCCAGGGTCGCTTCGGCATCCCCGTATAAAAAACCCGACAGTTTTTCCATGATCCGCGCAAAGACGCGGCTTTCGTTATTCAGGCGCTCAAAGAGAGCGATAAGATCCAGGTTCGCTTCCATATCCAGAACCATCAGCCTCCGTTCCTTCAGAGCTGATTCAAGAGCGCGGGCGATTTTCGCGGTCGTTTCAAACCCCAGGGACAGAGCTTCACTCTTGATCGAATGTACGATAGCGACTGATTCGTCTATCGGTGCGGTATTCACCTCGTCTTGTTTGAGCGCGCGGAGGCGATCGGCAAGGTCGGCCCCCCCCAATTTCAGATCCTCGAAAAAACAAGAGACGCTCGCGCGGTCATTCTTAAAAAGCTGTTGGATGCGCGCGTACTGGTCTTCCATTTCGGCGCGCGCTTCCTTTTCTTTTTTCGTTTCCTCAAAGGTCACGGTCTTATCAATGAACCGAATCAAAATCGAATCTATACGTCCTTCGGCGATCAGCCGGTCGACGCTCAGACTCAACCGGTACTTGCGCAGATTCAAGCCGTCATAACGCTGATGCTCAAACTCCCGGAACGGGAGCAACGCGTCCACCATCTCATCCGAACTGGTGCCGGAGAGCAGCGCCACTTCAAGCGCCTCCCGGACCTCGTTTTTCTGCGACTCGGATAAAGCGAAAAACGCGACGTCGATGATCGATTTGCCGACGAAGTCCGCGGCGCCGAATATCCGTTCAAACGCGGCGTTCCAGCCCGCGCGAAGGCGCAACTCGGTATCGACCGTGCAAAGACCTTCCTCAAGGCGGTCCAAAACCGCGCGGGCTTCCCGCAGTTCGTTCATTTCACGCCTCCCAATTTATAAGTTATCGAATATATCGCATATCACATAGAAGTGACCTTAATTGTCAAAAAATTATCACCAAGAGGCTAAGATCCTTTTACGATATTCCCGTTTACAAGTTCCTTACTACAGGCTATCATTCCTCCGCTGTAACTCATCTCGTACCAGGAGTATACCTATGAAACGAATAGCCTCACTCTTACTATTCGCGGTTCTCGCGTGCGGCCTTGCCTTTGCGGCAGACGATTCCCTCAAAAAAGTGACGTCGAAGGGCGCTTTGGTCCTTGGGTTGGACGACGCTTTCCCGCCGATGGGTTTCCGCGACGCGAACAATGAAATCGTCGGTTACGATATCGATCTCGCCAAGGAAGTGACCAAGCGGATGGGCGTCAAACTTCAGCCCCAGCCCATCGATTGGAACGCTAAAGAGCAGGAACTCAACACCGGCAAAATCGACTGCATCTGGAACGGCTTTACGATCACCGATGAACGCGCGAAGGCCATTACCTTCACCAAGCCCTATCTCAAGAACGCGCAGGTTGTTGTAATCCGCAAGGGCTCCGCTTTCAAGACGCTCGCGGATTTCAAAGGCAAAAATATCGGAATTCAGGCCGGTTCTTCCGCCGCCGACGCGGTAAACGGAGCCGCCGCTTTCAAGGCATCCTTGAAAGGCGTGATAGAGTTCAAGGACAACCTGACCGCTCTCATGGACCTTGAGATCAAGGGCGTCGACGCGGTCGTCATGGACCTCGTGGTTGCCAACGACAACATCAAACGTTCGGGAAA
>JBAYHM010000298.1:0-5613 GCA_041666155.1 Treponemataceae bacterium
GGCCAAGCTACCGTCACAAAACCGGCCCCGTAGACTAACTCGAGGTAAAAAAGCATGCGGTTGACGACGCGGAGAGGTTCCCTCTCCGCGTCGATGCCGCCCAGCCGTTATGCGTCGGCTGATCACAACCAACGATATTTGAAAGGAAGGAATCATTTGAAGACAATCAAACAAACCGGAAAGCTTTTCGCGCTTGCCGCGATACTCGGCATAGCCGCGATCACGGGCTGCTCCACCTGGGGAAAAAATAAAGCCGCCGAGCTTATCCCGCCGACGGTAACATCGATGTTCCCCGCCGACTCGGCCAGGAACGTCGCCATCAACACCTTCGTCATCGCTTCTTTCAGCGAAAAGATGAATGCCGCAACCATTATCGGCGCTAACTTCACCGTCGCGGCGGACGCTGTTCTCGTGCCCGGAAAAGTCATCTACAACGACTTGAACAAAACCGCGAGCTTCGTACCGACCAATGAGTTGGCAAGGAATGTCACCTATACCGCCACGATCAAAAACGGTGCCGCGGATATGGTCGGAAACAAGATGGCCCTTGATGAAAGCTGGAATTTCACGACCGGGCAGCAGCAGGATACGTTGAAGCCGACGATCATGTCGACGTTCCCAGATAATTCCGCGTCGGGCGTTCTTCCTACCAGTTCCATCTCCGTGACTTTCAGCGAGACGATGGATCCCGCGACGGTTACAGAAGCGAACATGACGGTGAAAGCGGGCGGAATACCGGTGAAAGGCACGGTCTCCTTTGATCTGCCGAGTAAGAAAGCGGTATTCAAGCCGGACACCAAATTGGTCGGAAGCGCCGTACATACCGCCGTGATAACGACCGGCGTCACCGACGTTGCCGGAAACGCTATGGCAGCGACTTTTGCCTGGGACTTTACCCCCGGTTTGTCGCTGGACCGGACCACGCCGACGGTAATTTCTACCTATCCGTCCAACACCGCTCTGAACATCGGTTCCAACGGCACCATAACCGCGACTTTCAGCAAGGCGATGAATACCGCGACTATCAACGCGGCGCATTTTACCGTGTTGGAAGGGGCGAATCAGGTTGAGGGCATCGTAACCTACGACCTTTCCAACAAGACCGCCATCTTTTCACCGGTAAAGACCCTCGCGTTCGCCGCGCCTCATACGGTGACTATTACGAACGGGGCGAAGGATCTGGCCGACAACGCCTTGATGGCGAACAAGGTCTGGACTTTCACCACGGCTCCGGCCGGTATTGGTCCCTCCCCGGTCATTCTCGGCACCGCGGGTAATTTCGTGGTGCTGGCGAAAACGGCGATCTCTACCGTCGCTCCGTCCGCGATTACCGGAAACGTCGGTCTGAGCCCGGCCGCCAAGTCCAACATTACCGGCTTCAGCCAGACGGATACGACCGGATACGCAACCTCGACTCAGGTGACCGGCTATATTCTGTCGGCGGACATGGCGCCTCCGACAACCTTGAATATGATCACCGCCGTTTCCGACATGGAAGCCGCTTACGCGGACGCCGCCGGCCGTAAACTTCCCAATTTCATCAATATCGCCGCCGGAAGTCTGGGCGGACAAGTACTGGCCCCCGGCCTCTATAATTGGGATACCTCGGTTACCGTACCGACGGGCATCACCATCGCGGGCGGACCGAACGACGTCTGGATCTTCCAGATCAAGGGCGATCTCATCACCAGCAGTTCGGTTGACATCGCGTTGACCGGCGGCGCGAGCGCGAAGAACATTTTCTGGCAGGTCGGCGGAAGAGTGACCTTGGGCGCGAATTCCCGTTTTGAAGGGAGCATTTTGAGCCTGGGCGCGATCACGCTGCACGAAAAAGCGATTATGAACGGCAGAGCTTTAGCGCAGACCGATGTCGCGTTGGATCAGGCCGTCATTTCAAAACCCGCCCGGTAAAAAACATTTTTAAATCCATGTAAAAAAACGGACGACAAGGTTGGGGGCAAGCCCCCAACCTTGTCGTCCGTTACAAGAGATAAGTGTACGGAGGTACAATGTGAATATTTCGAGAGCGATAAAAGCAACTCTCAGCGTCTTGATCGGTCTTTCCTTCACCTTTAGTTTGAATGCCGCGACTTCAGGAATCATCCTGCTATCGGGGAGCCAACCCGGTATTCTTGAGATCACGGTATCGTCCGAACCGTCCGCGACTAGTCTGCCACTAACGACGACCGCGACTGATTTGAAAGTCGGAACGGTCGTTGAACGGAGCAATAAAAAAGACGGCTACAAAATCATGCTCGGTTCCGCCAACGCGGAAAGCGCTCAATCCGCGACACCCTCATTCACCAGCACGACTACGGGCGATGTCCTCCCCTACTCCATCAAGTACGGAGGAGCGGCGGTGACCTTCATCGGAGGTGCCCCGGCCATGGTCAGCGATGTGGCTGCGAAAACCGTCAACAAGGAAGGGGATCCTAAAGAGGTCACCGTCTCTTTCGATGGGGCGAGCGCTCACCTCACCGAGGCCATCTACAGCGACACCCTCACGTTCTCCATAATGGCCAAGTAAGGGATCGGGCATGCGTTCACGCCTCCGTTCGTTTTTCCTGCTTTTTCTCACCGCGGCGGCGATGAACGCGAACGCTTTCACCTTTCAGCCTATGTCGGCGCGTTTGGACAGTGCGGGCGCCGGAAGCATTCTGACCTACCGGGTGAGCAACGACAGCGACGGTCCGCTGGCTGTCCGCTTTTCCGTCCTGAGCCGTTCCATAGATCGCGAGGGAACTGAGACCAACGAAGACGCGTCCCGCCTTTTTACCGTGTACCCGTCCCGCGTTTTGGTAGAACCGCGTTCGAGCTCCGCGGTGAAGCTTCAATGGAAAGGCCGGGCTGATCTTTCCTCCGAGCTCGCCTTTCGTTTTGTCGCCGAGAATGTATCCCTTGAATCCGACGGAGTCGCGAGTTCCAGCCTTAAAGTCAAATTCCGCTACGTCGCCTCGGTGTATGTCGGGCAAGAAACCTTTTTACCCAAACTCGTTTGCACAGTAACGGGCGCTAAGGGAGAATCCGGCGGCAAGGGCTTCCGCGTGGAGGTGGCGAACCGTGGAACGAAGCACGTCATAGCCGAAGCCGTCATCCTTACGATCATGAACGTCGGCGGAAAAACCGTCGTCCTGAAAAGCGACCAACTTGAATCGATTTCGGGAACGAATTTTCTGAGCGGCGATAATCGACGCTTCTTCATCCCGTGGGGCCAGGCCGTTCCGGAAAAAAAATATGATGCGCGAATTGATTATCAAAGCGAGTTTTAAGCCGGCATTTTTTATTCTGCTTTTCCTTTTAGCCCAAGGAGCGCACTCTCAAAGCGATGCCGCGTCGGCCGCTGCTCCGGGGTTGTTTGCTCTCGCGGATTTTTTCGTCGACGGCGTCCCCGGAGGAACGATAGAGTTTTACACGGACTCATTCGGACGACCGCTGATTCCCGCAATCACCTTGCGAAGAATTCTCGAACCCATCGTTAAACCAAGTCTCATGGACCAAGTTGTCGGCGGGCGCCGTTTCGTCACCGAAGAAGATCTCCTTTTGATCGGTGTCCGTCTTGTCTACGTTCAGTCGGATTTAAGCCTTCGTTTCACGACGACGCCGCGGTCTATGATCACCAAAGATCTGCGCGTGCGCGGGGTCCGGGAACAGTCTCCCGGCGGAACGCTTTTCCCCGCCGAACCGTTTTCAGCGATGCTCGGCACGTCGATCAGAATTGATCCATCCTACGATTTTTCTCCCGGGACCGGCCCTGCCGTGAACGGGGAACTCGGCCTGGATCCGTCCGTCCGTCTTTTCGGATTTGTAGCCGAAGGCGGTATCGATATCGGATATTCCGCCTCGCCGTGGGTTCGTTTGCGGGAAGCGCTTCTTTCCTACGACTTTCCCGGTTTCGGCGCCAGGGCGGCTCTTGGGATTATTGATTCCCGACCCGTATCCTTTCAAGGTGCCTCCGACCTTGTCGGTTTTAGCTTTTTTCGGGAAGCGAGCCTTCCGGGCGGGAAAAGAATTCGGCCGCCGCTTATTGATGAAATCCTACTGGACCGAAACGCGGATATTGCCGTTGAAATCAACGGCATAGTTACCAGGCGCCTGCGTCTTCCTCCCGGTTCCTATCGCCTTTCCGATTTACCGCTGTCCGCCGGTTTCAACGCGGTGACGGTCCGAATTCTTGAGGACGGCAAACCGCAAAGGCTCTTGGAGCTCGGTCTTTCCTTTGACGGGGCCATTCTTCCCGTGGGAGAAAAGGAATACGCTTTCAGCCTCGGCTTTAACCGCGCGGATATGAAGAGCCCGTTCAGCTTTACCTCCATATCCGTCGGCGTGACGCCGCGCCTGGAACTCGGTTTCGACATCGCCGCGGGACTTGGCGGCGTACTTAGCGGAACGTCGATGCTTTGGGCTAGCCCCGTCGGCAGCCTCGGGGCGTCGGGAGCCGTCTCGTATGGTTTCACGGATATAACGAATCCGAAAGCCGGGTACGCCGGTCGGCTCGACTGGCGCTTGGCGCTGCCCGGGTATCGTTACATACCCCGACTCGGCGCCGGAGTCGAGTATCGATCCAAGGACTTCTCTCCGCCGCAAGACGCCGAGGCGGAAACTAAAACCGAAATTCTGCGGCTTTCCTCTCAGCTGAGTCAGACCCTTCCCGGCGGATTCGGATCGTTAGGCACCTTCGCGAACGCCGGTTTCGCGGCCGGGGCGCTTCAAGATTTTTCTCTATCGATCGGTTTTTTCTTTCCCGTCTCCGTATCGGTTTCAATTACGGTCTCGGTCGGCGCCGATTGGAGCATTGATCGCGGTATGGAAAGCCGCGCCGTATTGTCTCTGACGGTAATACCGGAAGACAGACGGACTCTCCAGTACCGTCAGGATATCGTCACGGGAAACCAATCCTTTGAACTCCACTTCCCCCTTGACGACAAGGAACGGTTCAGCCTGACGGCGGGAGGGGACGGCAACTACGCGGATGCCGCGCAAGCGCGGGAAACGCGCTTATCAAGTACCTACCTTGGAGACTTCGCCGAACTTACGGCTTCGGCCGCGTATTCGACCGATCCGCCGCTCGGCGTCAAGGCGGCGCGTTTCTCCTTCGCCGCCTCCAGCGCGGCAGCGTACGCGGGCGGCCATTTCGGCGTGTCGCGCAGCCTCGGCGACGCGTTCCTCATCCTCGTCCCGCATAAGAGCCTCGGGCAAGACACCTTGGTGTTGCGTCCCGACAATGGGCCGGCCATCGTGAGCGAAGACGGAAAAGACAGACTCGTTTCCGCTTTGCGCGCGTATAAGCCTTTTTCGGCCACTGTCGATATGCCTGAAAGCCCGCCCGACCGCGGACCCCGGCCCCAGACGGTTCGGATCGAACCCAGTTACCGGTCGGGAACCATCGTTGAAATACGGGCCGCGCCGTCCTCGGCATTCCGAGGTCGCCTTGTGGACGGGAAGGGGCGCGCTCTCCATGGACGAATCGGTAAGGTGTTCCGCGCCGAAGCCGAATCCATCCAGATCGGAAGGACTTTTACGGACGATGAAGGCACCTTCGAATGCTACGGCGTGGAGAAGGGCGAATACATCGTGGCATGGGCCGACGGAGGCCGGAACCGGGTCTTCGTCGCC
>JBAYHM010000299.1:0-5577 GCA_041666155.1 Treponemataceae bacterium
CGGAAGACCTTTGTCGCTCGCGTCGATGATACGGGAAAGGCCGCGGCCCGCGAGGACGGCGGTGCGCGCCGCGTCGGAGACGACGGCCTGCAGGTCGGGGGATAAGCCCGCGAAGAACTTAGGATTTATGACCCACACGTACGGCGCGTACAGATGATTGGTCAGGGTGATGTATTTCTGCACTTCCTGGAATTTCGCCATGGCGATTATGGAGATGGGGTTCATCTGACCATCGACGACGCCGGTTTGAAGGGAGGTGTAGACCTCGGCCCAGGCGACGGTGGTGGGGGAAGCGCCAAGCGATTTCACGATTTCTTGGTGAAGCGGAAGCGCCATCGTCCGCAGCTTGATGCCTTTCATGTCCGAGGGGGACTTGAGCGGCTTCTTGGAATTGGTCACCGCGAAGAATCCGCCGGATTCGCCGAAGCCGAGGACCTTAAAACCGGCTTTAGCTTCGATATCTTTGGCGAGCGCTTTGCCGAAATCGCCGTCGTAGACCTTGTAGCCGACATTGTAGCTGGAAAACGCGAAGGGCATATTCGTGACGTCTATCATCGGATAGAACTGCGCGATACCGCCCGAAGAGGAGATATAGGACTGAACGACGCCGGTTTTCACCTGGATCATCGTTTCAGGTTCTTTTCCAAGTACTCCGTTGGGATAAATTTCAACCTTGATGCGGCCGTTGGATTTGGCCTCCACTTCCGACTGAAAAACTTCAGCCATCGCGGCGGAGGCGACTTCGAAGGGCTGCTGCGCGTTGAGATGCGCCAATTTCAGAGTAATCTGCTGAGCGAAAGCGAGTCCCGGCAGAAGCGCGGCGGTAACGACAAGGGCGAGAGCAAACGAGTTCCTCTTCATGTAAGCCTCCTGAAAAACAATACGTCAACTATCGCGCCGTACTCGCGCGCAGTCAACAGGGTCGGGAAGATTTCCGCAGATCGGCAACCGCCCGCAGCAGCGCCGTGATCGTTTCGTCTTTGACCGAACGGTCCATATTGACGCAGCAGAAGCCGGTGAGTCGGGGATCTCCGGACGCGGCGGCAAAACCGTACACGCCCCATCTTTCGTTGAGCGCATGCTCATAATGCGGCTCTTTCGTGTATGGATTCGTACGCGCGCCGCTGCTCTTCGGCGGACGCGCAGTAGGTCACGACAATCGTTTTCAGCTTCGGCGAGTACAAGTGGGAAAAAGCCTCCGAGATTTCGGCGGCTGAACCGACCATGCGCGCGTTGAGCGTCACGCCGGTGCCGGAAAAACCGTCTCGGAAAGCTTCCGGAGGATTCGGATCGGGGTCGGTTCGGACCGTCAGCGCGGCATCCGCCGCGACAAGCCCGTTCAGAGCCAGGACCGTCGGAATCTTGGTGCTCCAGTTGCCGCAGGAGTGGAACACGGTTCCGCCGGTCGCCGCTCCGAACCGTTCCAAGGCGGGAGCGAAGAGCGTCCGATACGTATCCGGGGACACCATCACCGAATTGTCGTCGCTCGCGCCGAGTCCGCGGAAGTGCCGGGAAGAAGCGAAACCGTGCCCCGGCCGAACCAGCGCATCCCCGATCAGCGCAACCTGTTTCTTGAAGAACTCCGCCGACAGATCGACTACCCGCTCAAGCAGCGCGGCGACGTCGTCGGGTCTATCCAAGGTGTCCATGAAAAAAACGGAAGTGGGAAATAAGGCCGTCGTCGCGTTGAGCGGGGACTGCACGTCGGAGCAGGACAAGGGAACCTTTCCGCCCGTCGACTCAAGAAAAAAATCGATCATGGACAGGATATGACGCCCCACCGGAGTATCCGCGATAGCTTTAGGCTCGTGCGCCAGGGCCGCGTCCAGGTTCGCGAAAACAGGCTCGACGGCGGGAGCCTGGCCTGCCGGCCAGAGGTATTCGGCCCCGAAAGCGGCGGCCGCGTAGCCGATGCCGTACCAAGGTTCCAAAAAGTTCGGTACGTCCATCGGATAGGCGCGGCTCGCTTCCAAAGCCCCAAGCTGGAGTTCTAGAGAAGTCTTCATGTCGGCCGAAGCGGAGGAAAACACCTCGGGAACCCGGAATCGCCGATGCACCAGCACTCCCGATTCCGCGGACGCAAACGCGGCGCAGCGCTTCTCCAATTCCTTCGCGTAAGCGGAATACGCATCCGCGTCGAATCTGTCGGCGGAAAGCGGATTGACCGCGGAACCTTGAGCGTCGGCGACGTTAGAATCGAATATGATGCTTTGATTATTCATGCGATAAAACTCCTATCGTCCCGCCGCGGTCGGCAGCCACTGAGTAGCCAGATCGAACCAGGTAGCGACGTGCGGATCTGCGAAACGATTTTTCTCGGGATCCTCTACTTCGGCCGTCGCCAGAGACAGGCCGTGCGGACCGTCGCTGTACACATGCAGCTCCGAGGCGACGCCGTGTACCGTCAACGCCTGAAAAAACAACAGACTGTTTTGAATGGAAACCGTTTCATCGGTCGCCGTATGCCACATAAAAGAGGGAGGAGTGCGCTCCGAAACGAAACGCTCAAGAGAAAACGCTTCCTGCTTTCCGCGGTCGGAACCCGCCAAGCGCTCAAAGCTGGCGCGATGCGCCGCCGACCCGGACGTAATGACGGGATACGAGAGTATCAACGCGTTCGGCCGTCGGGCGCCGGCGTCCGGCCCGGAAGGGAAAAGCGCGTCGCGGTCCCAAAAAACGCCCAGGCTCGCGGCCAGATGCGCGCCCGCGGAGAAACCGCAGACGGCGACGCGATCCGGGTCGACGCGGAGGCTTTCGGCGCGCTCGCGCACGGAGGCGACGGCTTGCCCCAGCTGTCGCAGCGGCAAAAAACCGAGCGGCGCGGGAGCGCACGAATAATGCAGAACGAACGCGTGAAAACCCGCCTTATTGAACGCGCGGGCCACCGGTTCACCTTCTCTCGGGGAGAGGAAGGCATACGCGCCGCCCGGGCAAATGATGACGGCGCCCCGATTCCCGCCGTCGGACAAGACGTACTCGTCCAACGACGCCCCTTTGAGATCGATTGATTCCGACTCGTTCATTTTCCGACGCTAACCTACATTGATCGGCATCATCAAATCCGGCAGCCACATGACCAGCCCCGGCACGTAGGTGATGATCATGAGAACGACGACCATCACCGCGTAAAATGGCAGCAGGGTTTTAACCAGACGCTCGATCGGAACGCCTGAAACGGCGCTGCCGACGAACAAAGTGCCGCCGACCGGAGGCGTGATCAGGCCGATGCCCAGATTGAGGATCATGATCGCGCCGAAGTGTACAGGATCCACACCGACCTTCATAGCGATGGGCAGGATGATGGGAGTCGCGACCAGGATGATCGCCGACATATCCATAATAGTGCCCAAAAGAAGCAGGAGCACGTTGATGATCAGCATGACCGCGTACTTGTTGTCCGTGACTCCCAAAATGGCGTTCGCGACCATCGTCGGCATTTTCAGATAGGTCAGCAGCCAGCCGAACAGGGTGGAGGTCGAGATGAGGATCAGGACGATCGCCAGCGTATTCAGGGATCGTTCCAAGAGCGGCCACAAATCCTTGAACTTAATTTCCCGATAGACGAAGAGGCTCACCACGATGGACCAGACAACCGCGATCGCGGCAGACTCGGTAGCGGTGAAAACGCCGGCCACGACGCCGACGACGACGATCATGACGGTGAAAAGGCCCCAAACGGAGTCGAAAACGCTGCGGATGACGTTTTTGATGCTGAACGGAGAACCCTTGGGGTAATTCCGCTTCACGGCTAGGTAATAGCTGTAGATCATCAGCGCGATGCCGAGCGTTATGCCGGGGATGAAACCCGCCAGGAACAGGCGACCGACGGAAACGCCGCCCGCCACCATGGCGTAGAGCACCATGTTGTGGCTCGGAGGTATCAAAAGTCCTTGTACCGAACTGGTCATCGTGACGTTGGTCGCGAATTCCTCGTCGTAACCCTGTTCCTTCATCATCGGGATGAGAATGGTTCCCAGGGACGCCGTGTCCGCCGTGGACGAACCCGAAATGCCGCCGAAGAACATAGAGGCGACGATGTTGACCATGGCCAAGCCGCCCCGCAGCCAACCGACCAAGGCGTCGGAAAGCGCGATCAGCCGCGTAGAGATGCCGCCCGAACCCATGATCTCTCCGGCGATGATGAAGAACGGAACGGCCATCAGCGTGAACACGTTTACGCCTCGGACCATAAGCTGCGCGATCTGCATGATCGGCAGTCCCAGATACACAACGGTAAAAACGCTCGATATTCCGATGGCGAACGCGATCGGGAACCGGGCGATTATCATCACGAAGAAGGAGCCGACCAATATGAGAACGGCAACCGAATTGGTTTCCATCAGTTAGACCTCTCGGAGATGCGCCGCGCGACGAAGCGGATGAAGCATTCGATTTCCATCAAGGCAAGCGCGACGCCCGCCACGGGAACGGCAAGATAGAGCCACATCGATTTGATGCCGACTCCGGTGATAACGTTCTTACCGGCAAGCATGGCGAATTGCCACCCGTTGATGATCATGAAAATGGAGAATCCGAAAATCATCAGCTGAGCCACTGACTTGCAAACGGAAACAACAAATTCCGGCACGATATAATCGATGATGGTCATACGGATATGGGTATCCTTGCGGATAGCCAAGGACGCGCTGATGAGAGACATGTATACCATGCACATCAGCACGATAGGTTCTCCCCAGACGGGACTCTTATTCAGCACGAAACGGCCGAACACGACATAGGAGGTGATAAGCACCATCCCAATGAAACAGAGCTTGCAGAAACTCATGAAGAAAAAGTACATGGCATCAAAAAATTTCGTGACTGCGGATATTTTCACGGCGACTCCACTCCTGAACTGTACGACGCCGAACCCGCCGCCGCGCGCAAGACGCGACGACGATTCCGGCTCACTACGATAACGCTATTTCGCGAGTATCGCCTGATAATCGGCTTCAAGCCCTGCGGTGTATTTGGGTACCACATCCTTGAGCGCTTTCATGAACGGGGTCTTGTCCTTGACCTCGATCACGTTCGCGCCCGCCTTCTTGATGGACTCAAGCAGTTCTGAATCGAGCTTTTCGATATTGGCCTTGTTCCAGCTTTCCGTTTCCTTGCCGGCTTCCATGATGATCTTCTGCGCTTCCTCGTCCAAGAGTTTCCACGCTTTCTCGCTCATGAGGACAATGGAGGGGCTGTAGGTGTGACCGGTCAGGATGTAGTTCGGAGCGACTTCGTAGAATTTGTTGGAAGCGTAGCCGGAGTGCGGCTGCTCGGCTCCGTCGACGGCGCCGGTCTGGAGGGCGGAGTACAGTTCGGAGAAGGAGATCGGGGTGGACTGGGCGCCGAGAGCGGCGATCGTGTCGCTCATGAGATTGTTTGTGGGAACGCGCAGTTTCTTTCCCTTGAAATCCGCGAAGGACTTGATCGGCTTCTTGTTGCCGGTGAAAAAGTTGCGCGCGCCTTCATCCAGGTAGAAAAGGCCGACCATTCCACTGTTTATTTCCTGCATCTCCTTAAGATACGCCGGACCGATTTCGCTGTTCAGGACCTTCCAGAGGTGTTCGCGGTCGCGGAACG
>JBAYHM010000300.1:0-5570 GCA_041666155.1 Treponemataceae bacterium
AGAAATCAAAGCGTTCTACATGAAGCAGAACGCTGACGGTAAAACGGTCCGTGCCATGGACGTACTCGTCCCACGCCTAGGTGAAATCATCGGCGGTTCTGAACGGGAAGAACGACTAGACGTTTTAGAAAAACGACTTAATGAATTGGGACTCAATCCGGAAGACTATTGGTGGTATTTGGACCTCCGGCGTTACGGAACTGTCCCCCATTCCGGCTTCGGTCTTGGTTTTGAACGGCTGATTTTGTATGTCACCGGCATGACAAATATCCGCGACGTCATACCCTATCCGCGCGCTGTCGGTCAAGCCGATTTCTAGGATTTATCACATAAATGGCTCTTTCCCGTTTTTTTAAATTTAGATTGTCGGCAACCGTGCTTTCGGTTGCCTTTTCATGTGTGCAGCTCCTCTACGCAACAACAATCGATACCCCGGCTATCTCTTCTCGTTCCGCGATCCTTCTGGACGCGACTTCCGGTGAAATCCTCTATGAAAAGAATCCCGATATTGAGATTCCGCCCGCGTCGTTGACAAAACTCATGACGATGCACATAACGCTTCAGGAGATTGAGAGCGGTAGACTGTCACTTGATGAACCAGTCAACTTTACCAAAGCGGCATGGGCTATAAACCAGCCGTGGGGCTCGTCGCTTATGTTCCTCGGACCTGGACAAACTGTAACATTACGCGAACTCCTTCTGGGTCTTTCGGTTGATTCGGGGAATGACGCCGCGGTTGCCGTCGCTGTTCGCGTTTCCGGAGGAATTCCCGCTTTCGTTCAAAGGATGAACGAGGAAGCCCGAGATCTCGGACTCATAAAAACACATTTTGTAGAACCCTCGGGCATTTCCGAAAAAAACATTACCACTGCCCGTGAGTTTGCTGAATTTTGCCGCGCATATTTGCAACGTCACCCGACTGTTCTGAAAGATTTTCACTCGGTACGTGAATTCGCCTTTCCGAAAGCGGAAAATGTTAGTGAAGCGTTTCGTTCCGATCCGAAAACCATAACACAATATAACCGCAATTTATTGTTGGGAGAAATTGAAGGCGTAGACGGTTTAAAGACCGGTTATATCATTGAAGCAGGCTACAATATCGCTCTTACCGGAGAACGTTCGGGAACTCGCTTTCTTGCGATTCTTCTTGGAGGTCCGGGCACTAGTTCAGCCCGAGGTGGACGGATCCGGGCTGACGATGGCGGAAAACTTCTATCTTGGGGATTCGACCACTTTAAGACCATACGGCCATCCATTGAGAACCTTGAACCATTCAAGATATGGAAAGGCGCGAAAGGGAAAGTTGAATTGGAAGCGGGGACTGAACTCAGTTTCACTGTACGCAAAAATCGCGCAACGGCACTTAGCTATGAAGTTATTAGGTATAAGGGCGTCACCGCACCAGTCGGAAAAGGCACGCAGCTGGGAGAAATACGATTCTCCGACGAAGAAGGTTTGTTGAAAAACATTCCGCTTGTCGCCAAGGAAGAAGTAAAGCTCGGCTCTCCGCTCCGGCGCGCACTCGATTCGGTTTCTCTTTTCTTCCTGCGACTTTTCGGAAAACTCACTTAACGCGCGTGATCCGCTAGGACCGATACAGGCACTACATCGTATCCGGAACGCATGAGAGCGTCCAAAAGAACGTCCAACTTTGAGAAAAAGTAATCATCACGGCCGCTCACGGTCATACCCAAACGTATTGGAATAATCGAACCAACTTTTTTGGATTCCATGACGACATCAACAATTTCAGCCGCGGATCGGTAGAGGCCTGGATTTTTGCGCGCGTCGGACCGGCTGAACCAATCCAGGGGATCGATATCTCTTCCCACATAACGGTATCCGACTGAGGCGCCGGAAGCCACAATGGGTTGAGAAACCGCATAATACGGAGCATGCCACGACAACGCAAGCTCAGCGCCCGTGGCGTTGAAGAATTCATCCTCGTTACGGGCTAATCCCCGCCTGATGAAATCCGCATCAATTCGATACCTAGAGTCCGCAAGATCGATGGGCGCGAAAAAGAGTGAACCCGTTTCGTGACCAGCGACGACAATTTCCTTAGCGGCAGAGGGATGGCGCCGGATAAATTCGCCGTTGAGGAAAAAAGTTCCTTTTATCCCAAATCTATGCAAGGTATCAAGAACGAAGGGCAAACCTTCCGCGTCTTCCATAAGGTCAAAAGTCACCGACAGTTCCCTTCGACCGTACCGATTGCCGTGGTTGAAGGGCGCGTCATTTTGGATCGGTTCAGCCTTAACCGCCGCTACTGCTTTTGAGTCATCTTCAACCGGCGGTTTGAGAAACAAGGATCGGGTTCCAACGCCCTTAACGTCGCTAATCATCGGCATCGTTTCATAGGGCCCGCTGGGCAGGCGCTCAAGGTAAGCTCGATGACGTTGGGAACTAGTGGATGCCACGCGTGGAGTTACGGGCGCAATGACTTTCCAAGCCGATTTTCCGTCCGTGGAGAACCATTTGTCTCCCGCTTTTGCCAAAACGGTTTTGCCCGCATCGTCATAGCCGTAGGCGTCAGCCGACGACAAGCAAACAAGCACACTTTTGCCATCTAAGGTTTTACGTTCAATTCGAGCGGAATCCGCGAGTACCAATTCCTCGTTACCAATCCACAGAGCCGCGAAGGTGTGTCTGTCAGCCAACTTTGTGATCACCCGCCAATTGACGTAATCATAGATCAATGCGCCTGAAGGCCCGTACACAACGGCTTTAGTGCCGTCAGGCGACAATACGGCTTGGGAATCCGAGGGCGCGGCGACCTCGGAAAAGCCCCATCCACCGAGAGCCGGCGTATCTGAAGGCGAACTCAAACGGTACACTCGGGAAGCCTGTTCAGAGCCGGTGGGGAACGATGCGAAAAGCGTCACGATGCCCGACTGAGACCAAAGCGCCTGAAGATTCGAACAGGAACGCGGCAGCATGAGATAAGGCAGCGAAGCGGCTCCCGAAGCGCCGTAATCATCGACACCGAGCGGATAGTAAAAAATATTTCTACCGCCCTTTGCCAGAATAATGGAGGACCCGTCGGGAGAAGTCCAGAAAACATCGAAATTCGGATCGAACTCAAAGGGAATCTTCCCGGCGACCGTCCCGATTTCCAGGAAATCGGAATACAAGGAACGGGCGAATAAATCCGAACCTCTCACGCGGTATACGGTGGACCCGCGGAGATAAAAGAAATCTCCGGCGGCGCCCCAACGTATCGAAGCCACGGTCCCCTCGCCGACGAGCCGATAGCGTTCATCCACAAGCGAGACCGGGGTCGAGTCCACCGAGCGGGAATATAGACGCCTATCCCGGCTGTACACGAAGACACGGGAATCAGGGGACCACGAGGCGGGAAAGAGGCGTCCAGGACGTTCTACTCCTTCTGCTATAGGCAATCGAGACCCGGTAGACGCGTCAATGAGAACAAGTCGACCGAAAGCCGGTGTGATCGGTTCAACGTAAAGTATCCATTTACCATCGGGAGAAGCCGCGATATCCTCAGGACGTCCGGATAACACAACGGCTCCGGAGGAAAAAGAGGGAAATCCCTTCACGGGAGCGGGCAAACCGCCCGACATACTCATGCGAACGACACCAAATGGATTGCGCGCTTGGAGTGTTCGGCCGCCATCGACCAATTCAAGCCGTTCGGGAAAAGCCGTCAATTGGGTAACGGCTCCTGAAACAATATCCGCCAAAAATACGGCGTTTTGGCGCGGAGAGCCATCGCCGCCCGCCGTTGCGCGAAACATGATCCGATCATCTTCACCGATATCCAAACCGTCAAAGACAGTCCGGGCTTCGACTGAAAATGCCGCGATCAAAAGGGCGAAAAGTACTACTGTTTTTAAGGCAATTCGTTTCATATCACATCCATTATCGGCGACGTACGTGAATACGTTGACCGGTCTGTGCAAAGTCGTCCAATTCATTTTCCAATACGCGTAAATCTTCGTCCAGTTCAGCCAAGCGCTCTACGGAACAACTTGCTTCATTTTGCGCTAATCGTGCGAAGGAACGGTCCAAGATTTCCCCAAAAGTCCGTACTCCGTCAACAGGGCGACCGCACTGGGGACAATAATGAAACTCATTCTCAAGAATATTCCCGCAGCCGTGGCAGTTCATAGGACAGAAGCCGCCAATTCGGCGAGTTCGCTGCGCTTTGAGTTAGCGTCCAACGGCGTAAAGTTCTGAGCCTCATCCAAGACAATGAATAGATTTGGAAGGGAGCGTCGGCGTTGATCGGAATACGTTTTCAGTTTATCGAATTCTTCAGGTGCGGTGGACGGAACCGCTATTTCAGTATCCCGAAACGAAAAAATCGCTTCCGGATTGCGTATGAGGACGTTGGTGCCTATTACGAATATTTTCGAAACGTCGGTAGACTGAGCCATGTCGCGTTCAGTGTAATGCCTCGGCGCACTGAACGCAAGCGCGATAAATTAGCGGGAAACGCCCTTTTCCAAGGAAGACTTGCGCAGATCACCGGAATTCTCCGAATACGGATTATTATACGCGCTTATAAATGTTGAAATCGCGATCAAGCCCATTAATAATAAAACCAGCTTACGCATCGATCCTCCACGAAACACGGAAATTATACCATACTGCTTCATTACTACTCAATAGACCGTAAGGTCCGTTAACGTCTAGGCAAAAAAGATAAAGGATTCATAGCGCGGCCGTTTTTAAACACTGCGAAATGAACATGACTTCCCGTACTGTAACCGGTATTCCCCACGTCTCCTATTCGTTGTCCTTGTTTGACTGATGAACCTTTTTCCGTTCGGTACTCGTTCAAGTGCGCATACCAAGTCTGATATCCATCTTGATGCGTTAAGATAATATATTTGCCATACACCGAGTTGTAACCCACGACGGACACGCGGCCATCCATGGACGCGTGTACCGGCGTTCCAAGAGGAGCGGCCAGATCGATGGCGGCGTGGAAACGCCGGACTCCGGTGAATGGGTCATTGCGCCAACCGAAAGTGGAGGTGAGTATGCCTCTTAGCGGATAGACGAATGCGTCTCCGAGTATTTGCCGCAGTTCTGATCCGCTCATGCGGGCTCCAGGCAGAAAAAGGTTCATACCTGGATTGATATCGGCACTGCCGAGATCGTTCGCATCGAGGATAGCTTCCAAGGGGATCCCGTACGAAGAGGCTATGCGGCTTAAATTATCGCCGTTGCGAACAGTATAAGGAAGTCCATCCATATTAGGAATTTTGAGGATAGTTCCAGCATGAACTCTTTTGGCATTGCGTATTCTGTTCGCGGCAATAATTGATCCAATCGAAAGTGCCTGTTTCGCGGCTATGCCTGATAGAGTTTCGCCGGCTTTTACCGTATAAGTCTCAAAGCGAAACAGTTCGGCTAGATCAAGCGGCGGCGTATCGCCTGACGGCGAAATTGTGTCGATGGGATGAAGTCCGGCATAAGAACGCATATCGCGTTGATAGACAGGATCTTCCGCGCTTTCTAAAGACGCGACTCGGGCGCGTGCGAACGCTCCGCTCGAGCTTATTGCTATGACAATAAGCGGAACCGAAAAAACAAGTACG
>JBAYHM010000301.1:0-5568 GCA_041666155.1 Treponemataceae bacterium
AGCGGCTCGCCCCCGATGATGAACTTGACCGTCATCTCGTTCACGTAGGTGGTGATGTCGGGCATGAGGTTGCTGTTCTCGGTAGCTTCCGCCTGGGTAAGGGAAATCGGGGGCATCACGTAACTGATGTCGTCCTGCTTCCAAACGTCGAGAGCCTTGAGCATTTCGCCCTGACCGCCGGCGTTGTAGACCTGCCACATGCGTTTGAAGTCCACGATGCCAGGGCCGTCCCAACGAACGTACTTCTGCAAGGCTTGCGCGGCGGTCATTCCGGTCGGCTTGATCACTTTATCGGTGAACGTGGGCTTTCCGTCCTTCAGGACGAAGGTATCGCCTTCGGCGCCGTAGTTGATGATATTGGAACCTTCGGTCGCGTACATTTGGTCCAGCCATTTCACGGCCGCGACCGGGTCCTTGCACGCCTTGGTGATCGCCACCGCGGAGCGGACCTCATAGGAGGGGTAATTGAAATGAATCTGCTGTCCGGCTGTCCGCTTCGGCGCCGGAACCGCCTGCAGGTAGAACTTCGGATTGTTTTTCACGTCGCCCCGGATGACGTACGCGTTGGCCGTCCGACCCCATATCGTCGCGAACATGCCGGCCTTATTCGTCGCCACCAGGTTCGTCGGCGCGAGAACCTGGAAACCGCCGTCGGTGCGGCCCATGAAATCGGGATCGAGCAGGCCTTCCTTGTACCACTTGTTCATGAGCGCCAAATAGTCCTTGTACGCGCTCTGGACCGGTCCGAAAGCGACCTTGCCGTTCACTTGGTAGAAAGCGCTGCCGAACATTGACACGCCGCCGATGTCGAAAGCGGAAATGATATGGTTGTACGCGGGCACGCCGGTGTTGAAAACCAGGAGCGGTGCCTCGGCTCCCTTCTTTTCCTTGAACGCTTTCAAGACGGAATACCAGTCGTCCAGGGTGACGGGGACATTGAGGCCCAGATCATCCAGCCAATCCTTGCGTAAAACGAATCCGGTCCAGGCGGGCTCCGCGCCGTCGGTGATGTGGAACATGCCCCAGCGCTTTCCGCTGTCCGTGACCGTCAGTTTAGCGATGGTATCGTTCTTCGCCAGCCACTTCTTGTAGTTGGGAGCGTGCTTGTTGATCAGGTCGGTCAAGTCCAGATACACCCCGTCCGAAATAGCCTTATCCCCGCCGCCCGGATAATAGAGGTTGCCTTCCCGTTCCTGGATCATGTCGGGCAAATCCCCCGACGCGATCATCAGGTTGAAGCTTTGCGGCTCCTGCCCTATCGTCGGATGCACGAAATTGATATGGACGCCGGTCTTCTTCTCAAAGGACTGCATGCTGGCGGTGTCGCCCCAATTCTTTATGATTTCGGCGCCGGATGGGTTCAGCTGGACCCAATACGAAAATGCCTTCTGCGTCCCGGCCGCCCCTTGAGTTTTCGCCTTATCGCTGCCGCCGCCGGCGAAAACGGCCGTCGTAGAAAGGATCGACAAGGCTAAGCCCAGCGCTATCGTTCGTTTAATATTCATGCGTTGTTCCTCCTGAAAGATAGTAGGACCCATTCTTTCAATTCCGAAAGGGACAGTATTTGCAGGGTATCGATTTTTGATATTCGCGCCGAAAGGTCAGGTTTCCGCGTCGCGGAAGGCCGAGGGCGCCAAGCCTTCGTACCGTTTGAACGCCCGGACCAAGGTGACGCGGCTTCCGCAGCCTACCATGACGGATATTTCTTGGATGCCGAAACGGTTTTCCGTCATAAGGCGTTTCGCTTCGCGGACGCGGACGATGTGGATATAGTCGAGCAGTCCGACACCGGTCGCCTTTTTGAAAGCGCGGGAAAGGTGCGGAACGCTCACGGAGAACGCGTCCGCTATGGCGTTGACGCTTAAATTCCTATCGCGGAAATTTTCCTCAACATAGCGGACGACCTCATCCTTGAGAACGATCGGCTGATCCTGGGCGCGCGTCGGCCAGTGAGCTTCCAAGCTGCGGAAAATATCCTCCACTTGACGCTGCAGCTCGGTGACGGATTTGACGCGGGACAAACGCTCCATCGGGTTCAATTCGTCAAGGAACGCGCCGTCGAAGGAAGGGCGCAATTCTTGGAGCGCTTCCATGACGATATTGACGATTCCGGACATGCGCAGCTTGGCGGTTTGCAGCGGGAGATGCGCTTTTATGAGTTCCGTATCCAAAAACCGGGTAACGTTGTCCCTCACCGCCGCGAAATCACCGGCGTACGCGCCTTCGGCGATAAGACGATGAAGGGCGAGGCTGCTGTGGATAGTCGCCCGGCCTCCCGCAGCGGAAACCGCCGAACCGGCGAAAACGGTCACGTTCTTCTTGTCGTACAACACGATGGATTCCATGATTTCCGCGGTTTCGGCCGCCGCGAGCGGCAGAGCCGCCAAGGAATCAAAAACGTTGCTGACGGCGAAGGAAAGATGGAGGCCGAAACGGTCCGCGAACAAGGCTCGGATTATTTCGGTTTTCCCGATCAAGTCGGCTATCGATTCGGACCACTCGGGATCCTCAGCCGAACACGCGGGGAGGCTGACGACGCACTGTATAGCGCCGTCGACTTCTACCACGTACGCGGCGCTTCTTTCGGCCAGCAGCTCGTCCAACACCGGCTGCAGCATGTAGCGGACGAGGGAACCGGTTTCCGTTTCCGAAGGGATTTCCCGCTCGGGAATCCGGTTTTCGTCCCGGCTCAGCGCGACGGTCATGACTAGGCAATTATCCGAAAGCAAGTTCACCCCGCAGGCTTTGCAGGAATCGATAAGCACGGAAAGCTGCGCGACGTTGCCGCGCAGCAGACGGGTGAGCAGCTCGCTGCGCATAGAACCGCTCTGCCTGCGGATCAAATCCTCAAGGTTATCGTGCTCCTTCAACAACTTTTGAAGAGCGTCTTCCAGATACGAGAAATCGCCGCTTGCGCCGAGTTCATTCCCGCCCAACCGATCCAGGAAGAGCCGCGAGAGGCGCCGTATCGGCGTATACTCGCGCCTGGCCAAAAAGAAGGAAAGCGCGAACCCGCCTCCGAGGCAAATCGCGATATAGGCGAGCATGATCCGTTTCACGAAATCGGCGCTCCGAAGGTACGTCCCCGACGGGACCAGGTACGCGTAACGCCACGGGGAAACGTCCGAACCGATGGTGGAAACAAAGTATTTCGAGCGGCCGCTGCCCGATTCGGCCGCCCGGTACCCGGTTTGAAGCGCGGCGTAATCCAGCGCCTCCAGCAACGGCGAGGAACCCGACCGCGATACGATCCTCCCCTGGGGAGACAAAATCGCCAACGAAGCGTCGGCGCTCAATTTGAACGAATCCAGAAGATCCAGGAAACGTCGGCCGTTCACTTGCACGACGAGAATCGCCGGCGTCGGTGCGCCGTACTCCGAGACCATTTTCTGAGTAAACACGAAGGATTGCGCGATACCCGGCTTGGTCGATTCAAGGATCCGCAAGGTTCGATAGCCACCGGATTGAACCATCCGTTCCCAAGCGGCGCTCTCCATATCGAAATTGGCCATGGCGGTCAAATCGAATTCGTCCCCATTGTAGCGGCTGAAGTTGGAAAGCACGTATCCGCTTTGCGGCAGATAAAGGTAGACCCCGTCGATGAAGGAATTTGCGAGAGCCCATTGCCGCAGCGAGCCCTGCACGTCCGACATCGCCAATCGCCGCGAAGAAGAGATGGGCGGCCGGGCGGCGGCGACGGATTGCACGTTCGCGTTCATCGACAGCTGATCCGCGGCGACGAATAGTTCGTTCAACCGCGCGTCCACCATCCGTTTCATTAGCAGTAGCGCGGTTTCGTTGGATTTTCCGATCTCCCTCTGAAGCATGGAGATCGCGGCGAAGTAGACGATGAAACTGACCAAAAGAGGCAACAACAGCGGAAGGGCGAAAGACGCCAACAAACGGCGGAACGTCCGCAAAGCGAATAGGAACAGGTACTTTTCGCTCGACCCTTTTTCGTCCAGCTCGTCCTCGTTCTTATCCCCGTGTTCCATTTCCATCGGCAGGCCTCTCTATGAACCAAGAGGATAACCTCGATCTTTCATAGAAAGCAAATAGTATCATTCATCCAATCGATCGCGGCACCCTGTCGCCGATCGCGCGAATGCGCTATACTCTTTCCATCCAGGTGTGAAAAGAAGGGCCTATTGAAACCGAATTACAACGCCGAGAAGAGACGGAAAGAGCTGGACCGAAAGAAAAAGAAAGACGAAAAAGACCTCAAAAAGAAGCTCCGTAAAGAAGCGATCGCCCGCGGCGAAATCACTGAAGACTCCCCCGAAGACTCGTCCGAGGACGCGTCCGACGACGACGAGACTTCCGACGACGCGGAAAACTCCGAACCCTCCGCGACGGTTTAGGCGAGTCCGGCCTTAGACGGCCGCCTCGCTTTTACCCGCAAACTGGCTTTCGTATAATTCGGCGTAGGCGCCGCCGCGCGCAAGCAATCCATCGTGAGTCCCTTGTTCCACGATCCGGCCGTTTTCCATAACGAGAATTAACGACGCGTCGCGTATAGTCGACAGGCGATGCGCGATGACGAAACTGGTGCGGTCGGCCATGAGGTTTCGCATAGCTTTTTGAATAAGCATTTCCGTCCGCGTATCGACGCTGCTGGTCGCTTCGTCCAGAATGAGAACCGTCGGATCGGCGACCATCGCGCGCGCGATGGTCAAAAGCTGTTTCTGCCCCTGTGAAATATTTGAAGCTTCTTCATTGAGCACCGTGTCGTACCCGTCGGGGAGCGTGCGGATGAAGTGATCGGCCTGAGCCGCCTGCGCGGCGCGAATCACCTCATCATCGGTCGCGCCGGTCTTTCCGTACGCGATATTGGCCCGGATCGTCCCGTTGAACAGCCAGGTATCCTGCAGCACCATGCCGAAGCGCGAACGGTGCAAACCGCGCGGCAAGTCGCGAATATCAGCCCCATCCACGCTTATACGCCCCGAGCCTAGCTCGTAAAAACGCATCAAGAGATTAACCAGCGTCGTCTTGCCGGCGCCCGTCGGCCCGACGATGGCTACGAGCTTGCCCGGTTCCACGTCGATACTCAAATCCTCTATCAACGGCGCATCGCTCTTATAGCGGAACGATACGCGTTCAAAGCGCACTTCGCCTTTCCCGTCCACCGCTTTCCCGAGCGAAACATCGACATCCGCCGATTCCTCGCGCTCTTCCAGCAGGGAAACCACGCGTTCCGCCGCCGCTACGGTAGACTGGAGCACGTTGGCTATAGTCGCGGTCTGCACGATGGGCATGGTGAAATGGCGCAGATATTGCAGGAAGGCCTGAATATCTCCGACGTCGAGGGTTCGCTTGGCGGCCATGGCGCCGCCGATGACGCAGACGAGCACATAGCCGGCGTTGTTGATCAACTGCATGAACGGCATGATGAGGCCGGAAATAAACTGGGCGCTGAGTCCCGAGCGGTACAAGCGCTCGTTCGTTTCACCGAAAGCGGCGATCGTTTCTTTTTCACGGCCGAAGGCCTTCACGACGATATGGCCGGAAAAGGCTTCCTCAACCCGGCCGGTTAATTCACCCAACGCCTTCTGCTGGGCTTTGAAA
>JBAYHM010000302.1:0-5563 GCA_041666155.1 Treponemataceae bacterium
GCTCGGCCTGATGCCTCATTTCGTCCCATATCTGATCGTCATGGGAATTTTCGGCGTCGTTTTGCCGCTCTTTAGCTCGCCCTCTACGGTCCTGCTCCAAGAACACGTGGAGGACGCCTACCTCGGACGCGTCTTCGGTGTTATGGGGATGATTTCCAGTATCATGATGCCGATGGGAATGCTGGTGTTCGGACCCATGGCCGATGTCGTCAAGATCGAATGGCTCCTGATCGGGAGCGGAGCGGCCCTTTTCTTCATCGGCTTCTTACTGACCGGAGACCGGGTCCTGGTTGAAGCGGGCCGCGCCCGCGCGGACGTCGCGAAAGCGACCGGACCGGATATTCGATAAGGGAGGAGCGATGATCCGCGATGCAGTTGCCTCGGACGCCGACGCGATCCTGGCGATCTACAACCATTACGTGGCGAACACGACGATAACTTTTGAGGAGGAACCCGTTTCTGCCGAAGAAATGCGGTCCCGCATCGACAAAAACGGAACGACTTACGCCTGGCTCGTTTGGGAAGAGTCCGGCCGGATACTCGGCTACGCCTACGCGGGAAAGTGGCGCGAGCGCTCGGCATACCGGTTTTCAGCCGAAACGAGCGTTTACGTCGACAAAGACTCATCGAGGCGGGGGATAGGCCGGGCCCTGTACGCGGCTCTTCTGCCCCGGCTGCGCGCCAAAGGCGTCCACACCGTCCTGGGCGGGATCACGCTTCCCAACGAGGCGAGCGTCGCTCTGCATGAATCGATGGGGTTCGCGCCTGTCGCGCGTTTGCCTGAGGTTGGCTACAAATTCGGCAGATGGCTGGATGTTGGATACTGGGCGTTGAAGCTTTAGTGACTTTATAGTTGACTAAGGCAAGTATTTGGCGTACTCTAGCCGCGATGAACCGTACGTCGCGGAGGACCCGATGTCAGAGAAAGAGGAAGCGATCTACGCCGTCAAGGCGATCCGGCATTTCAGTCGGTACTACACGAACCGTCTCGGCCTCCTGTCGCGGTACCGTTTCGACACCCCTTTCACGCTGACGGAGGCAAGGGTGCTTCTTGAGATCGGCCGCCGGGGCGAACATACGCAGAGCGCCCTCCGCGCCGAGCTGCGCATCGATTTGGGGTATCTCAACCGCGTGGTGAAACGGCTCGTTTCGGAAAGCCTGGTCGATGCCCGGCCGTCGCAAACCGACGGCCGAGTCCTCGTTCTCCGCCTGACGGCGGAAGGTCGACATTCTCTTGACGCGATAGAAAAAGCTTCCGACGCGGAGACGGAAGCTCTTTTAGACGGCTTGAAGCCGGGCGACATCGCCGAACTCGTCGGCCATCTACGGGCGGCGGAACGCATCCTGGAAGGACGCGCCGCTCGGGGACCGATCATCGAATCGGTGACCGAGGGTCCGGCCGTCGCGACGGTCGGCGTACTCATCCGCGAATACGTCGCCTTCCTCGGCGTCGATCTTTCTTTCCAAGCCCTTGAGAATGAGCTCGCCTCTTTGCCGGGGAAATACGCCCCGCCCACAGGTGCTCTTTTTCTCGCGTCGGTGCCGCGCTCCCGCGGCGGCGGGGAGCCCGCGGGCTGTGTCGCCCTACGGAAGCTTGAGAAGGGTGTATGCGAGATGAAACGTCTGTTCGTGCGCCCCGAGTACCGCGGATTCGGCGTGGGGAAAGCCCTGGCAGCGCGCATCGTTCTTTCGGCGCGGGAATTGGGCTACGAGAGGATGCGTCTGGATACGCTCGAACGGTTAGGGGAGGCCGTCGCCCTCTACCGCTCGATGGGGTTTCACCCCATCGACCCCTACTGCGACAATCCGCTTGAGGGCGCCGTGTTCTTGGAGAAAGAGCTCAATTTACCAGATTGAACTAAACGATTCCGACTCAGTTCCCTAGTTTACGCTTCGGCGACATCCGTCTTGCTGAAATCATCGCCCTTGAAAAGAAGCGGTTCGTTCATCACTGACGCGAGAGCGTAGGCGGCGCAGTCACCGAGGTTCAAGGCCGCCGGATGTCTGCCTTTTCCGAAGCGTCGCCAGGCGGCCAATGCGATTTCCGCCTGACCCGAATCGAAAGGAATCACCTCGATCTCCGAAAGGACCATGCATTCCGCAAGCGCCTTCGCGCCCGCTTCGCCTTTGCGGGCTTCCACTACGATAGCCGTTTCCAACCGATTCATCGCGCTCATGAACTTCCGCTCCGGAGCCGCCAGAGCGTAAATGAACTTTTCCGCATCGGTCTCCTCAAAAAGGACGGCGGAGATGGCGGAACTATCGACCACCATGGGCAAATGCTCCGTTTTCATCATATCCGAGAATGTCTTCATCCGATCGGTGATCGATATCGGGCAGACGCGCGCATTTTTGGGAAATACTTCTGAGCGCGGAAATTCGATTTTTCGCCTTTTCGTCGACCATGCGCAGATTGCTTTCCAATGCTTCCTTGATAGCTTCAGTCAAGGATACGCCGCCGCGCCGTGAAAGCGTCCGGGCTAATTGTTCGACTTCGGAATTTCTGATGCTCAAGGCCATTTGTGCCTCCGTATATACATAATCTATGCCGTATATACACCGCGGTCAAGAGTTTTTTGACGAATTTTTTACAACGCGTTGACGACCCTGTCACCGCTCCCTTCCGATGACGCAATACCTTCAATAGTGAACATAACGTTCGGGAGGTATAGTATGATCAAGACAACAATGAAAGCCGCTTTCGTCGCCGTCATCGCGTTGACTGGCTTAGTATCGCTTCACGCCGAAGCTCTTCGGGTGGACGTGAGCTTGGACCGTTCCAGCTACGTGTCCGGCGCTCCGCGGACCGCGTACGTCAAAGTCGGTCTTTCGGGAACGGCGCAGTCCGATCGCTCAAGGCCGGAACTCAACGTCGCCCTTGTTCTGGATAGATCGGGATCGATGCAGGGAGAAAAACTGGAACAGGCGCGGGAAGCGGCCCGGTACGCGGTCGGCCTCTTGGCTCCCCAGGATTTCCTTTCCCTGGTGGTGTACGACACCGAAGTGCGGGTTCTCGTGCCTTCGACTCGGGTTCAGGATAAGGCTCGATTCTATCGGGCGATCGATGAAATCTACGCGGGGTCGAGTACGGCCCTGTTCGCCGGCGTCAGCCGTGGAGCCCAGGAAGTTCGCCGGCGTCTGTCCTCCGATCGCGTCAATCGGGTTATTTTGTTGTCCGACGGCATTGCCAACGTAGGCCCGGATTCTCCGGCGGCCCTGCAGGAATTAGGCCGCGGTCTTAGGCGGGAAGGCGTCAGCGTCACCACTATCGGCCTCGGTTCCGGTTACAACGAGGATTTGATGACCCGCCTTGCCGCCGCGGCGGACGGAAACCACGCCTTCGTCGAAAGCCCCCGCGACTTGGTCCGGGTGTTTGACGCGGAGTTCCGCGACGTTCTGTCCATAGCCGCCCTGGACATAAAAATCGAGATCGATTGCGCCAAGGGCGTACGTCCCATACGGATCATGAACCGAGAAGGCGACATCCGCGACGGTCGGGTCTACGTGAACCTGAACCAGGTGTTGGCGTCGCAGGAAAAATACGTACTTGTGGAGCTGGAGTTGCCGCCCTCCGAAACCGGACGAACGCGGGACGTCGCCTCAGCCAAGATCGCGTACCGGGGCCTGGACGGGCTTTCCAAAAATGTCGCGAGCCCGGTCGTTCAGGCTTCCTACACGGCAGACAGCGCGATTGCCGCCAAGAGCGTCAAACCCGAAGTTCGGGAACAGGTGGTTCTCCAGCTGGCGACCGAAGCGAATGAAGAAGCCGTGCGCCTGCGCGACGAAGGGAAGACGAAAGACGCGAAAAAAGTTCTCGAGGACAACGCGACCTTCCTTCGGTCGGAAGCCGCCGGGGCGCCGAGTCCCGCCTTGAAAGAATACGCGGAGAAAAACGCGGCCGACGCCGAGGCCGTAAGTAAAGATGATTGGACCGCGCAGCGAAAATCGATGCGGGAAAGCCAATACCAGAACAAGACCCAGCAGTCTTACTAGAGGAGCACGATGAAACGCCGCCATGTCGCCGCCTTAGCCTTCGCCTTCGTTGTTCCCATGGTTCTTGCTTTGGCGCTGGCGGCGTCCGCGGTTCGGGACGGCCGGGAACGGGCCCGCATTCGGGCCTCCGATGCCGCTTCCGCGAGGCTTGAAGCGGCTTCCGCGCGGATCGCCGCCGTCGCCTCGGAATGGGACGCGGCGCTGCTTCATCTGTCCGATGGCCTGGACGGCAACCGGCAAGCCCTTCGCAAGCTGAGCGACGGGCACCCCTGGGTCCGGCAGGCGTTCTGGCTGGATGCGAACGCGCGACTAGTTTTTCCCGACGCCGCGACCTCCGGGCTGCGCGAAACCGAATTTTTAGCCCGTTCGGAGCTGCTTTTCGCCGCGGGCCTGCTTCCCGCGGCGCGGGAAGCAGGCGGGGTCGGAACCGACCACGGATGGTCCTCGTACTGGTGGCGGGAAGGCTCCCAGTGGGTGTTCTGGAAAGCTAAAGGCGTTCGCGGCTACGCGGGTTTGGAGCTGAACCGCTACGTTCTCCTTTCGGATCTTTCCGCTCGTCTTGATCCCGCCGTTCCGAGGCAAAGTGAGAACAAACAGTATCGCTTGCGTCTTGAGGATGATCGGGGAGCGGTTTTCGCCGTCTGGGGCGGCTACGTCCCGGCGGAAGGCGCGCGGCCTCTGGCGTCCTCGGAATTGCCCAAGCCCTTTTCCGGCTGGACGCTCCGCTACGATATGGACGAACAAGTATGGGCCGCCGAAGGACGCGCTTCCCTCATCGCGCTGGCTCTTGGCGCTCTCGGAGTGCTTTTTGCGGCCGCGGCTCTGGCCGTCTACGTGTTTCGCGGTTTCGCCGATGAACTCAAGCTTGCCGGGCAGCGGGTCAGCTTCGTAAACCAAGTGTCCCACGAACTGAAAACGCCGCTCACCAACATACGCCTGTACGCGGAGCTTTTGGCTAAACGCCTCCCCGAAGGCGGCAGTGAGCGCGGCTACCTGGACGTCATAGAGCGGGAAGGCCGGCGTCTTTCCCGCCTCATCAACAACGTGCTGACCTTCGGGCGCGAAACCCGTGGATCGGCGGAGAACCTTTGTCTTCGGCCGGATTCGATCGATGCCGCGGTAGAAAGGGTTTTGGACGCGTTCCGACCTTCGTTCGAGGAACGGGAGATGATGATCGACGCGCGTTTAAACGCGGGCGGCACGGTGATGATCGACGCGGATCTCATCGACCAAGTCGTCGGGAACCTTTTGTCCAACGCGGAAAAGTACGCGGCTTCTGGACGGATTGTCACCGTTGAAACGGGGCGGGAAGAAGAGCGCGCCTGGGTGCGCGTCAAAGACCGCGGTCCCGGTATCAAAAAAGAGGATCGTCCGCGCCTTTTCCTCCAGTTCGAGCGCTTCCATGTCGCCGTTACCGACGCGGTCGGCGGGACGGGACTGGGACTCTATTTGAGCCGCGTGCTCGCCCGCAGACACGGGGGCGACCTTGTCCTGGAAGAAACGGAAACCGGTAGTTCGTTTTTATTTATCTTTTGCGCCGAGAACAATTGCGAGGAGTCGATATGAAAGC
>JBAYHM010000303.1:0-5559 GCA_041666155.1 Treponemataceae bacterium
AGTTGCCTCAACCATCGAGAATCATAAAAATCGAAGAAATCGCGACCCAGGAAGAGATTGAAAAGGCTTTGCAATCTCGAAAAGTCGAAGGCAAGCATGTTATTCCGGTCCCATCCTTTGAGGTAAAACGGAATTATCCGACGATTTTTCACGACGCGATCAAGGTATTCCTGAAAAGAGGAACGCCGGTTCCCATTTCAGGCGCGCCGAGAATTTATGAAAAGGCGGTAGTGCGGCCTGAATACTCAAAACGCGTTCCCGTGACTATTTCTGAAGAAGCGTTGAGCCAAATGGTAATCCACGGAGTTGACGAGTTTAATAAGGACTTTGCGATAAAAAAAGTCGTCGTCAAAGCGGCCGACGCAGGTTACCGAGTTGTTATCACCATAGATGTTCCGTACGGCACCGAATTATCGGGCAATATTCAAGAACTGCAAAAATACCTTATCAATTCCATTGAACGATATACGGGCATAATGATCGAAGAAGTTAATATAATTATTGATCGAATCGCCCAATCTTAGGAGGACGACATGAAGCGTTTCGGATTTTCTCTTTTAACCTTTCTCCTTAGCGTCGGCATCGCGACGTCGCAAGTCGTCGTGGAAGGGAATCGCTATGAAATCAAGTCCGATCTCGGTGAAACCGAATCGCGCGCGCTCGCCAAGGAAATGGACAGGCGGTTTGAGCTCTACAATGGTTTGTTCCGTTTCGACCCGAAGCGTTTGCCTGGTAAACTGAAAGTACGCGCGTTCGCGGAAAAAGAAGCGTATGACGCGTACTTGAAGACGAGCCTTGGAGAAACGCGGGAAAACGCGTGTTACCTTCATTATTCTCGTTTCGATCGATCGGAACTCGTTGTCCTCAAAAAAGACGGAGGTTTTTTCTCCCACCAAGCCTTTATACAATTTCTGCGCGCCTTCGTACCACAACCCCCGCTTTGGATTCGAGAAGGGTTCGCAGTCGTCTTTGAACCGTTGGTCTACGACTCAGGACGCGACAGCTTCAGCTTTGAGGAAAACCTCGCTTGGCTTGAAACAGTTAAAAGATGGGGCGTTGAAGCACCCTCCTTGGCCGGCATACTTCTGTCCGACGAAAACGAAAGCATCAACGCGGAGAAATTGGTTCCCGCAGCCTGGGCGATCGCGTCGTTTCTCTTGAATGTTGACGATGAAGAATACCGGCGCTTTTTGTATGAGGCCTTTCTACTCTTGAAACCGGAACTTGCATCAGGGGATAACGCCCGCCTTATCGCCGACCGCGGCGCGGTTTGGATCGATCTCCTTCGCGCTCAGACGGATATAGAATCGTACTTAAAGTCGCGTAGAACATTCGCGGAGTTGATCGAAGATGGACGAGCGGCATACGCGGCTAAAAACCCAAAGGCCGCAGAAAAGGCATTCCTCGCCGCGGCGGAACTCAAATCGAGCCACTACGCCCCACAGTACTACCTCGGTTTGCTCGCTTACGAAAAGAAAGAATATGAAGTCGCGGAAAAACGCTATAAAAACGCGCTGGAAAACGGAGCCGATGAAGCCCTATGCTCGTTTGCGCTCGGAGTGAATGCAGCCGCCGCCGGTAAAGCGAGTGAAGCTAGGGAATTCCTTGAACGGGCAAAAACCGTGGCGCCGTCACGATACGCGGTGAAGGTTGATGAACTACTTGTAAAGCTTCGTTGATGGTTATCAGACAGCATAAAAACGAAGGGATTCCTAAAAACGACCGCTTTTTAACCGGTCGTTTTTAGGATACTAATATTATTCAACAGACGGCGGAATTATGTCGGTTGACTTCTTTCGCCTTCTGCGCCGGCGTTTCTTCTTAACTGCATCTGAGGGTGGATCTTCCCCCGGAATACCTTCTGCCTTCAACCTGGCTTTTTCACCGTCAGGCACCAATTCTGTTCTTCGGCCTTTCTCAAAAGTGCGAGCCTTCTTCACCGCAACGCCACGTTCACGGAAACAGATGCGGACCGCATTCTCCAACTCAACACGAGGCGGATTCATCGGCAAGACGAAGGTTCGACATTCCGCGAGCGCGCTTCGATACGCTTCCACGTTGTCTGACTTCCAATCCATGATGCGGTCCAAAAAATCGCGCAGGATATAGGAGAGAAGACGGCCCATCGGTGTTTCACCGTCTTTGCCGACAATGTGGTCCATCTCCGAAAGTCCGGCAAGCAGCGCTGCGCGATACGCGGTATCTGCCTTCATCAGCGATGAGACGTTGGGTTGCAGATAACAAAAAAGCCCTAGGCGATCCATCGCGTCCACAATGTCCGAGGAACGGCCCGTGCGGAGAATTTTACTGATTTCCTCAGTGAGCCGGGAAGGAGATATCGGCGCGAGAAGCGACGCTTGCGCCTTGATTTTCCACCGCAAGAGAAAAGGAATTTTGAAACCGGTAGTCGCCGCGTATTTTGCGGCGCGCAGCATGCGAACAGGGTCTTCTACAAAAATTGTACTAAGAGGAATAACCGGCTCTACGCGCTTACGCCTTATATCGGGAATACCGCCGACGTAATCGACGACTGTCTCGGAAGATGGATCATAGTATAGAGCGTTAAAAGTAAAATCACGCCTAAGAACATCCTCTTCAATCGTGCCGAAGGTGTTTCCGATTGTGCCGTCCGCGAGCGAACGGAAGGTGCTTACCTCAAAGATAACCGGGCCGAAAAAAACATGAACAAGTCGGAAGCGACGTCCGATGATACGTGAATTTCGAAAAATTCGCTTAATGCGCGTAGGGGTCGCATCGGTGACAATATCAAAATCTTTCGGCTTTTTACCGACCAACATATCGCGAACCGCGCCGCCGACGATGAACGCCTCGTGTCCGTTAGAACGCAACCGATCCACTACGCGCAAAGCGTCGGGGTCTACCGCCTTGCGGTCTATATGATGTTCGTCCTTCGTGTAGACGACCGCTTTTTTGACCGGCCGACCGTTATCGGCTGTGGAGTAACGAAATCGCAATGAAGCCTCTCTCAAACGCTGAATATCGTTTTTATTGTGCGCACGCGACGCGCACGCGTCAAGCCGCCGGCTTAGTATGCCTGTCAAGCCAGGAAACGAGGGCACCAAGCACTTCGTCCCGATTGGTCTCGTTAAAGATCTCGTGGCGAGCATCCGGATACAAAACAAATTCCAGATCCACAATACCCGCCGCTCGATAGGCTGCTACAAGGGCAGAGGGACTCTTACCATTCAATCCGACCGGATCGAGCGCCCCTGAAACAACATAGATGGGAAGTTGTTTGGGAATTCGAGAAATCGACGACTGTCTGTGAATCGACTGGAAGCCGCTTGTTAAATCGCGGTAGAAACCGGCAGATAGGTGAAAGCCACACAGAGGATCGGCCACGTATGCGTCCACAACTTTTTCATCTCGGGAAAGCCAATCGAATTCGGTCCGGTTCGGCATAAACTGCGTATTCAATTTCCCGTCAGCCAAATTTTTTAAGAATGCGGAATGGCGGCGGGAACCGAATAGTCCCGCTACGATTGAAGATAGTATCGAACCGATGAGGACCTCCGGGCCCCCGGGGCCGCGAGTACCCGACAAAACGCAACCGGATAGCCGTGAACCTTGCTTTTCTATATACGCTTGCGCGAGAAAAGAACCCCATGAATGACCGACAAGGAACAAAGGCACGCACGGCCTCAGCGCTATGATTTCATCGCTCCATCGAGATAGATCGCGCACGACGCGAAAAAAACCGTCGGTATCCGCGGTGTGGCCAAGGATTCCCCCTCGGGCAGTCTCGCCGTGCCCGCGATGATCGTCAGCCCAAACTTCATAACCCGAAGCGCATAAGCGCTCCGCAACACCTTCATAACGAGCAGAATGCTCCCCCATTCCATGTACTATTTGAACTAGTGCGCGGGGAACGGGAAAAGATGCTTCATCCGGCACCCAGCGGCGAGAAAACAAATTTACACCATCGTCAGCTTTTATCCACACGGTGGTCTTTTTCATTCCAACTTCCTTTTTTAAAGGGATATGCTATTCTACGCTGAAAAGACCGTTCCGGCAATCTTTGCCGCATGCTATACTCGGCAATCATGGCGATCGGTGATCTAATAGACCTGAAAATCGAAAAGATAAGCTCGGAAGGCGACGGAGTTGGTCGTTTTGAGGGTAAAACTATTTTTGTCGCAGGTGCCGCGCCGGAAGAACGGGTTCAGGCATACGTGGAAGAAGAAAAAAAACTTTTCGCGCGCGCATCTTTGGCCAAAGTTCTTGTACCTTCCTCATCCCGCATTGAGCCGGTCTGCCCGGTATTCGGAGAATGCGGTGGCTGCTCGCTTCAGCACATCGATTATTCGATGCAAATTCAACAAAAAAAAAGTCTACTCAAGGATGCGTTTTCCCGAATAGGCGGTTTCACGGAAATTCCCGCGATCCGTACATTTCCTTCCGCACCGTACGAGTATCGTAACCGCATGCAATTTCATAGGGTAAAAAAGAATTCCGCCGTGGGACTGAAAAAACGAGCGGGTAACGAAGTTATGACCATAAGCGACTGCCCAATAGCCGACCCGGGTATCAGACAGGCGCTTCGCGCGGGTTCCCTAGTGTCGCCCCCGTGGACCGATCGGTTCCAAGTCTTTTCATCCGGGGCTCTATTCTTGTCTGAAGGCGGGGTAGAAAAAGGCGAAACGAACATAGCCGGCAAAAAACTCAAACTAGACGTCGGCGGCTTCTTCCAAAGCAACGTCCATATGTTGGAAACTCTGCTGGCTGAAGTCACTGAAACGGCAAAAAGCGTAGCGGATTCCGGTCGCAACAGCCGAGTTCTCGACCTATACTGCGGCGTCGGTACGTTCGGAGCTTTCCTCACCGATTATTTTGAAAATATCGATTTGGTTGAGCTTGATAAAAAAGCGGCGGCGCTGGCACGGGAAAACGTAAAAAGCAAAGGCGCGCGGCTTTTTGCCGTGAGCGACGACGATTGGGCAAAGCGAATCGAAAGCCGGCAATCCTACGATTTCGCAGTCGTCGATCCGCCGCGGGTCGGTTTATCCTCATCTTTACGAAAATGGCTTATTGAAAGCAAACCTGAAACACTCGTTTACGTATCCTGCGATCCGGCAACGCTCGCGCGCGACGCGAAAGAATTAAGCGCGGCCGCTTTTGAGCTGAGATCTCTTTCGTTATACGATTTTTATCCACAAACACCGCATATTGAAAGCTTGGCGGTGTTTGGGAGACGCGATTGAAAAAAGCACTCGTTTCCCTCTTTCTAACCGTTTTCTTTTCGTTTTTTGGCGTACCGGAAATTTTCGCCGCCCCTGCCGATGCGCCGGTCGCATGGAGACAAGCGATCGGAGGCCGCATTCTTGGACGCCCCGTCTCCCAAGCGGAGTCTGTCGTCATCGCGTGTGATGACCGAAGTCTTAGAGCCTACGGCCGGTCGGGAAACCCTCTTTGGCGCTTCGAAGCGGGTGAAAAGTTGAGTCCTCACATTGCCCGTTCTCCCGAAGGGACCTGCTATCTTCCGCGGCTTGACGGAATATTTATCGCGATAAACAGATCCGGCAGAGAATTATGGAGAAC
>JBAYHM010000304.1:0-5530 GCA_041666155.1 Treponemataceae bacterium
GCGCAAATCGCCGTCGGCACCTGCGCCATCGCGCGCGACCTCTTTCCCGAAGATCTTATGCCGGAAATTCGCGGCGCCATCATTTCGTATTCGGACTGGGGTTCCGACGAGGGACCCTCTCCCGTCCTGGTCCGCAAGGCGACGGAGCTCGTGCCCAAATACCTGGCCGAACGCGTCGCCAAAGGCGAACGCTACAAGACCATCAAGATCCAAGGCGAGGTGAAGATCAACGCCGCACTTTCCCAGCGTTCGGCTATGTACTACCGATCGCGTCTGGACGAATGGCCGGGTCCGCCCAACGTCATCATCTGTCCGAACCTGGACATGGGCAATCTCCTCTTCCATCTGTACGCGGTGCGCTTCCCCACGGCCAAAAAATTCCCCGTATTCTTCGCGCTCCGGTTCGGCGGAGTCGATCTGGCGATGGACTGTTCGCCGGAAGACATACGACTGGGCGTCAAGGCAAGTATCGTACGCATGCTCAAGTACGGCGAATGGAACGAGACGCCCAAGGATACCTTCTACCGGCGTTATCGCGTCCTGGCCGTCAATCCCGGCTCCACATCGACCAAAATATCGATCTACGACGGAGAGCGCGAACGTCTGACGCGCGAACTGAAGCATACGGCTGATGAGCTCAAGCCGTTTGAGGGCAAGCCGATCACCGAGCAGTTCCACTTCCGGAAAGCCGCGATAGAAACTTTCCTTCGCGACAACGGTCTTTCGATGGCCGATATCGACGCGGTTTCGGGGCGCGGCGGGCTTCTGCCTCCGCTGGCCCACGGTACCTACGCGGTAAACGACGTGATGATTGCCGACCTCCGCGCGGGACTCCAGGGAGAACACGCCTCCAACCTCGGCGGAATTATCGCTAGGGAACTGACGGCCGGCAGCGGCAAAAGCGCGTTCATCGTGGACCCCGTGGTCGTGGACGAGGCGCCGGACCGGGTAAAGATTACCGGTTTTAAGGAAATAAGGCGTAGAATCATCAGCCACGCGCTCAACCAGATTGCTTCGGCCCGCCGTTACGCGGCGGAGATCGAGACCTTCTATGAGAAAGTCAATGTTATAGTCGCGCATCTGGGCGGCGGCGTTTCCATCGGCGCGCACAAGCAAGGTTCGTATATCGACGCAAACGACGCGCTGGATGGTGAAGGTCCGTTTACCCCCGAACGGAGCGGAAGCTTGCCTGTCGGCCGTCTGGTCGACCTCTGCTACTCCGGGAAATACACGCAGTCGGAAATTCGCAAGCTGGTGAAAGGAAAGGGCGGTTTTATCGATCTGCTCGGGACTTCCGATCTTCGCGCGTTGGAGCTGAAGTACCTGGAAGGAGACCCGGCGGTCATTGCCGTGATGGACGCGTTCGCGTACCAGGTATCCAAGTGGATCTGTTCAATGCTTCCCGCGTTCGACGGCCAAAAAGTGGACCGGATCATCCTTACCGGCGGCGCTTCCCGTTCAAAGGTAGTTGTGGATTACATCACCGCACATGTAGCGTCCATCCCCTGCGGGGTTACCGTGTACCCCGGCGAGAACGAGATGGGCGCCCTGGTAAAAGGCGCGCTGCGTGTACTGTCGGGAAAAGAAAGCGCGAAGGAGTACCGGAAGGAAGGGTCGAATTGAATCCTTTGCGGACAATACTTCTTGTCGAGGACGAGGCGATAATAGCGATGGCTGAAGCGATATCTATATCTCGTTTCGGTTATTCGGTTCTGAGCGCCAATACGGGGGAATCGGCGGTAGCGGCCGCGTTGGGCGATCAGAAAATCGACCTGATACTTATGGATATTGATCTCGGTAGCGGAATCGATGGGACGGAAACAGCCCGACGTATCCTGGCGGAACGCCGAGTTCCGATCGTGTTTCTTACCTCCCATTCCGAACGCGAGATGGTCGAAAAGGTCAAAGGCATAACGCGATACGGCTATATGATAAAAAACGCCGGCGACTTCGTTCTTCGTTCGACTATCGAGATGGCATTCGAACTATTCGATGCTCACGAGACGACTATAGCGCGGGAAGCCGAACTTGAGGCGATATACGAAAACGCGCCGGTGATAATGATGCTGCTGGACACGGATCGCCGTGTTCGCAAAACTAATGAATATTCAAGAAGATACACTGGCGCCGCAGCCGCCGTGACTGGACTCCGACCCGGGAACGTGCTGAATTGCATCAATTCATTTTCTTCTTCCGAGGGTTGCGGATACGGGGTGGATTGCGCCGACTGCATTATCCGAAAGACGTTGGAAGATACACTTGAGACCGGCTCTTCCCATGAAGATGTCTCTGTTTCCTGGTCATTAGTGTCGAACAGCGAACCTAAGGAATTCCAATTTCTTCTTTCCGCTAAGATGCTTCGGATCGCTGAAACACCGATGCTGATGGCTACGCTCACGGATATCACCGAACGGAAAAAAGCGGTGGAAGAGCTGCAGCGTTCCGAACGAAGAGCCCATTTGCTGAATTCCGTCGCAAAAGCCTTTCTTACGGTTTCCGACGAGGCCGTTTACGAAGAAGTTCTGAAAATAGTTCTTCAGGCTGTCGGCAGCAAATGCGGATTGTTCGGATATTTTAGCGATAACGGTAATTTCGTCGTGCCTGGTTTTTCCGGCTGCGATTGGGCTGGACGCGGAGATGCCGACAAGGACCTCGTTTTTTCATCGGCGTCTTTGGATGGTGAATCCTGGGCGAAGGCGATCCTGGAAAGAAGAACCGTTATCGGCGACGGGCCGTTCATTACCTCCAAAGGCCGTATCCCTTGCGGTAAGTACATTGCCGTTCCGGTGGTATTCGAGGATGCGGCTATCGGACTACTTGTCGCCGTGAATCAAGCCAGCGGATATCAGGATGATGATATTAAAATCCTGGAATTCGTCGCTTTGTTCGCTTCTCCTATACTGAAAGCGCGACTGCAAAGAGACAAAAACGAGCGCCGCGTCGTTCGAGTGAATCGTTCACTCCGGATGCTCAGCGAGGCAAATCAGACATTGATTCATGCTACCGAGGAATCATCATTTCTAAAACGGCTTTGCGATATCATCGTTGAAACCGGGGGCTACGTGATGGCGACGGTAGGTTTCGCGGAGCGAGATGAGCGCCGGAGCGTACGGATAGCCTCGTTTTCCGGAAACGATTCGGGATACTTGGCGAAGCTCGACCTCTCATGGGGCAACAACGAACGGGGAAGGGGACCGGCGGGAACGGCGATTAGGACCGGAACGGCATGGGTAGCCCGAAATATCCCAACGGATCCTTTTTTCGCTCCTTGGCGGGAAGAGGCAATAAAAAGAGGTTATCAGTCAACGATTTCACTGCCCCTCAAGCACGAAGAGGAAGTCTTCGGGTTTTTGGGTGTTTACTCGGTCGAGGAAGACGCGTTCGATAGCGAAGAGATGGACATATTATCCGAGTTGGCAAATGATTTGGCTTTTGGAATTATGACGATACGAACGTGAGACACGTCACGGTCATCAGCGGTATTTCCGCAATGACGATGTTTAAAAAATTGACTTGAGTCAAAAAAATACAAAATAAATTTGACCGCGGTCAAATATTGGTATACCATTCCGTATTATTCGGAGGTCGCCTTGCATATCATCGTCCCGATCAAGCAGGTTCCCGAAACCAGCAATGTCAAAATGGATCCGGAAACCGGAACCGTCATCCGCGCGGGGGTGGAGACCGTCGTCAATCCCCTGGACTTGTACGCCTTGGAAGCCGCTCTCCGGCTGAAGGACGCGAACGGCGGCACGGTCACCGCGATCACCATGGGGCCGCAACAGGCCGTGAAGGCCCTCAAGGAAGCGGTTGCTATGGGCTGCGATTCCGCCGTGTTGGTTTCCGACCGGAAATTCGGTGGTTCGGACACTTGGGCCACCTCCTACACGCTTGCCCAGGCGATCAAAAAAATCGGCGCTTTCGATCTGATCGTCGCGGGGGAACGCGCTACCGACGGCGATACCGCCCAGGTCGGACCGGGCATCGCGTCCTGGCTGGATCTTCCCGTGGCTACCTATGTCGCGAAAATGGAAGCCGCCGGAACGGGGCTGAAGGTGGAGCGCTTGGTGGAAGAAGGCTATCAGGGATTGTCGCTGACGCTCCCCGCCCTGGTGACGGTCGTCAAGGAGATCGCCTCGGTCAGGCTTCCCACCCTGCGCGGCAAAAAACGCGCGAAGGCGATGGATATTCCGGTCTTCAGCACGGAGAACATGGAGCTCGATCCGTCCAGGCTCGGCCTCAAGGGCTCTCCGACGAAGGTGGTCAAAATCGATACGCCCAAAGTGACCAGGGGCGGCAAGACGGTGCAGGCCGGCGACGACGAATCGATTGAAAAGGCCGTGGACCAGTTGCTGGTCTTTCTAGAAGAACGGGGGCTGGCATGAGTTTCGTCTGGACGATAGCCGAACAATACCGGGGAGAACTCAAGCAGGTCTCCTTTGAACTTCTCTCAAGGGGAAGGAAGCTGGCCGACAAGCTCGGCGTCAAGCTCGCTTCCGTCGTCATCGGCGACGGAGTGAGCGAAGAACGTATGAACGAACTGATCTTCCGCGGCGCCGATGAGGTCTATTCCATCCAAGACCCGCGGCTGGCGGATTTCGTGTGCGAAAGCTACGCGCGCATCCTGACGCGCATCATCAAGACCTACCGGCCGAGCATCATCCTCGCGGCGGCGACTTCTTCCGGCCGCACCTTGATGCCGTACGTCGCCGTCCAGGCGCACGCCGGCCTCACCGCCGACTGCACCGAGCTGGATATCGAGGAAGGAACGGGCAACCTGCTGCAGACGCGGCCGGCTATCGGGGGCAACATCATGGCCACGATCAAAACGCCCGACCACCGGCCGCAGATGGCTACGGTGCGCCCCAAATCCAGCCGCGCTCTTGCCCGGGATACCTCCCGCTCCGGCAAGATCATCGCCGTGTCCGTGACGGACGACATGATCGATTCCCGGGTGAAGGTACTCGGCTACCGCAGGGACGCGGTCGACTTCGTGAACCTGGAGGAAGCGGACGTCGTGGTCGCCGGCGGCAAGGGCCTGAAGAAAGCGGACAACTTCGCGCTGATCCGCGGCCTGGCCGACGCCTTGGGCGGCGTCGTCGGGGCCAGCCGCGAGGCGGTGGACCGGGGGTGGATCGCCTATCCCCACCAGATCGGGTTAAGCGGAAAGACGATTTCCCCGAAGCTGTATATCGGCGTCGGGATTTCCGGTTCCATCCAGCACTTGGCCGGCATCAAGACCAGCGAGGCCATCGTGTCGGTCAATTCCGACCCCGAAGCCAACCTCCACAAGATCGCCGATTTCGCGATCGTAGGCGACGCGTTCCAGGTTTTGCCGGCGATCGTCCGCCGCCTGGAACAACGAAAAAAGGAGACAAAGTAGCATGGCGACCAAGCCGATAAACGGATACGCGGCGGTCACGCCGGAGGTGGTTGCGGAGCTGCGCGCGATAGCGGGGTCCGGCAATGTCCTGGTTGACGACGAGAAGATAGAGGCCTATTCCCACGACGAGACCAGCGCGGAGGAATA
>JBAYHM010000305.1:0-5505 GCA_041666155.1 Treponemataceae bacterium
AGGAAATGAGTTCGGAACGCTGGATCGATATCCCTGAGCCGGTTCTTGAGATCCTATACAAATGGCGCCCGACTCCTCTTCATCGCGCCGTCGCGCTGGAAAGAATGCTCGGCACGCCCGCGCGCATCTACTACAAGAACGAAAGCGTTTCCCCCGCGGGTAGCCATAAGCCGAATACAGCTGTCGCGCAGGCGTATTACAATAAAATCGCGGGCGTGAAGAAGCTCACAACGGAGACCGGCGCGGGACAGTGGGGCAGCGCTCTTTCCTTTGCCTGTTCGTTGCTCGGCCTTGAATGTAAGGTGTACATGGTCAAAGTGAGCTTTGAGCAGAAACCTTTCCGCAAGATGCTGATGCACACCTGGGGCGGAAAATGCATCGCGAGCCCCAGCGATACTACCGCCGCCGGACGCGCCGTCCTGGCCAAAGATCCGCATTGCCCGGGAAGCCTGGCAATCGCGATCAGCGAAGCGGTTGAGGAAGCCGTAGCCGACAAGAGCGGATCCACCAAGTACGCGCTCGGCTCGGTGCTGAACCATGTCATGCTTCACCAGACCATTATCGGCCAGGAGACCAAGCTACAACTGGCCAAGATCAACGAACGTACCCCGGACATCGTCATCGGCTGCGCGGGCGGCGGTTCCAACCTTGCCGGTTTGACGTTCCCCTTCGTGAAGGACAAGATCGAGGGCGCAAAAATCCAGATTCTGGCGGTAGAACCTTCTTCCTGTCCGACACTCACTAAGGGTCCATTCGCCTACGATATCGGCGATATGTCCGGCATGACGCCGCTTCTACCGATGTACACCCTCGGCCACGAGTTTATCCCCGATACCATTCACGCCGGCGGTCTGCGTTACCACGGCATGGCGCCGCTCGTTTCCAAGTCCGTTCACGACGGCTTGATTGAGCCGCGTTCGATCGGGCAGCTGGAATGCTTTGAGGCCGCCGTTACTTTCGCCCGTACCGAAGGCATCGTCGTCGCGCCGGAGACCAGCCACGCCGTGGCACAGGCCATCCGCGAGGCGAACCAGGCCAAGGAAGAAGGGAAAGAGAAGGTCATCGTTTTCGGGCTCTCCGGAAACGGCATGCTGGATCTGATGGGCTACGAAAAGTACTTCGCCGGTCAGCTGGAAGACCACACGCCGTCGCCAGAGGTGCTCGCCCGTTCGCTCGACTGCATTAGAGACTTCCCCAAACCGTGAGCTATCTTGCCGGGGGCGACGCCTCCGGCGACCCGCATCGTTTTTTTCGCGGCCTGAAGGATAAGGATCTTAGGCGTGAAGGCGTTGTGATCGCCGAGGGCCGCTTGGTCGCCGCGCGCGCCGCGGCCAGGTTACCCCTGCTTGCCGTATTGGCCGAACCGTCGGCCGCCGAAGAAGCCGAAAAGCTCGCGGTCGGCCGTTGTCCGGTAACGGTCCTCTCCGTTCAAGAAATCGAACGTATCGCCGGGTATCCTTTTCATCGCGGCCTCTTGGTCGCGGCGGAAAGGCCCCGGATGCCCGACTTTCAGCTCTCCGTCGTCGAAGGCTATCGGCGCCTCCTCGTCCTCCCTAACCCGACCGACCCTGAAAACCTCGGCGCGATAGTCCGCAGCGCGGCCGCGCTCGGCTGGGACGCGTGTCTGCTGGGTATCGGCGCCTGCGACCCGTACGGCCGCCGCGCGCTCCGCTGCTCTATGGGGGCGACGCTTACGCTGCCGCTTTTTTCGGCGGAGCCTGAGGACTTGGAAAAATTGACGGGAGCGGGATGGGTAGTACTAGCGGCGGAACTTGCCGCGGACGCATTGGTTGCAGGCACTCGGAAAGCCGAGGTCGTCCTACACGCAGAGCGCTTGGTGCTCATTTTCGGCAACGAGCATGACGGGATACCGATAACGTGGCGTACGGGGCGGCCCGCGTCGGTCGCGATACCGCAGGGGCGAAGCTCGGCAGATGGCGTAGACTCTCTCAACGTGGCCGCCGCGGCGGCAATCCTTTTATGGGAAGCGCGTTAGCCCGCTTGCTCGCAGCTTTCCCCAAGAACCGCTTTCACCGCTGCTACGAGTTCGTCCCCGGTAAAGGGTTTTGCGAGTATGCATTTGGCGCCGAACTGAATTGCCAGAAGTCGGAAAGGGTCCGATCCGGTACGCACTTTCCCCGACATGACGATGACAGGGATTTTTGAGTTGTGTTCGCGTAGACCCATCAAAATATCGATGCCTCCGCGACCGGGCAACACGACGTCTACCACCATGGCGTCTATGCCGCCTTTAACCAAGACTTTTTCGGCATCTTCGGCGTTTTCCGCCTTAATGGTTTGAAAACCTTGCCGTTCAAGTATCGCGGAAGTTACCTCTAGGATGCTTGGTTCATCATCGACGATTAAAATGGTGCTCATTGTTCTTTTCCCGCGAGGATGTTGTAAAGTCGATCCAGATCATCCATGGAATAGTAATCGATTTTTATCGATCCTTTTTTAAGTCCGCCTGAAATACTGACTTTTGTGCCGAGAACGTCGATGAAACGCTGTTCGATCGCGAGCAGTTCCGTCGGCCGGTCCTTGACCGGTTTATCGTCCGTGTTGGAACCGGCGGTCGCGGCGCGGCTGCCGCCGTTGAGGTCCGAGGCCATCTTTTCCGCTTCGCGGACGGAAATGCCGTCGCCGATGATGCGGCCGAATAAAATGCGCTGATCGGCGGGATTTACGACCGCCAAAATCGATCTGGCGTGTCCGGGAGTCAGTTGTCCCGCTGCCAAGGCTCCCTGAACGTCTTCCGGTAATTTGAGGAGGCGCAGAGCGTTTGCGACCGTAGATCGGTTTTTACCAACTCGGGCCGATACTTCTTCCTGGGAAAGACCGGTGAGCTCCATGAGCTTGCGGTACGCGATTGCCTCTTCTATCGGGTTGAGGTCCATGCGTTGGACGTTTTCAATAAGCGCCACTTCAAGCCGACGTTCGTCGCTATAGTTGCGCACCACCGCGGGAATTTCTCGGAGTCCGGCGATTCTAGCCGCGCGGCAGCGGCGTTCTCCCGCGACGATAAGGTAGCTTCCGTCGGGAAGCGTTTCCACTATCACCGGCTGTATCACGCCGTGCTCTCGTATCGAGGCGGCCAATTCCTGAAGGGCGTCTTCGTCGAATACGTGCCGGGGTTGGTTGGGATTGGCTTTTAGCCGGTCGAGCGGGAGTCTGAGCTCCCCGGAGCCTGTGGGTCGGGTCTCGTCCGCCTCTGTGCCGGATAGAAGCGCGTCCAGCCCTTTTCCGAGCCCGAATTTACCGGCCACGGTTGAAGATCTCCTCAGCCAGACTCTTGTAGCTTCGGGCGCCGACGCAGAGCGCGTCGTATTGGGAGATAGGGACTCCGTGAGAAGGGGCTTCGGAAAGGCGTACGTTGCGCGGTACGATGGTTCTAAACACGCGGTCCTTAAAGTAGGAAGTGACTTGGCGGACGACATCCTGTGCCAGACGGGTTCTTTGATCGTACATCGTGAAGAAAATTCCCCCGACGATAAGCTGGGGGTTCAGGTTCTTCTGTATACGTTTGACCGTCTGTAAGAGGAGCGAGAGTCCTTCCAGCGCGTAATATTCGCACTGGAGCGGAATGAGCACTTCATCGGCGGCGATGAGCCCGTTGAGGGTCAGTACGCCGAGGGAAGGCGGACAATCGATTAAGATATAGTCGTAGCGGCCGCGCGCGGGCTCCAAAGCACGTTTTAAGTAGAAATCACGGTCCTTTTGTTCGACCAGTTCAACGGCCGCTCCGGAGAGATCAATTGACGCGGGGATGACGAAGAGTCCTTTGACCGAGGTTTCCTGTATGACGGCGTCCAATTCCGCGGCTCCCGACAGCAGTTGGTAGACTCCGTCCTTTGATCCGTCCGCTCCGACGCCGCTGGTGAGGTTTGCCTGCGAATCGAAATCGACAAGGAGGACTTTCTTGCCCAATTCGGCGAGGTACGCCCCGATATTTATGGCGGAAGTAGTTTTCCCCACTCCGCCTTTCTGGTTTACGAAAACGTATGTAATGCCCATTTTTCCATGTCAGTATAGCACGGCGGGTCTTCCTTTTACTACCGCTATTGAATCCTGACTCCGGACAGGTTATTGTTAGCGAGGAGGAACCGAGCATGATCCACGCCATCGGTCCGAAAATTCCCCGCATCGACGATTCCGCCTACATCGCCTGGAACGCGGAAGTGGCCGGGGACGTCTCTATCGGCGCGCGCGCCTCGATCTGGTTTTCCGCCACCGTTCGCGGCGATATCGCCTCAATTGAAATCGGTGAAGGCAGCAATATCCAGGACGGCGCCGTTGTGCACGTGGATACGGATGTTCCCTGCAAGATAGGCAAGGACGTCACGGTCGGTCACGGCGCTATACTTCATTCCTGTGTGGTCGGTGACGGTACCCTCATAGGTATGGGCGCCATTGTCCTCAACGGCGCTGAAATAGGTCCCGGCAGCATCGTCGGCGCGGGCGCTTTGGTCACCCAGGGCAAGAAGTTTCCCCCGCGTTCCCTCATCATCGGCAGCCCCGCAAAAGTGACCAGGGAACTGTCTGAGGAGGAATCTTCGGGCAATCTGCGCAATGCCGCTCACTATGTTGACGGGGGAAGAGAAGCTCGAAAAAACTACCGCGTGATTAAAAGCGAATAGTAACTATGAATTTTATCGATATCGTCGAACATTTACCCGCTCATATTGTATTTAAGTCATCCGATTTCCCCGGCGATCCCTTGTGTCATGTTGTCGCCAGCGACCTCATGAGCGACGTGCTCGTCGCCGATTTCGAAGATGTGATCATCGTCACTTCGCTCGCGTCGGAGCAGACCGTACGTACCGCCGATATCGTGGGCGCGCGCGGAGTTCTTCTGGTGAACGACAAAACGCCGCAAGCCGCGATGAAGGAGTTGGCCGTCCAGCAGGATTTGACGGTTCTTTCTACTCCTCTCACTATGTTTGAGGCGTGCGTCGCGCTCGGTCGACTGCTTAACGATCCGCTACCGCCCAGAATAGGAGACTAGCCGTGAATAAGATACGCCTTATCGCCATCGACTTGGACGATACGCTTCTCCGTCACGACCTCACAATTTCTCATCGGACCCGGGCGATCCTCAAAAAGGCCGAGGCGAAAGGCGTTACCGTCGTGCTCGCCTCCGGTCGCGCCCCGCTTGCCATGGACCGCTACGCGCGCGAACTGGATATGCATAAGCGGCCGGGCTATCTCATTTCAAATAACGGCGTCACTATTCTGAAAACCGACACGGGTGAGATCATCAAGGAAACCCGACTCCCCACCGACGCGGCGCTTGCCGTGTTCGATCTGGTTCGGGCCGAGGGCATTCCCGTACAAGTGTATGAAGGCGATACCATCTATGTGTCGCGGCGCAACGAATTCGCCGACCAAGACCAGAAGCTTACCGGCTTCAGGCAAGTCGTGGTCGATAATTTCCGCGCGATGATCGCCGCCGGCCAGCTCAAAATGGTCATTCCCGGCGACCCGATGATACTCAGGCCCATAGAG
>JBAYHM010000306.1:0-5486 GCA_041666155.1 Treponemataceae bacterium
CGCGCCGGAGAAACCCGCCAAAGAAATGAAAACATTCGGCTTGAAAACAAGGTCGCCGTGAATTTCGTCGGAAATAACGATGAGGTCCCGCTTCCTCGCAAAATCCAGAAGCGCCGCCAACTCCTCTTTTTTCCACACGACCCCGCCGGGATTGTGCGGAGAGCAGAATAGAAGCATCCGAACCTTTACGCCGCGGGAAGCGGCGTCCGCGACCGCCTTTTCGGCGACAGCCGGATCGAAGCACATGCGGAAAGGATCCGCGGCGATCAAAGGGGCTTCCACCACGACCCGGTCGTTGTCGCGAACGACTTCCCCGAAGGGATAGTAGACCGGCGGCATGACCAGAACGCCCTCGCCCGGCGCGCTGAAGGTACGGACGGCGATGGCCATAGCGGGAACCACGCCGGGGCCGATCAGAAAAGAGGCAAGGTCCGCTTTTACGGCATAACGGGTCGCATACCACGCGCGCAGGGCCTCGAAGTACGACGGATCGGGATTGGTGTAACCGAAAACCGGATGTTCGATACGGGCGCGCAAGGCGGCCGTCACCGCCTCCGGCGCCGCGAAATCCATATCGGCGACCCAGAGCGGGATTGCGTCGGACTTTCCGTCAAGTTTCGGGGCGTTCCACTTGAGGGCTCCCGTTCCGTTCCTATCGATGATGGTATCGAAATTCATGCTCCATGCCTCCGCTGCCTAACACTCGAATACTACCATATTATATACATGATCGTATTACTAGGATATGATACGAATAATATGAAATTATCGACGCGAACCCAATACGGACTGCGCATGCTGTGTCAGCTGGCGATAGAGCACGACAAGGGTTCGATACAAATGGGTGAAATCGGAGATCGAGAAGGCATTTCCGAAAAATATTTGGGCCAAATCATGTTAATCCTGAAATCTTCCGGTCTCGTCCTTTCCGTCCGCGGCGCTCAAGGCGGGTATTATTTAAGCCGGTCGCCGGATCGTATTGGCCTTTTGGAAATCTTTGAAATTCTTGAAGGTGAAATCTTCGACTTCGGCGAGGAAACCGCCCCGGATGCTTCGGCTGTCTCGAAGGAGAATCGAAAAGATACGCTATCCGCCACCAACGAAATTTGGGTCCGCATTCGAGAATCGATTAAGGAAGTGTTGGACAAATATACCCTGGACGACGTCGTTCGATTGGGGCTGTTCCGGACAGGCTATTTGGATTATCGAATTTAGGAAGCAACAATGAACGAAAGACCGAAAAACCTGCGTCGAACGACTCCTGCGCCTCTCGGTGGGCATTGAGGACGTCGAGGATTTGTGGAACGATTTGGATCAGGCGTTTCAGGGGTGACCATATGGATATTCGGTTTTTTGAGCCGCTGCCGATTCTCAAGCCTTTTATCGCTACTATCTGGACGGTGGAAAGTCCAATCGCTTATTCGCCCGGCGACTTGAAGACGATACTGCCGAACGGCCGAATAAAGCTGATTTTCCCCTATCGCGGCTTGCTGCGCAACAGCCCCGACGGAATGATTTATCAAAACAACCATGAGAATTCCCTCTGGTTTTTAGGGATTTCCGATCAACCCTGGTTTATCGACCACGATGAAGGGGCCTACGGTACCTTGGCTGTCGAATTTCGTCCCGGCGCGGCGTATCGGTTTTTCAATATTTCCCACAAAGCCGCGCTGAACCAAGTGGTTCCGTATCAGGACATCTTGGGCAAGGGGTACGGGGCTTGGCAGAACCTTCTTGCCGAGGAGCTGAAGATTGAAGGCAAGGTTGATCTTCTCCAGAAATTCCTCATCACGCTTCTTTCAAAAAACAGTCCGCAAGATTCCCTGGTCGATCACGCCGTAGCCTTGATTCAAGCCAGAAAAGGCTTAATCACCATAAATGAATTGTCGGAAAGGATGGGTTGCTCTACTCGTTGGCTAGCGATGAAATTCGAATGCAGGGTCGGCATCAGTCCCAAGACGCTCGCGGAAATCCTTCGATTCCAGAATCAATTCGCCTTCTTGACCCGGTTTGGAACAGGGAATAAGCAGGTCGATTTTGACGACGGCTATTTTGATCAGGCCCATTTCACCAAAGAGTTCAAGCGCTTTGCCGGTCTTCCGCCGGCCCAATATACCCGCGCTAAAAATGAATTCTTCAATTTGTTCCATAGGACTTCCGAATCTTACAAGACCCGTTGATTTGAAGGCTGTAGTTTTCCTTATATCGCCGCGGCGAAAAGGAGACTTACATGAAGCGATTGTCGAACTGGATAGAGATCCCGGTTACGAACCTCAAACGCGCGAAAGAATTCTACCAGAATATCCTGCAAACGGAATTGCGGCCGATGGTTATCGGTCCCATCCAATATGCCCTTTTCCCGAGCGAGGACCGGTTCAATTGCGGTGCCTTGGTCGAAGGCGAGGGTTACGAACCCAGCGCCAAGGGCGTCACGGTATATCTCGACGGCGGTGACGATCTTGACCTGATTCTTCAGCGAGTCAAGAAAATAGGCGGCCAAATCCTTATGCCCAAAACCTATCTTGGAAAAGATGCCGGCTTTATCGGATTTTTCTTGGACTCGGAAGGGAACCGGATCGGATTGCAGAACATGGAATAATACGGAGGCCCTATGAACAACGACACTAGAAATACCGCAAATATCGGAGCTTTCAACAATATCGACAGACAGCAAGAAGCCGAACAATTCATCAAATGGCTGGAATGGATTGAAAAACTACCTCAATCGGCGTCATTGAGAGAATTGTCTTACCAGTCGCTCATGCTCACCTCCGGAGAAACAGCGATCGATGTAGGGTGCGGAACCGGGTGTGCCGTCGCCGAGCTCACGGAAAGGGGAGTCATCGCCACTGGAATCGACGCGAGCGAGAAAATGATCGGAATCGCTCGTCAGCGATTTCCTATTCTCGCTTTTCAAATTTCCCAAGCCGAAAAGCTTCCTTTCGAAGATTCGTCTATTCATGGGTACCGAGCCGAACGACTATATCAACACCTTTCAAATCCAGCCCAAGCGCTTGCTGAAGCGCGGCGCGTGCTAGTTCCCGGCAAGCGAATTGTTTTGGTCGATCAAGACTATGATGCGTGGACCATCGACTCCTACGATCGAACCACGACCCGAGCCATTATCCGAACCCTATCCGATTCAATCCCGCAAGGGTGGATCGGGAGACAGTATAGCGCCTTGCTGAAGGATAACGGATTTTCGGATGTTTCGGTTGAAGTCAAAACCTTGATTTATACAGACTATGCTGATATTGCCCAAGGGCTTATGAACTTCGCTCAAACGGCGGTAAAGGCTCATTCCGTGACACAGGAAAACGCGGATAGGTGGATAGAAGAGCAAAAGTCGCGAAGTGCCGCGGGAAGATTTTTCTTTTCCTTGCCGATGTTTATCGCCACGGCGTTGAAATAGATTTAAAGCGTAAACGCCGCTTTCCAGGCCGGGAACTTATCCCCGGCGCTTCGGTATTCACGGCTGGGGACGGGACTGGAGGAAGGGACTCTGACGATGCGGACCAGGCGGCCTCCCGAGTCGGGAATCTCCCAGTTAATCGGCGCCTCGGGTGACAAAGGGATCGTCGTTTCCCGTCCGTCCTTCCCGTCTTTCAAGAAAAAACGGACAAACAGTTCGGCCGCTTTTGAGCCGTTGAGGACGACGCGTTCCAGGCTCGGATGATTAACAAGGAAAGCGGGAATGGGATTCGGCCGCGCGCCGCGGATAGCTTGATCCAGGCTGCCTTCGCGCGCGCAGGAAGCGGTCACGTCCCAGACGGCTACGGCATTCCGGGAAAGAAGAGCCGCCTTCTCCGGCCAGGATGCAGGCAACGACTCCCCGAAAACCGAAGCGGCCAGAAACCAAAAGTGGTTTCGCCCGAAACCGTAGTACTCGCGCTTTTCCAGCGAAGCGACGCTTGGGAACGAACCGAGCAGCAGAAAGCGCGGATTGGGGCCGACCAAGGGCGGCAGCCCGGAAAAAACGCTCACCGTTTAGGCGAGAAGGGAGCGGCAGCCTCCCTAACGCCGTCGGCAAAGGAGATTTCCGGCGCGAAACCAAGAGAAAGCAAGCGGGAACCGTCAAGCCGGCAATCCTTGGGGCGTGGGGCCCCGGCGGGCGGCTGCGGATCGGATTCGACCAGCGCGGGATCGAAGCCGAATTGGGCGGCGATGACGCGGGCCATGTCGTATTTGGTAAGCATCTGAGCGCCGGCAAAATGAAAAATTCCGCCCTCCCGCTCGGAGAGGCAGTCGCATACCAGAGCGATCGCGCGGGCTACGTCGTCGGCATGCGCGGGATAGCGGGACGCCCAATCCTCAGCCTTGAACAGTTTTCCCGCGAATACTTTTGCGGCCAACTCCGTCACCGGGGATTCGGCAAGGGATTCGACGCGGCCATAGAGTATGGGGATGCGGACGATCGCCCATCGGGATTCATCCCCAGGGGCATTCGCGTACGCTTCCCGCACGGCCTGCTCCCCCGCGAGCTTCATGCGGCCGTACGCGTTGAGCGGATTGGTCGGGCTGTCAGGCCGGTACGGCGGGGTGGTTCCGTCGAATACGTAATCGGTGGAAACGTACAAGAATTTAGCGCCTCGTTCGGAGCACAGCGAGGCCAAAAGAGCGGTCGCCCCGACGTTGAGCTTTTCGGCGGCCTCTGGGTCGCCGTCCACCGCGTCCGGACGCCGTTCGGCGGCGGCGTGCACGACGAGATCGGGCTTATGCGTCTTGAATGCCGCTCGAACGGCGGCCTCGTCGGTGAGGTCCAGAGAAACGAGCGGCGCTTTCGCGCGGGAAAAAGCGAGTCCGGTAAGTGCCCCGTCCGCCGCGAGCGGCGAGAGCGTTCGTATGAGGGAACGACCGAGAAGGCCGGATGCTCCGGTCAGAAGAATGTTCATGACCCGAAGAATACCACGGCGGCGGACTTAGTTGAATTCCCAGCGCTTGAAAAGTTCCTTCAATCTGGGATACAGGTCCGTGTAGATAGAATACCTTTTGTCGTAAGAAGCGCGAAAGGCCGGATCGGGTGTGAACCGTTTGCGTGCCTTTTTTTCCACCTTCCCGGCTGCGTCCGCGAAAGACGAGTACAGGCCTGACGCCATGCCGCCGAGCAGCGCCGCGCCGACGACGGCCGCTTCCGGAAGGTCGAGGGAACAAAAGGCGCGTCCGGCTACGTCGGCCTTGATTTTGTTCCAATCGTCCACCATTGACCAGCCGCCGATGCATAGGACTTCATCGATTTTGGTCCCCGTCATGGACTCGGCAATTTCAATGAGCTGACGATCGCCGAAGGCGCATGACTCGAAAACCGCGCGAGCGATCTGCTCGCGTTTTGTATGAAGGGAAAGGCCGAAGAATACGCCGCGAGCGCGCGGATCCCACACGGGACTGCGCTCACCTGCCATATACGGAAGGAACACCGGGCAGTTTTCGGTTGGGGACAGAGCCGCGACGGATGCGGCCATTTTGCGGAAGTTATCGTCACCGTCGTC
>JBAYHM010000307.1:0-5483 GCA_041666155.1 Treponemataceae bacterium
ATCGATACAACAGGAGAAATCAATATGTGCATCATGAATCAACCGAAGAATACCGGCAACGCCGAAATCAACAAGATCAGGAACGCCATTGTCCACCGCGGTTTGTGGATGGGACTCATTCTCAAAGAAGCAAAGGATAAAGGACTCGACTGGGAAGCCCTCGGCCATTCAGCCGTGTTCAAGACCGGCTGCATGCACGGCGACGGGATCAAGAATCGGATGGACGTCAAGGGAAGCCTCGTATCCTTCGGTAACACCTTCTTCACGGAAGACATCAAGAAAATATTCGAGATTGAAGTGAAGAAACTTGATGAGAACGAATTAGTGCTTGAATACGGTCATTGCCCGCTCGTTACCGCTTGGCAGCAAGCCGGAATCGAAGGCGAGATGCTCGCGAAACTGTGCGACATCGCCATGTCTGGGGACCGGGGCATCGGAAGCCGATTCCCCGAGCTTGAGTTCAAGCTTGGAAAGACTATCGCTGAGGGGCACAAGGTCTGCGAAGTCTGTTTCTGTCGAAAAAAATAACAGGGTAGGGACCGGCTCTTCGCATGGCGAATGGGCCGGTCCACCACCAACTATCAGGAGTTACCATGCTGAAGAGCGATACTTACGCAACCTATCTGGCGCTACTAAAAAGTGAATTGGTTTCCGCGTTGGGTTGTACCGAACCGATAGCGGTCGCCTATGCCGCGGCGGTAGCCGTAAAGACTCTTGGAAAGCAGCCTGAGCGCGCGGAATTATGGTGCAGCGGCAATATCGTAAAAAATGTGAAAGGCGTAATTGTTCCGAATACGGGTAAATTGAAGGGTATCGACGCCGCCGCGATCGCGGGGATAGTCGGCGGAGATCCGGATAAAGGGCTTCAGGTCCTGGAGAGCGTGAAAGTCACCGACTATGACAATATCCGTAGTTTGCTGGCGTCCGGTATGTGCCGCACCCATTTGATTGAGGGAGAAGAAACGCTCTACATCATCGCGAAAGTCTACGCGGGAAAGGAAAGCGCTGAAGTGTATATAAAAGATTCGCATACGAATATTTTCAAAATCGTAAAGAACGCGCAGACCGTATTTGAGAAAGAGGACGGAATTCAGATCTTTGAAGGAATCGAGATCGATCGAAATAAATTGAATGTTCGCGACATCCTTGCGTTCGCCGATACCGTCGCGCTTTCCGACGTTAGCGCCATCCTTTCGGCGCAGATAGAAAAGAATACCGCGATTTCCGAGGAAGGCTTGCGCGGTCAATACGGGGTAAACGTAGGGAAAATGTTGTTGAAGTGTTTCGGAAACGACATCAAGACACGGGCCAAGGCGCGCGCCGCGGCGGGCAGCGACGCGCGCATGAGCGGTTGTTCCTTGCCGGTCGTGATCAACTCCGGAAGCGGCAATCAAGGCATGACGGTTTCATTGCCCGTCATCGCGTTCGCTGAGGAGTTGAAGCTCGGAAAGGAAAAACTCTACCGGGCGCTTGTGGTCAGCAACCTCATAGCGATTCATCAAAAGACATCGATAGGGAAATTGTCGGCATATTGCGGCGCCGTCAGCGCGGCGTGCGGCAGCGGAGCGGCGATCACTTACATGAGCGGTGGGACCTACGAGGAAATTTCAGCCACGATAACTAACACGCTCGCGAATGTCGGCGGAATCGTCTGCGATGGCGCGAAACCTTCCTGCGCCGCCAAGATCGCCTCCGCCGTGGACGCGGCCATAATGGCTCATTACCTGAGCGCCGAAGGTTTGGCCTTTTCGGACGGCGAGGGCCTGGTTTCCGGTGACGTGGAAGGTACGATCGCGAACATCGGGCGCATGGGCGGAATCGGCATGCGTTCCACCGACGCGGAAATATTGAAGATGATGGTAGGCTAATCGGTCATTTGGGGCTGCCGGGTGAACAAACCTTGAGTGATAAGCGAAGCTGTTGTAAAATGCGGCTTCGCTCATTTTTTTGGGTTGCCGGAGGGTGTTCAATATGGCTACGGTACGCGTTGATCCGGGTATTTGCGGTTTGAAGTCCATAGTGACGGTTATGTCCGAGGATTGCCAAACCTGTGAGGTGAAAATTGAATCGGAATGCGAGGCGATACGGGCGCTTGCCCAGGACCTGAAGACCTTGGATGGCTTTGACGCGGCGTTCAAACCGTTCGCAGAGAATCCGGTGTATATCGCGGCCGGTAAGAACTACAAACACGCGGCGTGTCCCGTGCCCTCGGCGATCATCAAGGCCGCGGAAATAGCGTGCGCTCTTGCGCTGCCGATGAACGTTGAGTTTATCGTTGAGAAGTAATTGAAGGATAACCACGAAAGCACGAAAAAAGAGGAATGTGATTGATTCCCCCTCTGCGTACCTCTGCGTCCTCTGCGGTTTTATCGTTTTTTGATGAAGAAGAATTTTAACCGCAGAGGACGCAAAGGACGCAGAGGAAGGATCGAATTATATTTTGATCGTTATTTTCCCCTGAGCTTCTTCGGCATACCCGCCTGTACGCACTCATAGGAGTGCTGAATCATCCAGCGCAGCTTTTCATCAGGGATAGTTCCATTGACGGTTACGGTGTTCCAATGCTGATGATTCATGTGCCAACCGGGAACGACATCGGTATAGGTTTTTCGTAAATCGGCGGCCAGATCGGGATCGCATTTTAGGTTTATTTTCAACGATAGGGGCTGATTCTCAGTACAAAGGGCGAATATTTTGCCGTGAATTCGGAAAACTTCCGTTACCTCATCAAATGGAAAATCCGAAGTCGTATTGGGGAGTGATAGACAGAAGTAGCGTAATTCTTTGTAATTCATAGGAATAAACCCCTCTCCGATTTGTTCCGGCTATTGATTTTGCGGCGGCCGATCGTTCGCTCATTGGAAAAATATAGCGTATAGTTGACGGTATGGGTTGCGATATTTCTTGGCACGAATTGAATCGTAAGCGGCTCCTGGATTGCCGCATCTTCGACGTGTCCTCCGCCGAACGCGAGAATGCGGACGGTAAAAAGGGGACTTTCTATCTGATCGATGCGCCCGACTGGGCCGGGGTTATTCCCGTCGTGGATACGGTGGAAGGCCGCAAATTCGTCATGATCCGGCAATTCCGTCATGGTACCGGTCATTGCTCCATCGAATTCCCCGGAGGCATAATCGACGCGGGAGAAGATCCCGTGATGGCCGTTCACCGGGAACTTCTGGAAGAAACCGGGTATGCCGCGGAAATGATTCTTCCGCTCGGTACTTTGTCGCCTAATCCGGCGATGATGACTAACCGTTTCCATGCCTTCATAGCCGAAAATTGTTATCTTGAGCGGCCGCAGGTTCTGGACGAGCACGAGGACATCGAAGTATTGCTCGTGCCCGAACTTGAAGCCATAGACTTGGTCGGCGGCGAGGATATGGGCCACGCGCTGATGACGGCGGCGCTCTTTTTCTACTCCCGCTATACAGGGCGGTGTTTGTGAGCGGAAGGTTTTTCTTTTCTAAAATAGCATTGCCGGGCCTCTTTCAGAAGGCCGATGACGTTTTTGCCCCGGTTACTCTTTTCTATTCAACCACGGAAGATATCTTCGGTCGGCGATAAGGGTATGCCGTATAAAGCAGTCTTTAAACTCGGCTCTGATGTATTCAAGATCACCCAAAGTCGGCTCAGCCGTGAACTCGGCGAGGAGTTTTTCATGCAGGCGTTGATGTTCGCGAAGCCAGGGGTATCCCGCGGCGGACATCATGCCTTCTTCCACGGTGAAATGTTCGACCATAGCAGCCCGCAGCGATTCCCGGCACGCTTTTTTTTCGTCGGGATTTTCTTCTTCGCACAGCTGCTCGATGCGGTCAAAAAGCTTACGGTGACCCGCGTCGATATTCGGAACATTCATGTCGTATCCGGCTCGCCACACGAAAGGCAGCGCCTTCTCCGCGCGAAGCAGTCTTTCCGTCTGTAGTTCTCTAGCGCGCCACAATAGCGCGGGAATGCGCGCGAAGTCTTTCGGTTCGATGCGCAAGGCAATCGTCTGACTTGCCGCCGTCGTTGTGAAAACGTGTTCGGCCGTAGAGAATATCGATTCCAAACCCGCGATTCCGCCGCTCTCGATCGTTTCGATGACTTTCCCGGATGCGTGAAGGGTCAAGGATCCTGAAATAACGAAATAGACGGCGCTTTCGGATATGACATCATTTAAGCCGAATTTCGTTTCCTTCGCCACGGATAATATGCGCGCGGTTGATTCGATTCCGTCAAAGAACGAAGGGGAAGGGAGTGGTGCCCGATATCCGCCCGCCTCCGCTTCCATCCGATTCGGAGATTCTTCCGTTTCCGCTTTTCCGGCGATCAGCACCGACGTTTCCCCAAATTCCGCGGTCCTTGCGAACGAAAGATCGCTGATCGGCGCGCTCGTATGGCTGAGAAGAATTTCAACGGATTGGTCTGTCGCGAAGTCTTTTGCCTCTCCATGGATCATGCCGCCGCCGACATCCAGTTTTTTGAGATCGGCGCTTTCCAAGTATCGATTTTTGATGCGCGCCAGTTCCGGATCGGAGATGCCGTTCAAGCCGTGTTTCGCCGCGCTCATCGAATCCAAGACCGCGAAGGAAGTGAGGTCCGCCCAGTGCGCGTAGATCCGTGTTCCTTCAGGGCCGGTCGCTTTGAATTTGAACAGGGTATTTTCCACAGGATGCGGGGCGATGATCGGCTGTACGGCGAATCCTCTAAAATCGTTCCATTCGTCCGCGATAAGGTCCCTGACGTCGAAATACATGCCGAATTCTTCCTCGTCGATGCGCGCGAGCGCCGCAAGTTTTCGCGCGGCGGCGCGGCGGACGCAGGGAACGGCGCAATAGAGCAGTTTGCGCTCACACCGGAAAAGAGAGGCCAAGCCGAGGAAGTGATCGTCGTGGATGTGGCTATTGAATACCCCGGTAATATCGGAAAGCGCAAACCCGATCGCCCGGAGCGAATATTCAATGTTCGGTCCCGCGTCGACCAGCCAGAGCCCGCCGCCCGCGGAAAGCAGACTTCCCATGCACGGACGCGAGGGATCCCATCCGTCGCCTTCCCCGATATGGATCACGGAGAAACGGTCTTTGGAAACGGAGACTTTCGGGAGCGCATAAGGCGCGCCGCTTTCCTCGTCATCGATCAAGCTAAGATCGATCAAGATCGATTCTCCATCCAGGATGAACTCGTAGCGGTCCGGAGCGCTTCTCCGCAGGAAAAGTCCCCCACGCAGTTCAACGATGGGCGCTTCGATCCGGATCAGGGTGAGGAGCTCTTCAGTTTTTTTGAAAGCGCCGAAGGCGAATAGCCTCTTGATTTTAAGCATCTCATCCGCCGCCGCCTCATCCAGGCCGCCGTCGATCAACTCCGCTCGTTCAGTCAGGCCGTAGTTTCCGAGGTGAATGTACTCCGCCAGATCGTCCACGCAACGCGGCATACCGATGATGAGCGGACGCGTTCCGGTATTGTTCGGATGCCCGGGGAGAGTCATCCCTTGGCGATACATC
>JBAYHM010000308.1:0-5481 GCA_041666155.1 Treponemataceae bacterium
CGCCGCCGAGATCGTAGACCAGAATTTTTCGTTCGCCTGCTTCTTTGCCGAAAGTCCTATTGGATGACCAGGCCCAAGCAACAGCGGCAGCGGTCGGTTCATTGAGAAGCCGTCGGACATTTAAGCCTGCCAAACGTCCGGCTTCTCGGGTAGCACGGCGCTGCGATTCGGAAAAATACGCGGGAACGGTAATAACGGCATCACGGACATCTTCGTTAAGATATGTTTCCGCATCCGTTTTCAAAGAGCGTAGAATCGCTGCGGCAGCGTCCTCGGGACGGAAAGACTGATCGCCGAACGGCAATTTCTTCCCGCTCCCCATCAATCGTTTGGAACGTGATATCGTTCGCTCGTGATGAATAAGAGCCTGATTACGGGCTGATTCTCCAACAAGGATATCCCCGTTATCCGCCAGAGCGATAACCGAAGGTGTCGTTCGGGCGCCCCTGTCGTTGGGGATAAGAATAACATCTCTACCATCAAAAAAAGCGCAAGAGGAATTGGTAGTTCCCAGATCAATTCCCAGTATCGTTGCCATTTCGTTGTTCCATTTTTGGACCGAGCGCGATTACCAGTTCCACTTCCCCAACCGTCTTTCCTAGTCGGGTAGCAATGATTTCCGCCGAAAATCCCGCCCGGTGAAGTTCAGCCACCCGGTCGGCGAACGGGACCTCTTTCGGAATGACCTGCATTTGAGAGCGGATGAATCGAGCTTCATGCGCTTCACCCGGGGTTTCCGCCCCCGGAGACTGAGGTTGGGAAGGCTCGGAAACCGCATTGTTCCGCATAGATTTGGGCTGGGACTCAGGAGAGGAGGATTGTGCGGGTAAGGGTAACGTAATCGCAGGCAACACAGTGCCGGCACGCGTTGGCTGAGGAACATCCTCGGAAAATAAAGGCATTGTCCGTGCGCGTTTACCGAGTTCCGAGTACGCCCGCTCCTCGGAAGAGCGACGATCTACCTCACGGCGCATAGTTCCTATGCGCTTTTCAGCCTCATCCAATAACGACCGAAGCGCTTTCATGCGTTCTTCAACTAACTGTACATCCCGGTCCGTCGCGGCGTCGATCTCAGCTACGAGTTTTTCCACCTCATCCCTAAATTCCGCAAGGATTCGCTGAGAACTCGTTCGCTTTGAAAGATACGATCGAAAATAGAGGAACGAGGCCGCCCAAAAAACAAGGGCAACGGCGGCAGCGGTCAAAATACTGTTCATACGGACTAACCGCTCAGATCGATATTTTTGCCGAGATTGGGATCCTTAACGATCTCCGATCGTCCTTCATTGTCTTTCTCGGCATCTTTTTCTTTCGAGTTTTCTTTTTCGTTAGCGTTTCCACCACCGCGCTTGCGCGATTTGTCCTTGATTCGCTCAAGACCATTTCCAGCGTCGGGAGCTTCGTTCACCGAATGATCACGTTCATCAACTTTCCGCTGAGTCAGAGCGCCTTGAACCGACTGTTGAATCTGAACGCCTTCTTTTTGTTCGGATTGGGCTTTACCAACTTTATCCATCTGAGAGAAGAGAATCTGTAGATCAATCGGCTGAATAGCCATCATGACCTCGCTTAATATCTTCGTCGGTTTCTTCGTACTTAGTGACGCGGATAAGATTATTGTCAAGAACAAAAGTCACTGCACGATACTCTGCCTTAATGTCGTCACGAACGTCCCGGATTACAATACGTACCCCCGGATACACTTTGGAGGAAGCCGAAATTCGACCACGCAACTTGAGCCCATTAAGGTAATTCTGGATCGCTTCCATTTCTTTGTTAATTTTTGCGAGGTCCACTGAGGTAAATTGACGGCGTTCAACCAGTTCACGCAAGGAAGCTTCTTTATCCTCAGGCAAAGACTTACGCTGCTTTTTAATATTGACTAGCGTCTGCAGGTTAAGTTCAATTTCTTCAAGCTGCTTTTCGACACCAATTTTACGTTCCGCTAAAGTATCAAGCTTTTCCTTACTCTTCGGGTCGAAACCAACCTCACAAACTGTTTCCGTGCCGCTTACGGGGCTTCCCAATATTTTCGCGTTTATCTCTTCGGCAGCGCGCAACTGACCACCGACGATGTGCGCACGCTTTCCTTGACAGATGATCTTTTTGTTGGCGTCAACCTGAGAATTGATTATTCCGTCGGAAACAACTACGAGTGATCCCGCTTCAACATGCGCGTTCTCTATAAAACGTGCCCAAATTGAACGCCCCGCTCGTACCGAACCGGCATTCTTCCCCGCAATACCTTGATGAACAATAATATCGCCTTCCGCATCCAGTTCGGCTTTACCGACCGTTCCGTGGACTTCAATATTACCCGCCGCTTTCACGGAGAAACCATCTTCCACGTTGCCGGTGATAAGAACGGTTCCTAGGAAAATTATGTTTCCGGTACGAAGATTAACATCACCCTGAACGGTATACACCGGCTCAACATTCACTTTTCCGCCGACAATAACTACTTGACCGTTCATGTCTGCTACGATGGTAGATTGGTCATCAAGCACATGGACGTTTTTTCCCAAGGGCATAGGAATGTCGCGTCCGTTTTTTGCCGGTAGAATTTTACCCGTTACGGTTTTACCTGTCTGGCCGCGTTCCGCGGGTATTTTTTTTGCCAACGGCTGACTCTCAACAACATTTTGAATGATATTGAGATCCTTAAAGTCCACACGGCCGTTTGAACCTTCCTTTAAGCGCACCTTACTCTGATCGACCTCAAAATTATATTGCATGTGGGCATCCCGCCCATTTTCCGGACGAGTTCCTTCGGCAACAAGCACCATTTCTTTGTAAATCGGCCGGTCGGCGAACGCACGCACGCGATCCTCATCCACTCCGTGTACCACTCGGTTGTTCCGTAGAAAGCTAAGAACCGTTTCCGCTGATAAATCACAACCGCCCGGACCAGGAGGTTGCGCATACAAATTGGCCTTCATTTCTTGATCGACAATATCAACAGTCAGTACGGCATCATTAGCCGGATTGACGATTACAGTTCCCACGCGGATATATTCGTTATCCGCGTTTTTTACCACGCGAGATACAAGGTCAGTATCAATTTCCCGCACGGATCGCGCATTCAGTGATTCCATTGCTTGTCGTTCGCCGGCTCGTTTGCCTTTCCCAACAGGTGCGACGACTTTCAGGAAAGCGCCCTCGGGGCTCAAATGCACAAACACGTCACCGTCTTTGTCGACTTCTATCGGTGTGGCAATATCAAAAGCCTGCATGTCCATTTCCGGTGCGATAGACTCAACTCGATTATCGACGCGCGGATAGGCACGGATGCGCCACTCTTTCTTGCCGGAACCAAGAAAACCCTTAGTGCCGCGTTCAATGATTTCATATTCAAGATTTCTTATGGAAGTATTGAGAAGAGCGGCCGCGGATGTTAAGGCATCATCCAGATCTACACCTGCTGTCTCCACCGAGCTGATGGAACGATCGGATTCAAGCCGTTCCTTCATGAGCTGTTGAAGACGGACGAAATCGACCATCGGCGGCCTACATAATTCCTTTGCGAATATTTGTCAACTTCGCACGCAGGCGAAGAATCGCTTTAGTATGCAGCTGAGACACCCGAGATTCGGTGACCTCCAGAACCTGACCGATCTCTTTAAGTGTAAGATCTTCGTAATAGTAAAGAACCAACACCTTTTTTTCTTTTTCAGGCAATTCGTTGATTGCTTCTATGATTACGCGACGGATTTCTTCTTTTTCAACTATAACGTCGGGATTCAGACTACTCGGAGATTCAATGCTTTCACCGATGGAAATTCGATCATTCTCATCACCGGCATACCAAACATCGTTTAGAGATAATACCGAGGTTCCAGAAACTTTCAGCATAGTCTTAAGAAATTCATCTTCGCTCATACCCATGGCGGCAGCTATTTCCTGATCGGTAACCGTTCGCCCAAGTTGCGCTTCCAAAGAGCCAATCGTTTCTTCTATTTCCCGTGTTTTCTGTCGAACCGAACGCGGGACCCAGTCGATTGAACGCAATTCATCAAAAATGGCCCCACGGATACGGGTAACCGCATAAGTCTTAAATTTAACATTTTTGTTCGGGTCGAATTTATCGATCGCGTCCAATAGCCCAAAAACACCGAAACCGACCAGATCATCAAATTCGACGCTATGCGGCATACCAACAGCGACTTTTCCGGCGACATATTTCACCAAAGGCGCGTATTGTTTTATGAATGTTTCGCGTATCGCAGGATCACGACCACGCCTATACAGATCCCAGAGTTCCTCTTCGGTCTGCTGCTCCAGGACAACGTTCCCCATACTTTATCCTTTCTGATCCCGTTTTAGTATCGTCTGTATGGCCATCGCCATCTCTTTTGAATCGAATTGACCACTTGATCCTTGTGCCGACGCGGAAACCGACGGTTTCCGTGACTCGCTTCGATTATCTGAATCCCCCACCGTAATCGGCGTCACAAACGAATCCGAGAGCCCCTCTAGATCGGGCAGTACATCGACATCCCCAATCAAATCGGGCGGCCGTGCTGCCGTGGCAGCCGTAACCGACATGCCCCCTCCCTCAGTATACCCGCCTTCCGATTCCTGGTCCAGACCTGATGAAGAGTTCGCCGTTTCCGCGCTTTCTTCACCGGCTGAAGCGACATAATCGAGTAATTCATCAGTATCGCCTCCGACTGAGACATCAACGGTACCACCGAGATGATCGAGTTCCGAACCACTTTCCTCATTCATTGCGTCAGGCCTTTCGGAATCGAAAGATGAGGAAGCCTCCATCAATTCAGGAAGGAAACGATTGATAAGAAAGCCGGCACCCGTTGCGAAACCGAACGCAAGAGCAGCGAAAATAATTGCGCGAAATAAAATTGCTATGAAACCCGCTCCACCGATGATTCCGGCAATAAAAGAGAGAAGAAATGCACCTCCGGCGACGATGGAACACACTTTTATGCTGAACACCGCGCATCCACTCCTTAGAAAAGCCTAGGCCAAAGGGGCCTTTCCGTCAAGAAAAAGACTGTTCATCTCCACGTAAAAGACGACGGATTAAGCCGCCGAAACCTATGCCATGTTTAACTTCACTCTTTTCCATTCGTCCCACGATATGTTGTACGCACATTGATGCTTTTGACTTTGGGTCAGCGGCTAAGAACGGCCTCTGTCGCAAAACCGCGTGCTGGACCGCCGGATCGTCGTATATAAAACCAAGATAATCAACCTTCAAATTAAGAAACTGCCCGGCGATGTTCGTCATACGATCCGCGACTTTTTTTGCCTCTGCCACGCTGTGTACGCGATTGACAATGAGTTTGAGACCCATATTGAGGTTATCGATCTCAGTAGCGATAATTTTTATTATACCGTACGCATCGGTAATCGCCGTCGGTTCGGGCGTAGTGATGATGATTGCGTCGTCGGCGGCAGCTACAAACGAAAGGACGTTGCTGGAAACGCCCGCGCTCGTATCAATGATGATTATGTCGGCAG
>JBAYHM010000309.1:0-5448 GCA_041666155.1 Treponemataceae bacterium
CCTTTTGTTGAGGCTTTATCGATTATCGGATGTAGTATTTCGTTCAGACGTCCCGGTTCAATCGCTTTCACAATATATGCGTCTTCAACAATTTTACGCTTCGCAAGATCCAAGAGAAGCCGAATATCGGCTTGAGTTGATTTCGCGTCTACAGCTCGCTGTTCAATCAGCCAAAGCTTGCCCTTTTCGACCGTAAAGCGAATTTGGCGGATTTCCTTAAATCGATCTTCCAGCATCCACGCGATTTTTTGAAGATCTTTGACGTGTTGATCACCAACTTTCGAAATATCTTGTCCATTTGCGCCGATTTCGTTGAACTTCTCACGGAAAAATTCACCTTGTAACTTTTTCTCGCCGGTTACAACGTCACGAGTATTAAAATACCCGGAACAAGAATCCTTTCCATAGTTTCCATAAACCATCGGCTGGACCATCAATGCTGTATCACCGTCGTTTTGATCATCATTTTTCAAGAGGCGGCAAATTTCCTTGAGCGTTATTTCCAGCTGACCAAACGCGGAATCGAAAAAACCTTGCGGTAGGTAAAAAGCGTATTCGTCCATAAAAGCCGAAGCCGATTTAGACGGATGGTCGGAAGCAAGTTCTTTTTCGAGCTTCTCACGCTGTTCAACCGCCTTTTTTCGGTCGCTTTCGCGTTTTTCTAATTCCGCGATTCGCTCTTCAATTCGCAACATGCCGCGAACCAAAAACAACACCTCGTGGGCGGCAAAATTTTCACCAACGAATTTTGCAAAACCAGTGATCGTCGATCGTACAAGACCAAAATTGTGTAGCGTCGGATAATTGGATACTGCCAAGTTCGTCGAAACGACGACCTTCAGCAACATCGGTTCCCCATCATCTCCAAAGGTTTTCCCGACAAGACCTGAGCACTTGCCCAGCATTGTCTTCAAATCCTTGCGGATATCCGCTTTATCGTATTCCGCCATAAGACGAGAATCCAAAATAAAGCCGGGTAATATAGGAAAGCCGAGTTCAGCAAATTCATTTGCTTGTCTTCCGCGTATTCCAAGAAGTACGGGATCGACCTTTTTCGAAATTACATCAATATGACTGAAGAAATGTATTCGATCGTCCATCGCTTCCGCTCCTTTTTAGAATAGCTTAAGTACGGTGCTGACCGGACCGTGAAGGAAAGATTCGAACATATGGCTTGCGCCCTGAATGAGATAGCGCTGCAATTTTGCCACGTCCTTGATTTCGTTTCCGGCAACGGCAAACTGGATTGTACTGCCATGCTTCACCTTTCCCCACTTGAAAAGCGAATTGATATTAAGGATCCGTTCTCCGTCATAATAGATATATACTTCAAGACCCGGATACTTGATTTTATAACTTTCAATAATGCGCTTCCAAGCTTCCACATTTCCATTATGAAAAAGCTCATTTTGAACGGTAACCGAATACATCGGGGTCATGCGAGAGCCGGGCCTTGGGCCGGACGCGACAGGAACGGCCTTCACTATAGGCGTTTCGACGACAACAGGAACTGGAGCTTCAGCAACAATCTGCGCCTTTGATGCAGAAACCGTTGCAGGACGACCGCGTTTAGCAACAACAGCTGTCTTTTTGGGTGCTACAACTTTGGCTTCTTTCTTTTTCGCGACTTTGTATACGCAATCGCCTTTGTAGAGAGTGGCAGGAATTGTAACCTTTCCGCCTTCAAGTAACGTCAAAGCGATTTCAGCGGCACGTTCACAAAGATCATCGGAGGCTTTATCGAAACGTCCAACATAGGCGACCGCCAACTCACGTTTACGCAAGGTGCCGAAAGCGGCTAATTGTTCGACATTTTTCGGATTTGCGGTTAAAAGTCCCAAATCAGGATGATGGTATGCAAGAACAACATCAACCGCATTCCACTTCAGTATTTCCGCGATGACGGCCTCTAAATTTTCACATACCGAACCAAGATTACGTGATACGACTCGATACCCGAACTTATCCACCAGCGTCATTCTAAGAATAGCGGCGATCCGTTCGGCGCTCAGATCTTCGGAATTTGCATCCTCAATAAAAGCGTCGGCTAAATTCTTTTTTTCACTCATTACTTCAACATAAGAAATAGTCGCTTTCACATGGCGAACAACCGTATTAAAACCGGCTCGTGTTGAAACATTTTCGTATTTAGCAATTGAACTCATCGTTCGGCCTCCTCAGAAAAAACGCCCCCAACTGGGGGCGTATGATCTGTCGCCTATTAGTATAGCGTTTATACTTCCCTAATTCCGCCGTCTTCACGACTCTTCGGTTTCCGCCCGCGCTTCGGCTTATCCGCGGGAGCGTCTACAACTCCACCGGAAGGTTTCCGACCGCGTTTTGCGGGAGCCACAGCTTCACCTTTTGCAGAACTTTTCTTTGCCTTCGATCCCGTAGGCACCGGTTCAGCCAAAGAATCAGGCAAGAGATTCGAACTCTCTTCCGTGTTCAGCATATCGAGATACGCTTTGCCCGGATCATTCTGTTCTTCCCCTTCTTCAGGAAGAGGCGCCGAGAACGATTGCGCAATGTCCTGCCGAACAGTTGAACGGCGGCGACTGAAGGAAGCGAACGCGGCGTCCTGAAATCCCTTAGACACACCATGAAGGAACTCATTGAGCACGTTGGCCATTCCATCCAAGGTAGCCTTCTTACGCTTAATAGACGTAATGTCCACATCGAGAAGAAGACCAGGCTGAATATGGTAAGGGTTGATCATGTAATCAAACTTGTTGAATTCCTTCTCAAGGAACACCAAGCGCTCTTCCATTACACGCCGCTGTATCGGGTACTGGTATCCATACATGTTCTTCATCTTGTCGCGCATCATAATAATACGGCGGCGAATCTTGTCTTTTTCGTAGACATAGGTCCGATTCATGCGCTCTACTTCGGTCTCGGCAGGTTTCACGAAACTGATCTCGTCCCAAACCTTTTCGATGTCCTCGTACAAAGGATCGCCGGTCTTTTCTTTAACATTCTTGGAAATTTTCTTCTTATAGATTTTGGCCAAGTCGTTAAAATCGGTAACACGAGTGAGGAACTTGGAATCCTCATAGATCATGTTAAGAACGTCCCAAAGATGCATAACTTCGGTTTCGAAGCTCTTTGCCTGGACGTCGTAGGCCTTGCGGTCCTCAATCAACTGCGCGTTATCGTAGTAGCGCATACGAATCTGGTAGCGTTCATCCGGCAGATTTGCGCTATCAGTATCCTCATACTCACGAATCAAAAGCTCACGGGCGTTTTTGAGGTTCTCGATATACTGATACCCCATCTTAGAAGTATCAAGTATGGAAGTAATTGAGTTGATCGCCGTGTTGAAGCCGCGGTTACGGATGTTTTCCATATCCACGATTTTCTTGAGGTTTTCACGAATATTAAGCTGATCGAAAGTAGCAGGGTCGATTTCAGCGCGAAGGTCACTGATGCGGTCCATCAAAGTCTTGGCAATGATGGTATAACGGCGGGCCTTCGGATCATCGATTTTGTCGTCGGTGTACTTCTCGACGGCGTTCATCTTCGCGAAGATGATCTCACTGTCGGAAAGTTCTTCAAGCCCCTCGTCAATACGGGCATCTTTGAGCTGTTCGAGCTCTTTATCGATTGAATCGATAATGTGCTTGGAGATGAGATCCTTGATCAAATACTCGACCGTCACTTGGTAGTGAAAAATCGGACTAATGAGTTCGGAATCAAGGATATTTACCGAAAGTTTGACGTCGCAAACGGTTTTCGGCTTGATGATATTATCCTTGAACGCGCATTTAACGATGGAATACGCATTTTCACCGCGAATAAACGCACCGACGTCGGTTTTCTGACGCAACAGACTATTGGTCACATTTTCCAAGTCGTTGATACCGCGCTGAATGTGGCCTTGTAAGTGGCCGTACATGTTGACAATCGATTTTTCGATTTCACCGGTATTGAACTTGTCCGCTCCGCCGACTTGGTCCAGAAGGTCCGCTATCTCTTTCGGCGTATACCGAGCGAGAACTTTGGTCTCTTCCTTGTCGATGTAGTTGCGGACCTTCTTAACCATCTCATCTTCAGCCGTCACCATGTAACGGTTAAACATGTTCTGGTAGTTCTGATTGAAGTAGTTGTAAAGCTTTTCCTTTACTCCACCCATCACGTCAAGGCGTTCCAGTACCTCTTTCGGCAACTTTGTCTGCAAGTGATGCAGAACTTTATTAGTCTCCTCTTCGAGGAGTTGATTCACTTCTTTCTGCTGATCCCGGTATTCCTGGGCGAGAGAGTTGCGCGAACCAACTGCGCTCGGCTTCTCGGGATGAAATACGTTCGGGCTTTTGGGCAGGTCGATGGCTCCCATAATCCTGACTCCTTCTAACGTCGTTTGCTTGTTCTCTTGTACGCTCTCTGTAGATTATCAATATCGGCAATTAAATGTAAAGCGTTTTTTCTTTTTTTGCGCTCGACGCGCCTCCATATTATAGTAAATAATAGCATTATGGATAAATTGACGGTTCGTTTGTCACTTCTCTTCGTTTTTCTTACTTTCTTCCAGGGAGCGGGTCCTTTACTTTTCGGCGCCGACTTACGAACGGAACCGATCGATGCATACATTTTGATCGATACGTCAGGATCGATGAAGGGGGCGGTCGGCGACGCCGCAGAATGGATTTGCGCACGGGTCGTCGATGATCTTTTAGGAACGGGTGACCGCGTTTCCGTATGGGCTTTCTCCGACGGAACGCGACGTTTAATAGAAAGAGAAACCATCGACAAAGACTCAAAAAACAAAATAAAGGATGAAGTACGCAAGTTATCGGACGATGGGAAAATATCGAATATAGCGGCGGCTTTGAAAGCGTTGCTCACTGAGGCCGAATCAAGGAAAGATCCGCGACCAATCGCGTATGTACTTGTCGCGAGCAGCCTTGTGGAAGCGGAAAAAGACGCCGCAGATAAATTACTCAAGTATTCTCGGGTTGAGGAACGTCCTGGTTGGAAAGCGGTTGTAGTCGGCGTTGGACTTGAGAAACGGGTGGCGGAAAGCGCGCGAATCTACCTTCAAACCATTGGTTCACGATAAGCGAATACCCGCGCAATTGAAAAATCGGAGGCAGTTTTTGGACGATTTGCAGCGTGCGCGCCGTTTTTTCGATGAGCACAACAATTTTATTCTCACGACGCACGAATGGGCTGATGCTGACGGTATCGGTGCGGAAGTTGTTCTTGCGACAACGCTCAAAACCATAGGTAAGCGGGTACGCGTCGTAAATGCGACCGAGACATCTGCCCGTTTCGCGTTCATTGACCCAGAACATATTCTTGAACCGTATGAAGTAAAGCGGCATTCGTCACTAATTAAAAAGGCCGTGGTCGTAGTTCTTGATAGCGCCGAGCGAAACAACCTGGGAATAGTCTCCGACGATCTTATCCCGAAAGCGGAAGAACTTTTCGCGATTGATCACCATGAAA
>JBAYHM010000310.1:0-5445 GCA_041666155.1 Treponemataceae bacterium
CGGCTTTCGTCGCGGCGGCCTACGGGGACAAGTCCTGGGGCATCCGCGCCATCATGATCACGGTGCCGATATCCTGGGCCTTCATGAACGCGAGCAGCGCGGGCTGGTGGAGCTGGGTTGCCGACATCTTCCCGGAAAAGATGCGCGCGGGTTTCTTCTTAAAAAGGTCCGCGTTGATAAACATCATCAACGTCATCTGGTTCTTTCTAGCAGGCATGTGCCTGGACCTGTTTGAAGGACCAGGACGGTTTTGGGTCTACGGCGCGATTTTCTCCATCGGCGCATTGACCGGCATTGTTGACATCATCCTGAATATCTTCATTCCCGAACCGTTGCCGGCTACCCAGCCGACCTTCCATCCGACCGATGCCCTGGAACCGCTCAAAAATCGCAATTTCGTACATTTTTCAATTTCCGCTGGCATCGTCCTGTTCTCCATCAATCTGGCGACTCCTTTCCAGTCACCTTTTGTCGTGGACCCGCGGAGAGTCGGCGCGCCGATCACGTGGTTGGGGATCATGTACGCCATCTCCCAACTGACCTGGGTACTGACGGCGCCTTTCTGGGGCACGGTGATGGATAAATGGGGACGCAAACCCGTGGTAACCCTCGGCTGCTTCTACGCCCTCAGCTGGGTGGGCTTCTTCTTCCTCACCCCGCGCACGTACATTTATATTCTGCCGCTCATATCGCTGGGAATCGGACTCCTCTCCCCGGCATTCACTGAAGGCGTCAACCAAATGATGCTTTCGCTTACCCCCGAAAAAAACCGCATTTCTTTTGTTGCTTGGTATCTAGCGATTTCGGGCGTCGTTTCCGCGGGCGGGCCGATTTTCGGCGGTATCCTCTTCGACGCGCTCGCGGGGTTCAGCCTCCGCGTCGGCCCCTTCGAATTCGTCGACTTCCACGCGGTTCAGCTTCTGGCGATTCTTATGGTCATCGTCTCGGCTTTCATCATGTCGCGCGTGAAGGAAGGGAAGGAGCGTCCTATTTCTTTCGTGGTCAGCCGCATCGCGAATCCGGGAATCATCCGGACCTATGCGTTAATGGAGGATCTTGCTTCTTCCGTAGACCCGGAAAAAGCCGAATCAGCGCTCCGAGCGATCGATCCGGACACCGGGGACCTGGCTATAGAGGAAATCCTCGCGCGCTTGGACGACCCATATCCGGAAATCAGGGAAGAAGCCGCGCGGGCGCTTGGACGGATCGCTTCCCCGCTGGCAGTGGACGCGCTCTCTACCCGTCTGAGAGACCCTTCATCATCCATTCGCGTTGCCGCGGCCCGGGCGCTCGGTAAAATCGGAGACAAACGGGCGGTGGAACCGCTCGCGGCGACGCTACGCGAAGCCGCTTCGGAAGAGTTGCAGGACGCGTGCGTTCAAGCGCTCGGAACCATAGGCGGCGATCGCTCGATAAAAGAAGTACTGGCACTCTACCGCGCCGACGTCCCGGAGAACGTACGCGCGAGCGCGGGCACGGCGGCCAGCCGACTCGGCTTGTTTGAGGCCGCATGGGAATTGTATCCACGCTTATGCGAGTCGACCAATCCTGTCCTGCGCAGGCAGTACGCGATAGCGCTCGACAACCTTTTGGGCAATCGGGAAGAATTCTATCGCTTGATAGGCGGTTCGGTATCCGGGACGGCTACACGCATAGCCAGGTTATTCACGAGTGTTGAGGAAAACGTCGCTAAAGCGACAATGAAATTGGGTGAAAATCCGAAATCGATTAGAACCGAAATCCGCCGGAGCGCAGACCTTCTCAATTCCGGACACGAAGAAGAAGCTCTTTTACTCATCCTCTCTTATGCTGAACGCGTTTTGGAAAGCATTTTTGGACAGTCCCCCACGAAAGAGGGTTTCGTCGAACTCGCCTTCCGCACCGAGCAAACTTTGGGAACCTTCGCGTGGCTACTCATCGAAACGCGCAGGCGACTGGAGCTAGGCTTCCCGAAGACCGAGGGAGGCCGTGATTCTCAGAGACTTATCGCTTTGCTGTTGGCGCATTTCCTGGCGAATCACTAAAAACCTAATGGGGTTTTCTCTTGACGAGGGCATGGAATGCCCACATACTGCAAGTGGAGATTTTTGAGCTTTGAGTAAAAACTACCAGCTTACAAAACAACTCGCAACACGCATTGTCGCTGATATTAAAACCGCGGCGAACGCCGACGCGAACGTTATCGGTGAAAACGGCCTTATTCTCGCCTCTTTTGACGCGAGCCGTGTCGGCACCATTCATGAAGGCGGAAAACGCATCATGAACGGAGAGGTCGATGAAATCGCGATCTCCATCGATATGGCCGCAACGATGCAGGGTACGCGGCCGGGATACAACGGAATCGTAAAAATCGATGGTCAACGCGTGGCGGTAATCGGCATCCGAGGCGACCCGGAGACGGTAAAACCTATTCAGAAGTTGGCTGAATTGACGCTTCGGGAAGAACTTCGCCGGGAATCGGAAATCCGCCATGAGCGGGAAATAGTCCGCTCAATGGAGGAGAAAATCATGGATATCGCGGAGCGGATGAAGGTGCTGGCACTCAACGGGTCAATCCAAGCCGCGAAAATCGGCGAGCGCGGTCAATCGTTTAAAATCGTGGTCGCCGAAATGAGAAAACTAGCCGAACAGATCAACGAAGTCATCACCCACATTAAACTTTAGCCGAACTTTCTCGGTAGCCCCACGACGCCCGCTTGTGTTAATATCCGGCCATGATCCGCTACGTCCTGTTTGATCTAGACAATACCTTGTATCCGAGCGCCACCGGTTTGGAAGACGACATGGTGCGCCGAATCGGAGAATACACCGCGAAATACCTCGGAGTAACGAAGGAACGCGCGCTCGAACTCCGGAAAGACCGGATACACCTGTACGGCACCACGCTTGAATGGCTCATGGCGGAACGCGGCCTAATCGACGTGGATGCGTATTACGCGTACATTCATCCGGATGGTGAAGAGGAAAACCTAAAACCCGATCCCGCGGTGCGTGATTTCATCAAAAACCTGCCCGTCCCCGCATCCGTCCTGACGAACGCCCCCAAAGAACACGCCGACAGAGTCTTGAAAAAACTTGAACTTGAAGGCTTGTTCGAGTCCGTCTATGATATCAGATGGAACAATCTCAAGGGGAAGCCCGCGGAGAGCGCGTTCCGCAGCGTCCTGAAAGCGGTCGGAACGAAACCGGAAGAAACGCTTTTCGTCGACGACCTCCCGACCTACCTTGAGGGTTTCCTTAAAATAGGGGGGCACGGGGTGCTCATCGACGATTTCGATCGGCATGCCGGTTCGTCCTATCAGCGGGTCAAATCGATCCCGGAACTCGCCCGCTTCCTACGTTGACGGCGCTTTTCGCGTCCGTTTATACTCGCCGAAGGAGAATCCATCCATGGCTACAATACGATCTGCCTACAGCGACCGCGTCAAACAAATGATGGGACGGGTAAAATTAGATATGGTCATCACCGAGCAAAACGTCCGGCAGGAAGCGAATAAGGAAATTCTACCCTTCTTCGATTCCATGCTGGAAGATTTGCTGCAGCCGGGATCCGGAATTCTCGGCCTGGAACACCTCATTGAGCTTTTTGATAAAGCGAAAGCGGGCTCCTCCTGCCTGCTTCTTCTGGAGCACTACAGCAACTTCGATCTTCCGGCCTTCAGCTATTTGGTCAGAAAAGCCTCTCCGCGCGGTCAGGAAATCGCCGACGCGGTAGTCGCGATCGCCGGCATGAAGCTCAACGAGGAAAATCCCCTCGTCTCGGCCCTGACTTCCGCGTTTTCGCGCATCGTCATCTACCCCAGCCGATCTCAAAGCAACGTTGATCCGGAAGCAGCGCGCCAAGAATTGATTCGGTCCAACGCCATCAACCGCGCCGCTATGAAGGCCCTCAACGACGTCAAGAAAGAGGGAAAATTGGTTTTAGTGTTCCCGGCAGGAACCCGTTTCCGGCCCTGGGCGCCGGAAACCAGAAAAGGCGTCCGCGAGATCGACTCCTATATCAAAGCCTTCGACTATATGTGCCTGGTTTCAATAAACGGAGAAGTCCTCAAAATCCAAAAAGGCGATATGACCGAGGACCTTCTTGAAAAAGACGTAATCCTGATGGAAGCCGGCCCCGTCATTCCGTGCGACGAATTCCGTGACGCGAATAAGAACGCGGTTCCCGAAGATGCCGATAAAAAGCAGGCCGTTGTCGACGCGGTCATGTCCCGGCTGGAAGTTATGCACCTGAAAAACGAGAAGCTCCGCCTACAGTAGCACGGACCTTGGATTAAACAGGACTTCGCCCTCTCGACTTCCTTGTCGTTCCTGCCTCAAGTGACTACTTTTATTCCGTATATGATTATGGGCCATTAATACCAAAGGAGCCTGGATTATGAAAGCGCTTATGAAAATCGGAAAAGGACCGGGAAGCGTGGAACTGCGGGACATCCCGGAGCCTACGCCGAAAGCGAACGAAATAAAGGTGAAGATCCACGCCGCCGGCATCTGCGGCACAGATCTCCACATCGTTAAAGACGAATACGCGGCTGATTACCCGGTTGTCATGGGGCACGAATACTCAGGCACCGTTGAGGAAGTCGGTGCCGCGGTCAAGGATTTCAAAAAGGGTGACCGTGTGGTGTCCTTAACCGCGGCCGTTACCTGCGGGCACTGCCGCTACTGCTATTCCGGGCTCCTCATGCTCTGCCCCGAACGGAAATCGATAGGGTCGGGTGTTAACGGCGCTTTTGCCGAGTACATGGTGGTGCCCGCACACCTAGCATTTAAAATCCCTGACTCCATATCGATGGAAGAAGCGGCTCTTTCGGAACCCTTCGCTTGCATCGTGCGGAGCGTCATAGAGATGGCGTCCGTAAAAGCGGGGGACATCGTTCTGGTGTCCGGGCCGGGAACCATCGGACTCATCACGCTACAGGTGGCGGTCGCCTCGGGAGCGAAGGTGATCGTAGCCGGAACGACAGCCGACGCGGAACGCATGAAACTGGCGCAGACGCTTGGCGCCGTTAAAACGATAAACGTAGAGACTCAAGACCTTTTCGCGGAAGCGGCCGCTTACATCGGAGACAAAGAGGGTTTCGACCTCGTCTTCGAGTGTGCCGGCCACTGGAGATCAGCCGAGAACTGCCTGAAAGCCGTCAAGAAGTCCGGTCAGTACATCCAGATCGGACTTTATGGTAAGAAAGTAGAATTCGACCACGACCTGGCGCTCAAAAACGAAGTGCGAATACTCAACAGTTTCGCTCAGGAACGAACGTCTTGGGAACGCGCGTTGCGCTTGTTCAGGCTCGGCATGGTCAACCTGAAACCGCTGGTGAGCTTCACCTATCCGCTGGAACAGTGGGAAACGGCCTTTGAGAAAGCCTTCAACAAGGAGGGATTCAAGATTCTTTTCAAGCCGAACAAATGAAGCGCGCTTCTTGCCGCTCGGCTTAAAAGAAA
>JBAYHM010000311.1:0-5441 GCA_041666155.1 Treponemataceae bacterium
CCCTTGGTCTCGGTGCCGGCGGGGGCGGACCCGGCGACGTAGGAAACTTCACCAGAGTGGATGACCGGCGCGCCGCTCGCTTTTGCCGCGGCTATTGAAAGGACCGGCGGCAGAATCTCATAATCGACCTTGATCGCCTTGAGGGCGGCTTCGGCTTCCGCCTCGGTTTCAGCCAGGACCGCCGCGACGCGGTCGCCGACGAATCGAACCTTCCGGCAGAACATTTTCTGGTCGTAGGGGGACGGCTCGGGGAAACCCTGACCGGCGGTCGTGTAGGATTTCCGGGGGCAATTGTCCTTGGTGACGATTTCCACGACGCCCGGCAGCGTGAGCGCATCGGCTATATCGATCGATTTGATCCAGGCGTGTGCGTGCGGGCTGCCTAGAATTTTGACGACGCAGGCGTCGCTCGGGACGCGGTCTTCCACGAAAGCCCGTTCTCCGCGGGCCAGGGCGGCGGCGTCCACTTTTTCCCTGTCTTTGCCGACATGGCGCAGGTCAGGTCGGAACTCCTCTCCCGGCGGGAGGGCGTAATCGGGATCGGTAAGCCGTTTGGCGGCCAGACGCACCGCTTCGTAGAACTGTTCGTAACCGGTGCAGCGGCAGAGCGTGCCGGAAAGCGCGTCGGCGATTTCCTCGTCGGTCGGATTCTTGGATCGATCGAGGAGTTCCTGGATAGCGAGGGCAATAGCGGGAGTGCAGTAGCCGCACTGGACGCAGGCGGCGTCCACCAGGGCGCGCTGAACGACGCCGAGCTTTCGGTCCTTGGAAAAATACTCGACCGTAACGATCGATCGGCCTTCAACCTGAGGGGCCAGGATCTGGCAGGAGTTGACCAGCTTGCCGTCGAGAATTACCGCGCAGAGGCCGCAGGACCCTTCACCGTCGCAGGCGTTGCGCACGGAGACGATGCCTTTTCGGCGCAACGCGTCGCGGAGACTTTCGCCGACCTCAAGTTCCCAGGAGACGGAGCGGCCGTTGAGTTGAAAAGACGTTTTCATGACAAGGCCTCCGTTCCATGGAGCGCGTCGGCAACGAGTCCGGCCGCGCGCAGGCGCTTGAACGCGGCGCTTCCGCGCTGGTCGTCGATAGACATGAGAAGAGGTTCGACCATGGTTTCGATTTGAGTCTTGGTCGGGAGAGGCTTGCATTCCAGCAGTTTTTCAATTTCCGGAAAGCGCCGCGCGTGGGGACCGAGGCCGCCGAGTACGACGTGGACGTCCAGGATAAGTGCTTCGGCGTCGCTCGCTTCGGCCGTGTGCGAGCCCGCGGCTTGGCGGGATGCCGTGAAAGCGACGGCGGCGGTGATAACCGATAGGTCGCAGGCGGTACGGCCCCAGCGGCGGCTCGCGGCGCGGCGGCCGAGGGGAAGCTTTATGTGGATATTGACGATGAGTCCTTCCGGGGCGGCCAGCCAATCGGAAAGCGGGATGAGACCCTCGTTCAGGGCTTCGACGTCGCCGGCGGCGGTAAAGGAAGCGGCCACCGCGACGCTCACCTTGGCGTCAAGCGCCAAGAGCGGGGAGACGAGGCTCGCGCAGGTTTTTCCCGCGCCGAGGTTGCCGCCGACGGTCGCGCGGTTTCGCACGTTACGATTGGCCATCTGTAGAGCCGCTTTCCTGAGCACGGCAGGAGCGGCGGAATCATCGGCGAGCGCCTGGAAACTGGTTCCCGCGCCGATCACGAGTTCGTCGCCTCGGCGTTCGACCCCCGAAGGAAGGATTGAGCCGATATCGATGAGCGCTTCGGGTTTTTCTCGTTTATCCCCGGCCAGGAGGAAAGTCCCACCGGCTAGGTAAAGCGACCCGGGGTCGGAGGCTTTCAGCTTGATCGCCTCGGCGAGGTTCGCCGGACGTGAATAACGCTTCACCATATCGATGTCCCCTTTCGGCGGAGTAAGGCCCCGTCGTTTAGACAAGTCCCGCCTTTTGCAAGAGCTTGCGTGCGGCCCGGTTCGCTCCGTCGCGGATTTTTTCCTCGTCGGCGCCGAGAAGTCGGCCGTCTTCAACGACCAGCGTACCGTTCACTATAACGTGCGCGGCGGCGTGAGTGTAGCCGCAGAAGAGCAGCGCGGCGACGGGGTCCGATTGCGCGCCCGCGTATTCCATGCGGTTTACGTCAAAAAGCGCCAGGTCCGCGAGCGCTCCGACCTCGATTTTTCCCGTGTTCTCGTAACCAAGGACGCGCGCGCCGCCTTCAGTCGCAATTTTAAGGACTTCTCGGGCGTTGATGCCGCCGGAGCCGTAACGGATCCGCTGCAGGAGGAGCGCCTGCCGCGCCTCTCCGAGCATGTCGGAGCTGTCGTTGGAGGCCGAGCCGTCCACGGCCAGTCCCACGTTTACACCCTTGTCGATCATTTCCCTGACGCGGCAGATGCCGGACCCCAGGCGCATGTTGGACGAGGGGCAGTGCGCGACGCCGGTACCGGTCTTTGCCAGGAGGTCAAGTTCGGCGTCATTGAAGAAGATGCCGTGCGCGTACCAGACGTCCTTGCCGATGAAGCCCGTGTCTTCCATCAATTTGAGCGGCCGGCGGCCGTAGATCTTTACGCAGAAATCGTCTTCGTCGCTGGTTTCGGCCAGGTGCGTGTGGAGGCGCACGCCATAGCGGCGGCCGAGTTCGGCCGCGTCCCGCATCGCTTTCTCGGAAACCGAGAAGGGCGAACACGGCGCGAGCGCGATGCGGCGCATCGAGTCGGGACTAGGATCGTGGTACTTCTTGATCGCTTCTTCCGAGGCGGCCAGGATCGCGTCCTCGTCCTGCACGGTGGAATCAGGCGGGAGGCCGCCGTCTTTTTTGGACCGAGACATTGAGCCGCGCGTCGGGGCAAAGCGGATGCCGAGTTCTGAGGCGGCGGCAAATTGCAATCCGGGAAGATCGCCGGAGAATCCTTTTGGGTGCAGGTAATGATGGTCGGTCGCCAGCGTGCAGCCTGTTTTGAGCAGTTCGGCTATCGCGAGGCGGCTGGACCAGTAGACAGCCTCCTCGTCCAGGCCTTTCCAGATTTCGTAGAGGTAAAGGAGCCAGTCGAAAAGCTTGGCGTTCTGAACGGCCGGGATGTTGCGGGTCAGAGTCTGGTAGAAATGGTGATGCGTGTTCACCAAGCCCGGGAGGACCACGTGATTCGATGCGTCGATGACGCGCGCAGCCCGGGCGCGTTCGGCGGGGATCGTCCCTATCAGCGCGATAGTGTTTCCCTCGATCAGGATATCGACGCCTTGAGGCGATGATCCATCGGGCAGAAGAACGCGGTAGCAGTCTCGCAGGAGTATTCGGTTTACCGCCGGCGCGGGACCGCTCTGATCTTTTCCGAGAGCAATCGCCCAAGGCTGCGGCGTGGATTCCAAAGAGGGTTTTGGGACACGGGCGGCCATTACCTATCCTCCATGCGTTTCCACAAGCGGGAAGCCTGCTCCCGGCCTTTGGCCCCGATCTTTTCGGCGTCGAAGAGCGCTTTTTTGTCCCGAACGGCGAAGCGGCCGGCGACCATGACCGAACCGACGGAACGGCTGGAAAGTCCGAAGGCCAGGTGCCCGGCTACGTTGTCGCCGACAAGCGGAGTCGGCGACTCGTAGTCCCAGAGCACCAAGTCCGCGGCCGCGCCGACCTCGACTTTGCCGAAGACGCGCGGGTCGTTTTTGTTCGATGCCGGACCGGAGGTCCGCGGCCCTGGCGCTCGCGGTTCCGCGGCGGCGTACCGTTCAATGAGCCGATTACCGCGATCCAGGCACGCCAGGAACTCGCCCGGCCACCAGGGGCCGACGCTCTCACGGTGGCGGAACACGGCGAACTTGAACTCTTCCAGCATGTCGGCGCCCATGCCGTCGGTGCCGAGCACGACGTTCCTGTGCTTGGTAAGCAGCGTGTTGTAGCCGACCGCGTTGTTCATGTTGCTCCGCGCGTTGTGGGCCAGGAAGCCGTCCCGCGCGGACAAGAGTTCAACCTCGGATTCCGAAAGCCAGAGGCCGTGGCCGATGATCGTCCGCTCGTCGAGCAGGCCCGCTTTGTCCAGGCGGACCAAGGGGTCAAGGCCGAAGCGATAGCGCGAATCGACGGCGTCGTACTTGTCCTCGGCGACATGAATGTGGAAACCGCGGCCGGTGGACTTGACCGCGTCGGCCAGCAAGCCGAGCGTCTCGTCCCCGATGGTGAAGGGCGCGTGGGCGCCGATTGCCGCTTCGGTGAGGACGGCCTTACCGGCCGCGCGGTCGGCGGCGACTTCTTTTGCGAAGCGAATGTTTTCCTTCACACCCGCCTTGGCTCCGTCCATGCCGTTGCGGTCGGTGGTTTCGTAGCAGAGAAGGCCGCGGACGCCCACTTCCTCGTATGCCTTTCGGATAACCGTGAGGCTCCCATCAATGGCTTCCGGGCTCGCGTGGTGATCCACAAGGCTCGTGACTCCCGCAAGTACGGCGTCCGCGCAACCGGCCAGCGCGCTCGCTTCCAGAATCGGAAGATCGATGGCGCGGTCCAGGCGCCACCACAGATTTTTCAGCTGTTGGGCGAAGTCCTTTGACGGCTGGATCGATACGAGCATGCCCCGCGCAAGCGCCGAGTACAGGTGCGTGTGCGAGCAGACGAGTCCCGGCGACAGAAATCGACCGCCGCCCGCGACTCGTTCGGCTTGCGGGTATTTCGCGGCCAAGCCGTTGCCGATAGCGGCGATGAGTCCCCCGTCCACGGCGACGTCGGTCGGCGCGGAAACGGTGGGCGGATTGAAGGAAAGTACGCGGACGTTTTCGAATACGGTCATGCGCGGCCTCCGATGAGGTAAGGATGTTCTTTTAGAACGGTGTGGGCTAGGGCGAGCAGCGCTCGCTTTTCGAGCGCTCGCTCTTTGAGCGCGCGGTCGGTCGCCGCTTGGTCTCCGCTCGCGATCGCCTTCTCGGCGATGCCGGTCCAGGAAGCGAAATCCAAGGTCATGACGGCACCTTCGTAGGCGGTCCGGTGCGCGAGGTTCGGTTTCGCCGCCGAAGCGCCGTTTTCGTCGGCCATGAAGGCGAAGCCCGCGTTCTTGGACGCGTCAAGGCTTGCGCGGTTTCCGAAGAGGGTCGGTTTGCCTCGGAAAGGCTCGCCCTGGAAGGGACAGAAAAGGCCGCAGTTGCCGCACTCGTTGCACAGAGAATCGACGTGGAGAATCTGCAGCTGCTGGCGGAAGGCGGAGTCTTTGTCGCCGCCCTTGACCGAAATCACCGGCACTGCGAAGTTAGCGCGGTTCGGGCAGACTTCGACGCAACGCAGGCACGCGGTCCCGCAGTTAAGACAGCGTTCGGCTTCCCGCTCAAGGAAACGCGGATTGTCGATGGGGAGAGACGGCAGCATCTCTCCGCGTCGGGCAAGCTTGGCCCGGTCGATGGCTTTGATCGGACGTGACTCCTTCTCTACGGGAATGCCCGCTTTTTTCAGAATGGCGAAGGCGGCTTTTCGGCCGTCGGCCTCGG
>JBAYHM010000312.1:0-5438 GCA_041666155.1 Treponemataceae bacterium
GGAATCCACCTGGGCGGCTGGGAGAATATTTGTCCCTCGGGTTTCAGAGAAGTGCTCAGGCTCCAGAGTATCGGCACCAGGCTGAATACGCAGATGAGCGCCGACAAGAGGTAAATCACGGACAAGTAGGTCAACCTCTTCCGCTTCATGCCGCCTCTCCTTTGTGCTTGCTCCGGGAGAGGGCCGTGTTGTAAAGGACGAAGCCGAGGATAACCAGCGCGATCAGAACGACGCTGACGCTGGAGGCCTCACCGAAATCGAAATTGACGAAGGCCAAGCGGTACACGAACAAACCGAGAATCTCCGTGGCGCCGCCGGGTCCGCCGCCGGTCATGACGAAGAGCATATCGAACGCGTTGACGGCGTTGATGAGTTCAAGCGTAAGCACGACGAAAAGGACCGGCTTGATTCCCGGCAGCGTGATGAAACGGAATAACTGGAACCGGTTCGCGCCGTCGATGCGGGCCGCCTCGTACAATTCAACCGGCAGGCTCTGCATAGCGGAAAGCAGCATCATCATCACAAAGGGATATCCGGCCCAAGTCGCCGCCGTCAGCACCGCGGGCAGCGCCGTGCTTGAACTAGCGAGCCAATTCAGCGCGAAGCCGTTGAGCCCCATCAGCTTGAGCATGCCGTTGATAACGCCGTAATCGCTCTGCAGCATCCAGCGCCAGGAATTGGATGAGACGATCAGCGGCACGGTCCAGGGCAGAAGAGCGATTATGCGCAGGACGGAAATCCCCGGAACGTCCGCGTTCATGATCAGGGCGCAGACGAGCCCGAGCGACAGCCGCAGAACGGTTGATCCGATAGTCCAGGCGATGGTATTGCGAATGATCAGCTGGACGTCCGGCTTGGAAAAAGCGCTGATGAAATTATTGAAACCGTTGAAAGATAGTTTAAAAGACGGCAGCTCTATTTTTGAAAAACTGAAAAGGAACGTCTGCAGAACCGGATACGCCATCATCAGGAGAAGGACGACGATGCAAGGCAGCACGCAGACGAAACCGGTGATCTTTCTTTTCGTCGCTATCGTCAGCGTGCCGCTTCTCATACCGCGTCTCCCTCCCGATGATGTTAATCGATGCTATTTGGCTAGGATCGGGTCAACAAGAGCGACCATATCCTTTCCGGCCTGTTCGGGAGTTTTCTGGCCCATCAGCACCTTCTGCAGTTCCTTGATCATTAGAGGAGAAGCTTCTCCCCATTTGCTGGTGTTCGGAAGCGCCTTGCCGGTCTTGGCGGCTTTCAGCATTTCCTGATACACCGGAGTGTTCCACGGAGCGGCAAGTCCCCACGCGGCGATCATCGACGGTTCGGTCGCGCACAGGCGCGACTGGACGTCGGGGTTCGCGAACCAAAGCATGTAATCGATCGCGCCTTTCTTGTTCTTGGCGGATACGGGGAGCGTATAAGTCCAACCTCCGCCGCGGTTGAAACCGCCGGGCGCTTGAACCAAGGCCCATTGAAGGCCGGCTACCTTTTTGAAGGTATCCGCGCCGCTGACGCCGAAGGGCAACATGGCGACTTTGTTCGCCGACAGGAGAGGTACGACGTCTCGGGAGATCGTGTAACCGAGACTTCCTTCGGGAACAACCTTATGCTTGAGGTACAGATCGGTCCACCAAGCGATGGCCTTGATCGCCTGTGGTTGATCCATGAGGCACTTCGTCGCGTCCGCGTTCATGATATCGCCGCCGAGCCACCACAGAACCGGCGAGAAAGAGGTCCACACGTTGTTCGGATCGCTCAGGTCGGCGGAAATACCGACGCCGTACTTTTGTCCGGGAACGGTTATTTTTTTGGCCATTTCCAAAAGGTCATCATAAGACCAACCGTCTTTCGGATACGCCACTTTCGCATCGTCGAACATTGTCTTGTTGTAATAGAAAACGACGCCGGTGCCGCGGTTGGGCATGCCGTACTGCTTTCCCTTGAATTGGCTGTAATCCCAGCAAGTCTTGATGAAGTCGGACGCCTTGAGCTTTGAGCCGACGTCGGCGGTAATGTCGGTCAAGAGATTCTTGCCCGCGAAAGAGGCAACCTGCGTGATGTCGATATCGAGAACATCAGGGGGATTGCCCGCGAGAATCGCGGCGGTGGCGTTGTCAACATACCCGTTGATCGGCAACGCGTCGATCTTCAGTTTATATTGCGGATACTTCGCCTCGAATTCCTTGGTGATCAGCGGAGCTTTCTCGCTCCACCAGCTCCCCATCCAAACTACGATTTCCTGCGGTGCCTTGGCGGACGGCTCTTTGGCCGGCTCTTTCGATCCTCCTGCCCAAACCGCAAAACCAGCCGTAACGGCGAGAATAATGACGAGCCCCAGACTCTTCCTCATATGCCCTCCTTCCCAAGTAACGAGATGGTTCAATACTGCGGCAGTATCGATTATCTGTCAAGTTTTTTCACTTATTACATGCAATTACTGTAAGTCTTACATTTTTTCGAAACACCTAGCGCATCTCCACTTACGGGAGCCTTACTTCTGGGAGCACTCCGCGGTGGATTCCCTCACGACGAGCGGACTTTCAAGCATGACGTAATCGTTGATGGAAGTTGAACCGGTTTCGGACGATAAAAGCAGATCGACGGCAAGAGCGCCCATCTCGTACTTAGGCGGACTGACCGTAGTGAGGGCGGGATTGGAGTGGCAGGCCATGGGGATATCGTCGAAGCCGACGACGGAAACGTCTTTGGGAACGGACAGGCCCAGAGATCTGACCGCGTGAAGGACGCCCAAAGCGATAAGGTCGCAAGAGCAGACAATGGCGGTAGGTCTTTCAGTCACCGAACGGGCGATTACCGTCTTTGTAGCGTGGAAGCCCCACTCGATCGTGGCGTGACCGGGAAGGACGTCCTGGTCGCGAAGTTCCAGGCCAAAGTCGGCGAATGCGTCCCGAACGCCCTTCACCTTTTCCTCCGTAACCGGAGAAGTTGAATTACTGCCTAGAAATGCGATACGCCGGTGACGCAGATTGAGAAGATGCGTCGTCGCGTTATACGTAGCCTTCGCGTGGTCGATATTGACGCTGCGTATCGCCGAATGGCGGAGGATGTGATTGACGACGACCAGCGGAATCCGGCCATGCCCGGCAAGCTCCAAAAGCGTCTGGTCGCTCAGGACCGGCCCCAGAACGATATGGCCCAGAGGTTTATAATTGGAAAAGAAATTCCTTACTTGGTCCCAGGGCGCTCTTCCGCCCCGCAGATCGATCAAAATAGACCCGAGCGAATGAGAGGAAGCCCGGTCTTCTATCCCACCGATTATTTCGGTAAAAACAGGATTAGACAAATCCGTGCAAAAGACCGCGATCATGGAAGAATTGTGCGCCGCTTTCGGGTTTCTGGGCACGTAGCCCAGTTCGGCAGCCGCGGACTCGACGGCCGCGCGGAGTTTTTCGCTTATCGGGGGAACATTATTGAGCACGCGAGAAACGGAGGCCGCGGAAACGCCCGCTTTCCTCGCGACGTCATCTAAACTCGGCTCACTTTTTTTTCTCTGAATTCGGGCATCTTTCATGAAACCATTCTAGTCCCCGCAAGCGGAAAACGTCAACTCTTTACAGTTCTTTCAGTATCTTTCACTTTAAACTCAAATCGACTGATCGCCGCTAACGAGCAAAAAACAAAAATAGGAACTACTATTTATAGAGAGAAACAATCATTGCCGTCCGTGGCGCTGCATCAGGCAAGGAGATGTCCATGAAAAGCTTGAACGATATCGCTTCGCGGAGCGTCCTATCGCTTGAAAAACTCGTCCGGATAGAAGAATACATCGTGAACACTGGGTACATCACTTCTGAAAAAGCCCGGCGGGATATGGAATGGTTCATCATCGATCTGGGAATCGATGAGTATTATTTCCGCACGACGAGCGAAAACGACATCGCGCGGCACCTGATCGCCTTGAGCGCGTCCGAACTTATAGCCCTGTACGGCGGAAGCGGCGCGGGCATGCAGCTGATCGGAGAACGCGAAGACAAAGCCGTATATATAGTTGAAGACACGGGCGAGAAAACGCTTGAAATCGAAGGCCGGATCGAAAAAAACTATCCGGGCTTCCACCTGGAAAGCTACATCACCAAAAAGACCGCCCAAAGCGGTCCCTTCCGTTTCTATGTTTTGACCAAGCCCGTATTCTCCGCCGGCAAAGGCACTGAGGGTGTCACGCCCTTTGAAAAGGCGGCGAGCGGCATATTCCTTTCCCGAGCGGTTCCCGAGACGGTTCTTCGTTACCGGGAAGCTTGGGAAGCGATGGACGGCATGGAAGCGCCGTTCGTTTCCGTCTCCGTCAAACCCGAAAGCGACGAAACGCGCATAATGATCGGACTCAAAGGAACGGATCACCGGCGAACCTTGACTACCTTCGCGCACCTTCTGGCCAGCTACGGAGTTTCGCCCCGGCGAAAATACGTGGAACCCTTCGCCGACGGAAAACGGATAACGAGCCTCTACTTCCCACGGCTCTCCAATAACGTCGTCGCCGACTTGAGGCGCGACCTGAACGTATGCCTGATGCTTCCGAACGTGCCCGAATCGGCGCTCTTCTTCAGCGGCACCTTCTCTCCCCAGACGGCGATGTACGCCGTTGCCGCGGCGGCCGTCACCCACCAATTCCTGTCGGTGATGACGGAGGAATACGTTACGTTGCAGCGGGCCCTCAAGGATCAGCCCGAAGCGCGCGGTATAGTCGACAACCTGAAGCTCCACCTCCTCAAGGACACCTATTCCACCGCGCGGATTTCCGCGACCGTCGCGAACAACCTGAAAATCGTCCAGGAGCTTTTCGGTCATTTCCGCCTCTGCGTCGGAGGCGAGGAAGAATCAAGCCGGGAAATAGAAGCGAAGCGGATCAGGCAGCTGATCGATCGGGAAGTCTCAAAATCAAAGGACCGGATCATCCTGCAGTATTTTCTCCGCTTCAACGAATCGATATCGATTACCAATTTCTTCAAGATTGAGAAAGCCTGCGTTGCTTTCCGTCTTGATCCGGGCATCCTTGATCCGGTCGATTTCCCTGAACGTCCTTTCGGGCTATTCTTCCTCATCGGACACGACTTCCTCGGCTTCCATATGCGCTTCAGGGACATTGCGCGCGGCGGCATCAGAATAGTCAGATCCCGCTCCGTCGACGTCTACGCGCACAACATCGACACGATATTCTCGGAAAACTACAACCTGGCGATGACGCAGCAGCGCAAGAACAAGGACATCCCCGAAGGCGGGGCAAAGGGAACAATACTCCTCCACATGGGCAGCCAGGAAGCCGCCGACCGCGCCTTCAAGGACTACGTCGACGGGCTGCTCGACCTTCTGGTTGAGCTCGATGCGAACGGTAATACGACGGTGCGCGAAATCCTGTTTCTCGGCCCCGACGAAGGCTCGGCCGGCCTCATGGATTGGGCGGCGCTCCACGCACGCAGCCGGGGGTA